>NZ_JAFEHE010000032.1:0-61333 GCF_016887925.1 Pseudomonas sp. MIL9 | reverse complement strand
CTCGCTGTCGTTGGCTTCTATAAGAATGCCACCGTGGCGCACAGACGCCTCGGCTTGGGCGAGTCCATTCAATTACAGTGAAGCAAATCCTTACTGGATTTCTTCCGGCTTGACGATCACCCAGTTCTTGTCCGCCGTTACCGCCAGCCCTTCCTTGGCCTGGGCCGCGGCGTTTTTGGCCATCATGCCCTGGATCTGGGTCATGTACTTATCCTTGCGGTTGACCCACAAGTGAATGCCGCCCTTGGCCACATCGACCCCGTGGAACAGCATGTAGCCGTCACTTGTCGGGGTGTCGCCGCCGACCAGGACCGGTTTTTTCCACTCATTGATGTAAGTCAGGATCGCCGCGTGCTTGCCGGCCATCCAGGTCGCAGGTGTCCACAGGTACGGGGTCAATTCGAGGCCGAGGTTGGCTTTCTCGTCATACTTGCCTGCGGTGATTTGCTTGCGGGCGGTGGTCAGTTCGCCGGTCTTGCGATCCTTGAGCAGCGTGGTCACGCCGATCACGTTCTGCGGTTTGACGTTGTAGCCGTACTTCGGATCGGCAGCGACCATGCGCACCAGTTCTTCGGAGGCGGCGGTCATCACGTAGACCTCGATGCCGTTCTCCATCAACTTGTTGTAGAGCTCTTTCTGGCCGGTGAAGATTTTCGGCGGGTTGACGTCGAGGTTCTTGACCACGTCGCCATCGTAATAAGTGGCCGGTACCGGTTTGCCGGAGGCCATCATCTCGTCGACATAGCCCTTGAGTTCTTGCAGCGTGAAGCCGGAGAACACTTGGGCAACCCATGGGTAGCAAACCATGTCGTCGACTTCGCAGAGGCGATAGTAGTAGCTGAACAGGCTTTCCTTGTGGTCGGCGGTGTCCTTGAACGGCATCAGTTTCAGGGAGGGATCAAGGGTCTCGCGGGTGATCAGGCCCTTGTTTTCCATGAACGGCAGCAAGGACTCTTCGAGGTCGTAACGGTAACTGGTGTTGTCCATGTCGAACACCGCGTAGTTACCCTTGTTGGCGTTGGCCGCGATCATCGCATCCAGTGCCTTGGCCTGATCGGCTGGCCAGTGTTTAAGATCCGTTGCAAACACTTGGCCGGCGAGACCCAGGCAAAGTGCTGCTGCCAGAAATTTCGGTGCGAACTTCATCGGCATTTCTCCCTGATAGAAAGACATCGACGCTAACAAATAACTGTGACAGTCCTCGTCTGTCAGCGACCGCCAACGTACCTATCGCGCCAGTTGCTTCTCCGAGAGCGACACGCGCTTATTCCAAAAACGACAGTTACGAGATGTTTTTGATATTAATTCATTAGATATCAAGCTGTTAGGCTTGCCGGTTCGCAGCTGCCCCGCAAGGCAGTTGGCACATGTCTAACGGGAGTTCCAATGAATCTGCCACTGATTCTGAATCTGCTGGTGTTCCTCGCCCTGCTTCTGGGCCTGGCACAAACCCGCCGCTCCAACTGGAGCCTGGCGAAAAAAGTCCTGCTCGCACTGGGGCTGGGCGTGGCATTCGGCGTGGCCCTGCACACGGTCTACGGTGCCGGTAACCCGGTGCTCAAAGCCTCGATCGGCTGGTTCGATCTGGTGGGCAACGGTTATGTGCAGTTGCTGCAAATGATCGTGATCCCACTGGTATTCGCCTCGATCCTCAGCGCCGTGGCCCGTCTGCAAACCATCCAGACCGATTACGCCGGCAAGGTCGCCTACCTGAATGTGCCGCAACTGTTGCTGTCGTTCATCCCGCAAAACCCGTTCGCGCGTTGAACGTGAGTGGTTCGATCACGGCCGGGGCGATTACCAGCCAGGTGATGCAGCAGACCGATAAAGAATTGCTGGATGCGGATGAGCATTCGGCGTTGGCGCAGGCTTAAGTCTTTCAACGACTGAGCGGGCCTGCTCGCGAAGCTTTTAAGCTTTTTCCCAGACTTCGAAGGTGTACGCCGGTTTGTCGCCTTCGGCCGGATTCGGCACATTCGACACCAGTTTCCACTGGTTCAAATCAAACTCCGGAAACCACGCATCCCCCTCCGGGCTCAGCGCCACACGCGTCAGGTACAGGCGATCGGCCTGCGCCAACCCTTGCGCATACAACTGCGCGCCGCCAATCAGCATCAGCTCATCGACGCCTTGTTCCTTCGCCCATGCTTCTGCGCGAATCACCGCAGCCTCCAGCGACGGATAAACCTCCGCGCCTTCCAGCACCAGATCCGCCTGACGGCTGACCACGATGTTCAAGCGGCCCGGCAGCGGACGACCGAGGGAATCCCAGGTCTTGCGACCCATGATGATCGGCTTGCCCAAGGTGGTGGCCTTGAAGTATTTGAAGTCCCCCGGCAAGTGCCAGGGCATGCTGTTGTCGACGCCGATCACACGGTTTTCACCGAGGGCTGCGATCAGGCTGAGGGGGAGTGATTTAGTCATGCCGGCGAGGATACCAGAGGCTCGGCTTCTCGCAACGTAGCCCCCCGACAAGCGCTACAGCGGTTATGCTCACGACTCAATCCAAGCGACGGGATGCCGCGTGACTGAACTGAACAACCTCTGGCTGACAGAAACCATCCGCCTGCGCGAAGAGCACGCCGGCCCTCTGGAGGATCTGGAAGCCAATCGCCTCGCCCGCAATGCCGGCGGTGATTTGCCGACACGCATTCAACGCCGCGCCTTGTGGCTGGCCGAGCGCGATGGCCTGAGCGACGCGCTCAAACACTGGCTGCAAGGTGCACGGCTGGCGCTGCTTGTATTGGCCGTGCTGGCCGTGGTCAGTGGCGCCGGGCTGGCGTTTGCCGCCCTGGGTGACGGCCAGATGCCGGTCAATGTGTTCTGGGCCTTGGGCAGTTTGCTCGGACTGAACCTGATCCTGCTGTTGAGCTGGGCGTTGGGCCTGGTGTTTGCCGGCGAACATGGCGCCAGCCTCGGGCGTTTGTGGCTGTGGCTCAGCGAAAAGCTCGCCCGCGACGCCAAAGCCGCGCAACTGGCACCGGCCCTGATCCTGATGTTGCAACGACACAAACTCAATCGCTGGGCCATCGGCGTCCTGGTCAACAGCTTGTGGTTGCTGGCGATGCTCAGCGCGCTGGTGATTCTGCTGACGCTGCTGGCGACCCGGCGCTATGGCTTCGTCTGGGAGACCACCATTCTCGGCGCCGACACCTTCATCAGCGTGACCCAGACCCTCGGTGCGCTGCCGGCCTTGCTCGGGTTCAGCGTGCCGACCGTGGAAATGATCCGCGCCAGTGGCGATGCCGCACTCAATATCGAAAGCGCTCGCCAGGCCTGGGCCGCCTGGCTGGTGGGCGTGCTGCTGGTCTACGGCGTTGTGCCGCGCCTGCTGCTCGCCGCTTTTTGTCTGTGGCGCTGGAAAACCGGCCAGGCGTCCTTGCACCTGGATTTGAATCTGCCCGGCTATGCGCAATTGCGCGAGCGCTTGATGCCGACCAGCGAACGCCTGGGCATCAGTGATGCGGCGCCCGAGCAACTTCATCGGGTCGAAAGCGGTGTCAGCGACCAGCAAAGCGATGGCGCGTTGTTGGTGGCCATCGAACTGGACGACCAGCGTCCGTGGCCGCCGCCACTGCCGAAGAATGTGAGTAACGCCGGCATCCTCGACAGTCGCGAGTCGCGGCACAAACTCCTCGAGCAACTCAGCCGTTTCCCGCCTGCGCGCCTGGCCATCGCCTGCGATCCACGGCGCTCGCCGGATCGCGGCAGTCTTGCGCTGATCGCCGAACTGGCCCGCAGCGCCAGCGCCACCCGCGTCTGGTTGCTGCAAGCACCACCCGGTGAAGCGCTGGACGCCGAGCGCCTTGGCGACTGGCACGTGGCGTTGCAACAACTGGAGCTGCCGTTTGCCGATTGCGCACCGCTCAATTGGCTGGAGACGGGTCATGACTAAACCGCTGAAGCTCGCCGTCGTCGGCCACACCAATGTCGGCAAGACCTCGTTGCTACGCACCCTGACCCGTGACGTCGGCTTTGGTGAAGTGTCCCATCGCCCCAGCACCACGCGACACGTCGAAGGCGCGCGCTTGTCAGTCGACGGCGAGCCGTTGCTCGACCTCTACGACACCCCCGGCCTGGAAGACGCCATCGCCCTGCTCGATTACCTCGAACGCCTGGAGCGCCCCGGCGAACGCCTCGACGGCCCGGCCCGGCTGGCTCGCTTCCTCGAGGGCAGCGAAGCACGACAGCGTTTCGAGCAGGAAGCCAAGGTGCTGCGGCAATTGCTCGCCTGCGACGCCGGCCTCTATGTGATCGATGCCCGCGAGCCGGTGCTGGCCAAGTACCGCGATGAACTGGAAGTGCTGGCCGGTTGTGGCAAACCGTTGCTGCCGGTGCTGAATTTTGTCAGCAGCGCCAACCACCGCGAACCGGCCTGGCGCGAAGCCCTGGCGCGCCTCGGCCTGCATGCGCTGGTGCGTTTCGACAGCGTCGCACCGCCCGAGGATGGCGAACGCCGACTCTATGAAAGCCTCGCGCTGCTGCTCGAACATGCCCGTCCGCAGCTGGAGCGTTTGATTGCCGACCAACAGGCTCAACGCCGGGCGCGTCAGCAGAGTGCGCTGCGTTTGATCGCCGAGTTGTTGATCGACTGCGCTGCGTGCCGGCGCAGCGTGGCCAGTGATGCCGAGCAGGAACAACAGGCCATCGGCGAATTGCGCAAAGCCGTGCGTCAACGGGAGCAGCGCTGCGTCGAAGCCTTGCTCACGCTCTACGCTTTCCGCCCGCAGGATGCGGCGGCCAGTGATCTGCCGCTGCTCGATGGTCGCTGGGGCGATGACCTGTTCAACCCCGAGACCCTCAAGCAACTGGGCGTGCGGGTCGGCGGTGGAATCGCGGCCGGCGCCGCCGCCGGGGCTGGCGTCGATTTGCTGGTCGGCGGCCTGACCCTAGGCGCAGCGGCACTGGCCGGGGCCATCGCGGGTGGTGCCCTGCAAACCGCGCGCAGTTACGGTAGCCGGTTGTTGGGCAAGATCAAGGGGCAGCGCGAACTGACTGTCGATGACAGCGTGTTGCGGTTATTGGCGCTACGCCAACGGCAACTGCTGCACGCGCTGGACGCGCGAGGGCACGCGGCGATGGACAGCATTCAAGTGGCCACGCCCCAGGACAAGACTTGGCGCGAAGGCAAACTGCCGGAAGCCTTGAACAAGGCGCGGGCGTATCCGCAATGGTCGTCGCTCAATCCCCATGCGAAGTTGAATCAGGCGGAGCGGCAGGAACAGATCGAAGTCTTGGCAAAAGATTTATAGCGTCTGGTCTGACGCCATCGCGAGCAGGCTCGCTCCCACAGGGGATTGGTGCCAGTCACAGATCCAATGTGGGAGCGAGCCTGCTCGCGATGGCCGCGACTCGGTGCCAGCGGTTTACGCCGCCAACAGCCGCGATGCCTTGTCCTTCAATACCGCCAGATCAATGACCGGCACATGCATCTCTTTGGCCTGTTCATCCCAGTGGCGCATGCGCAGACTGACCGCGCACAACGGATCCTGTTCGAACACCTGGGCCTGCGCCTCGGTCATCACCCCGCCCTGATACTCCAGGGTCCGGCGACTGGCTTCACTCAAGCGTTCGTAATACCCCGGCTCCCTGAGCGTCAGATAACGCTTGGCCTGAACGTGATACTCCACCAGACGCGCCATGCGTTCGCTGAAGCCAACGCTGCGCAGGTAGTCGGCGCCCAGCCGCTCATGACTGACCACGCCGAAACCACCCATGTTCTCCGCGCCTTCGCTGCAGATATGCCCGATATCGTGAAAGAACGCCGCCAGCACCACTTCGTCATCGAAGCCTTCGGCCAGCGCACACTGCGCGGCCTGGGACATGTGCTCGATCTGCGACACCGGCTCGCCGATGTAATCGCTGTCGCCAAAGCGCTCGTACAACCCGAACACTTCGGCGATCACTTGCTCATGACGCGCCATCAGATTTCTCCCAGAACAGTGGCCACGTTGCGCTCGGCCATCGCCGGCCCGACGCTCATGCCGACGCCGGTGTGCATCAACGCCACACTCAGACCATCAGCCGGGCGCAGGAACGAAAACGGCCCCGGCCCCCGTGAACCATAGACACCCTGCCAGCGCTCAACCACTTGCACCTTGCAGCCCAGCGTCTGTTCGGCCAGCTCGATCATCCAGTCGTCGACCTGTTCGGCATTGAAGGGCGATGGATCGCGGCCGTAATGGTGGGAGTCACCGATGATCAGCTCGCCATAGGGCGTCGGGCTGATCAGCAGGTGAATGCCGTTTTCGTGCAGATGCGGCGCGTCCCGCAGGATCTCCGCCCGCACCGCCGCCGCTTCCGGCAAATTGGAGAAGGCGCCGTAATGCACGCAACTCAAACCGGTGAGCAAGGCGTGTTGCAGGTTCAGCTTGATTTGCGGTCGGGCGCGGAGCATTTGCAGGCGGCAGATTTGCGGATCGAGTTCAGCGATCTGCTCGGCCAGCAAGGTCTGATAATCGTGGCCGGAACAGACAATGATCTGCCCGGCGCTGAAACTGCCGGCCGTGCTGTGCAAGCGACCCGGCTCGATATCGCGCACCAGCGTGGAAAAGTGGAACTCGACGCCCAGGTCGCGGCGCAGGAAATCGATCAGCGCCGGAATCGCTTCGCGCGAATACAGCTGCTGGTCGTCCATGCCGTGCAACGCGGCGCGGTGGTGGCGAAATTGGCCGTCGTACAGATCGCGCAATGCAGCGCCGCGCAGCAAGTCGACGCGGTAGCCGTGTTCAACGGCGCGGCCCTGGCAGAAGGCTTCAAGCAACTGTTCTTCGGCCTCGGTGCGGGCGAACAGGTACGAGCCATTGCGCTTGAGTTGCAAGCCGGCGAGTTGCGCCCAGTCGCCCCAGATGCCGCGACTGGCGCGGGCCAGCTCCAGCATCGGACCCGGCGGTTGGCCGGTGACCAGCGCCTGGCCGAAGTTACGCACCGAAGCGCCGACGGGCGTTTCGCTGCGTTCGAAAACCGTGACCTTGAGACCGCGTTTGGCGGCGGCATACGCGTGGGACAAACCCAGGATGCCGGCGCCGACGATCAGCATGTCGTTGTGTTGTGTCATTAAGAGATACCTTAAATTCGAGACCGCTTTCGCGAGCAGGCTCGCTCCCACAGGAGAGCGCATTCCAATGTGGGAGCGAGCCTGCTCGCGAAGAGGCCCTGTCAGCCGATGAAGATTACTTGGCCACGACTTTCTCGGACTTGCCGTCATAGCGCTTGCGCCATTCGGTCAGGATCTCGTCGCGGTTTTTCGAAGCCCAGGCGAAGTCGTTCTTGATCAGGCGCTGCTCATAATCGGCCGGCAACTCGGTCTGCGGCTTGGCGATGCCCGGTTGTGCAAGGACGGCGAAGTTCTCTTTGTAGAGCTCCATGGCCTCCGGGCTGGCCGAGAAGTCCGCGAGTTTCTTCGCTGCGTCTTCGTGTGGCGTGCCTTTGATCACGGCGGTGGCTTCAATTTCCCAGCCCAGGCCTTCTTTCGGCAGGATGATGTCCAGCGGCGCGCCTTGGCGCTTGAGCTGTACGGCCGGGTACTCGAAGGAAATACCAATCGGGAACTCGCCGGCGGCCGCCAGTTTGCACGGCTTGGAACCGGAGTGAACGTACTGGCCGATGTTCTGGTGCAGGCCGTCCATGTAGGCCCAGCCCTGCTTCTCGCCAAAGGTTTGCAGCCAGGCGCTGACGTCGAGGAAACCGGTGCCGGACGAAGCCGGGTTCGGCATCACGATCTTGCCTTTGTACTCAGGCTTGGTCAGGTCTTGCCAGCTCACTGGCTTGCTCAGGCCCTGCTTCTCGGCTTCGACGGTGTTGAAGCAGATGGTTGCAGCCCAGACGTCCATGCCGACCCAGGCAGGCGGGTTGGCGGCGTCGCGGTAGTTGCCGCCGATCTTGCCCAGATCCTTTGGCGCGTAGCTTTGCAGCATGCCTTGCTGATCGAGGATCGCCAGGCTGGAAGCAGCCAGACCCCAGACCGCGTCAGCTTGTGGGCGGGCTTTTTCGGCGAGCAGTTTGGCGGTGATGATCCCGGTGGAGTCACGCACCCACTTGATTTCAACGTCCGGGTTGGTCTTTTCGAACGCTGCCTTGTAGGCGGTCAGCTGTTCAGCTTCGAGGGCGGTGTACACCGTCAACTCGGTTTTCGCCGCATAGGCGTTCAGGCTGAAAGCGGTGAGGACAGCAGCGGCCAGGGCCATAGGCTTGAACATGATCTTTTCCTGTTTTTGAGTTGACGGGGTTGTACGCAATCAATGACCGGGCGCGGTCTGCCGCCAGGCCTGGGAGCGGCGCAGCAAGCCGCGCGAAGCCCAGGCCAGCAGCAGCGACACGCCCGCCGAGGTGAACAGAATCAGGGTCGACATCGCCGCTGCGCCGCCGACGTTGCCGGCGTCATCCATGTTCAGCACCGCCACCGCCGCGAGGATGGTGTCGGGGCTGTAGAGGAAGATCGCCGCCGAGACGGTGGTCATGGCCGAGACGAACAGGTAGCGCACGATGTCCAGCAGCGCCGGCAGGCAGATCGGCACGGTGACGCGCAGGTAGTGCCGGTACAGCGGCGCCTTGAGCGACAGCGCGGCGGCTTCGAACTCGGCGTCGAGTTGGCGCAGCGCGGTGGTGGCGGTCATTTGCGCGGTGGTCAAATAGTGAGCAATGGTGCAGACGATCAGCAGCGTCATGGTCCCGTAGAGCACATGCAGCGGGTTGCCGGTGAGGTTGAAGAAGAAGACGTACCCCAACCCCAGCACCAGGCCCGGCACGGCCATCGGCACGAAACTGAGCATGCGCAGGGTCAGGTTGAGGCCGCGCTGCCCCTTGGTCTTTTCCATCAGGTAGGCGCCGGTGAAGATCAGCAGGCTGCCGATCAATGCCGTGCCCAGGGCCATCTTCAGGCTGTTGCCATAGGCCAGCCAGCCACCGCCGGCGGTTTCGTTGAACTGGTAATGATTGAGCGACAGCGACAGGTTGTACGGCCAGAATTTCACCAGCGAGGAGAACACCGCCATGCCGAACACCAGCAACAGCGCGGCACTGATCAGCAGGACGATGGCCAGGTAGCAACCGTCGCGCCGCTTCGATGGCGCCGGCTTGAACACCTGGGCCCGCCCGCTCATGGAGTCGCCGTGGCGACGGCGCAACCAGGCATCGACACCGAAGCTGAACAGCGCCGGCAGCAGCAACACCATGCCAATCAGCGCACCGCGACCAAACTGTTGCTGACCGACGACGGCCTTGTAGGCTTCCAGCGCCAGCACTTGATAGTCGCCACCGACCACCACGGGCACGCCGAAGTCGGTGATGGTCAGGGTGAAGACCAGGCAGAACGCGGCGAATACGGCTTGGCGGGTCGCCGGCCAGGTGATGCTGCGGAAGGCTTTCGCCGGACTGGCGCCCATGCTGGAGGCGGCATCGAACAGCCGCGCATCCGCCAGGGACAAGGCCGACAGCAGAATCATCAGGGCGTGTGGGAAGGTGTAGATGACTTCACCGAGCACAATGCCCCAGAAGCCATAGATGTTGTCCGAGAGCAGGCCACGCAACAGGCCCTGGTTACCGAACAGGTAAACCAGCGCGATCCCCGGCAGCATCGATGGCGCCATCAAGGGCAGCAGGGAAATGCCACGCCAGATGCCCTTGGCCGGGATCAAGGTGCGTTGCAGGGCATAGGCAAACAGGTAGGCCAGCGGTACGACGATGGCCGCGACGCTGAGGGAAACTTTCAGGCTATTGCCCAGCAACCAGTGGAAATTCTCGCTGGTCACCAGCTCCCTGGCGGCGATCCAGCCACCGCCCTGCCCGGCTTCAGAACTGAACCCGCGCCAGAAAATCGCCAGCAACGGCATCAACACCGCGACGCCCAACAACACCAACAGAAGGACTTTGCCGCCGACCACGAACAACCGATCGCCGATCTCGGCACGGGAGGTCTGCCGCACCTGCTTGTGTGGCAGAGGCAGCGCGATATTGGCGCTCATCAGGCGAAGACCTGCAGGCTGCGCGGTGGCAAGGCGACCATGATCTGTTGCGACCCCAGACGCGGCATGGCTTCCGGTGCCAGTTCGGCCAGCAGTGCGTGCCCTGGCAGTTGATCGAGTTCGAAGCTCATGCGGCAGCGATTGCCGAGAAAGGTGATTTCGCGAACCTTGGCCGGGAACAGGTTTTCTTCATGCACCGGCGGGTTGACGTTGATCGCTTCAGGGCGACAGAACAAACGCCCCGAAGCACTTTTGGCGCTGCCATCGGCCAGGCGCACGTTCATGCCGCCGACCCGGGCGTGACTGTCACCGCTGCGATGGAAGGGCAGCCAGTTACCCTGGCCGACGAACTCCGCCACGAATGGCGTGGCCGGGCGGTTGTAGATTTCCTGTGGGGTGGCGTATTGCTCGACCTTGCCGTTATTCATCACGGCAATGCGGTCGGCCATCAGCATGGCCTCGTCCTGATTGTGGGTGACCATCAGGGTGGTGATGCCGAGGTTGCGTTGCAGCTGACGCAGCTCCGTGCACAGATGCTCGCGGACCCGAGCGTCGAGAGCCGACATCGGCTCATCCAGCAGCAACAGCGAAGGTGCCGGTGCCAGGGCGCGCGCCAGGGCAACCCGTTGCTGCTGACCACCGGACAACTGGCCTGGGTACTTTTTCTCACTGCCGCTCAGGCCGACCAGTTCCAGCATCTGAGCGACCCGGCGGCGCATTTCATCGCGACCACTGCCGGCGAGGCCGTAGGCAATGTTCGCTTCGACCGTCAGATTGGGAAACAGTGCGTAGGACTGAAACAGAATGCCGTAGTCCCGTGCCTGGGGCGCCAGGTGGGAAACGTCGCGATCACCCAGGTACAACTCGCCGCTGTCCTGCTTTTCCAGCCCGGCGATGCAGCGCAGCAAGGTGGTTTTGCCACAGCCCGACGGGCCGAGCAGACACACCAGCTCACCGGCCGCCACGTCGAGGGAAACGTTATCCAGCGCAGTGAACGCGCCAAAGCGTTTCTGGACGCCACGCACTTTCATGGGTGCGCCCGGGTTGGTCAGGGCAGTTGCGATCGAGTTGTTCATGGACGGGCCTCATCTGGCAGATGAGAGCCATCCTAGAATTGTAATGAGTCCGTCATGTGGCAGTAGGGCAAAAACGGCCGATAGTGGTATTCGAGGATTTTGGTTCAGGTGATGTGTTGTCCGGGCCGACGCCTTCGCGGGCAAGCCCGCTCCCACAGGGTTCTCCAGTGAACACAGATCTTATGAACACCAACGACACCTGTGGGAGCTGGCTTGCCAGCGAAGAGGCCAGCACAGGCAACACAACTCTCAGGCCGGCGCCATTTCCTGCGCCAGCCCCAGAAACGCCGCTGGCAGCCGTGCGTTTTTCCGCTCTTTAAGGCAGTACAAATACTCGGGGATCTGCGGTGCATTCTCGATGGTCAGCACCCGCAGCTGCGGGTCATGGGGGACTTCCTGGCGGGCAATGATGCTGATGCCGATGTTGCGCAGCACCGCCTCACGGATCGACTCGCGACTGCCAATCTCCAGCAACGGCCCGAAACACACGCCTGCGCCAGCGAGCAGTTCCTCGGTCAGGCGACGGGTGGTCGAGCCCGGTTCTCGCATCAGCAAAGTGTGCCCCGCCAGTGCCCTGAGCGGCACATGATCGTGCACCGCCAGCGGATGATTGCGATGCACCGCCAGCACCAGCGGATCGCTGCCAAGCACCCGGCGAATCAACCGCGCATCCTCCAGCAGTTGCGAGGATGCCGCGACATCGACCCGATACTCCTCTAGCGCTTCGAGCACTTGTTGCGAGTTGCCGATTTCCACCGACACTTCCACCTGGGGCAGACGCTCGCGAAAGGTCTTCACCAGATCGAGGATGTAATACGGCGCCGTGGCCGCGATGCGCAGCGCGCCTTGAACCTGGCCGCTGTTGCGCAGGAAAAACTCGATGTCGGCTTCCTGCTGCATCAGCGCCTTGACCATCGGCAACAGCCGCGCGCCCTCGTCGCTGACGCTGAGGCGGCGGCCGCCACGGTAGAACAGTTCTACCGAGTACTGACTCTCGAGGTTGCGAATCTGCGTCGTCACCGTCGGTTGGCTCAGGCCGAGCTTTTTCGCCGCCAGGGTAATGCTGCCCAGGCGGGCCACCATGTAAAAAGCCTTAAGCTCGGCACTCAGCACACCCGCCCCTCTTCTTCTACTTGCGCAACAGGCGCAAACCGTTGAACACCACCAACAGGCTCACGCCCATGTCGGCGAACACCGCCATCCACATGGTAGCGAGCCCGGCGAAGGTTACCCCAAGAAAGACCGCTTTGATGACCAACGCCAACGCGATGTTCTGTTTGAGGATGCTCGAGGTTTGCCGTGACAGGCTAATGAACGCCGGGATTTTGCGCAGATCGTCGTCCATCAGGGCGACATCGGCGGTCTCGATGGCGGTGTCGGTACCAGCGGCGGCCATGGCGAAACCGATTTCCGCGCGGGCCAGTGCTGGCGCATCGTTGATGCCGTCGCCGACCATTGCGACGCGGTGGCCCTGTGCATAAAGCGCTTCGATGGCTTGCAGTTTGTCGGTCGGCAACAGATCGCCTTTGGCCGCGTCGATACCGACTTGAGCCGCAATGGCCTGAGCGGTGTGCACGTTGTCGCCAGTGAGCATCAGGGTTTTGATGCCCAGGTCATGCAGTTGCTGGATCGCTTCACGGCTGGAGTCCTTCACCGTGTCTGCCACGGCAAACAGCGCCAATGGGCCGGTCTGATCCAGTAACAGCACCACGGATTTGCCCTGTTTTTCCAGCGCGAACAGTTTTTCTTCCAATTCAGGCGAGCAGAGGTTCAGCTCTTCCACCAGCCGGTGGTTACCCAGGTAATAGACCTGTCCGCCCACCTCCCCGCGCACCCCGCGCCCGGCCAGGGCCTCGAAGTTATCCACAGTCAGCGGCGCGAGCTGTTTATCCACAGCCGCATTGGCGATGGCCAGAGACACCGGGTGATCCGAGCGACCGGCCAGCGCTGCGGCAAGGGCCGGGGCCAACGTTGCGGCAACGGGATCGAGAGACAGGTAATCGGTCTGTACCGGTTTGCCATGAGTGATGGTGCCGGTCTTGTCCAGGGCCAGGTAATCGAGCTTGTGACCACCCTCCAGATAAACGCCGCCCTTCACCAGAATGCCTTTGCGCGCCGCGGCGGCGAGGCCACTGACGATGGTCACCGGCGTCGAAATCACCAGCGCGCACGGGCAGGCCACCACCAGCAATACCAGTGCGCGGTAGATCCAGTCGAACCACAACGCGCCCATGAACAACGGCGGGATGACGGCCACCGCCAGGGCCAGGATGAACACGGCCGGTGTGTAGATTTTCGAGAACTGGTCAACGAATCGTTGGGTCGGCGCCCGCGCGCCCTGGGCCTGTTCGACGGCGTGGATGATCCGCGCCAGGGTCGAATGATTCGCGGCGGCCGTCACGGCGTACTCCAGGGAACCGGCCTGGTTGATGGTGCCGGCGAACACTTTATCGCCGACGGTTTTCTCCACCGGCAGGCTTTCGCCAGTGATCGGCGCCTGATCGATGGTCGACGTGCCGGACAGCACCTCGCCGTCCAGGCCGATGCGCTCACCGGGGCGTACGCGCACCCGTGCACCGAGTTCAATGGTTTTGACGTCCTGTTCGATCCATGTGCCGTCGGCCTGCTGCACCGTGGCCCGCTCCGGGGCCATCTGCATCAAACCACCGATGGCGTTACGCGCGCGGTCGAGGGACTTGGCTTCGATCAACTCGGCCACGGTGAACAGGAACATCACCATGGCCGCTTCCGGCCACTGCCCGATGAGGATCGCGCCGGTCACCGCGATACTCATCAACGCGTTGATGTTCAGGTTGAGGTTCTTCAGGGCGATCCAGCCCTTTTTGTAAGTACCCAGCCCGCCGCTGAGGATCGACACCAGCGCAATGATCGCTACCACCCAGTTCGGCGCGGCACTGGTGAAATGAATGACTTCGGCCAGCAATGCGCCCACGCCGGACAGCGCCAAGGGCCACCAGGGCTTTTTCTCGACGGCCGGGGCTGGCGCTTCAACGCCCTGCTCCAGCGGCTCGGCCTGCATGCCGAGGGACTTGATGGCATCGATGATCGGTGCGGTGTTCGGCAGGTCGTGGGTCACGCCCAACACCCGGTTGATCAGATTGAATTCCAGCTGCTGCACACCCGCCAGCTTGCCGAGCCTGTTCTGGATCAGCGTTTGCTCGGTCGGGCAGTCCATGGCCTCGATGCGGAAACTGCTCAGCCGCGCGCCAGCGGTCGGCGTTTCGCTCAATTTGACCAGCGACGGCGCCGCCACTTTGGCGGAACAGCAGGAATCGCCGTGACCGCCATGTTCATGCTTCTGTACAGGCTGCAGCTTGTGGCTGTGATCGTGATCGTGATCGTGATCGTGATCGTGATCGTGATCGTGATCGTGATCAGTCTCGGGTTTGTGGGTGTGAAGGGAATCGCTCATTGGGTCGCGTCCATGAAGGTGCCTGTTGCCAAGTAAAGACCCTGTAGCCACTATAGGGTCAAGCACCCATTTGGAGATTGCCGTCATGAAGATTGGAGAGTTGGCGAAACTCACCGACTGCGCCGTGGAAACCATCCGCTATTACGAGCGCGAAAACCTGCTGCCGGAGCCGGCCCGCAGCGACGGCAACTACCGCGTCTACACCCAGGCCCACGCCGAGCGCCTGACCTTCATCCGCAATTGCCGCACCCTCGACATGACCCTCGAAGAAATCCGCAGCCTGCTGGCTTTGCGCGACAGTCCGCAGGATCAGTGCGAAAGCGTGAATGCGTTGATCGACGAACACATCCACCACGTCAAGGCGCGGATCGACGGGCTGCTCGCGCTACAGGCACAACTGCTCGACCTGCGCCAACGCTGTGGCGAAGGGCCGGACATCGATCAGTGCGGGATTTTGCAGCGGCTGGAAGTGAGTGGCGGGGTGGTGGCGACGGAGGTTGAGCATTCACATGTGGGTCGTAGTCACGGCCACTGAACACACCGCTTACCCCCTGTAGGAGCGAGCCTGCTCGCGATGGACGTGAACGATAACGCGTATTGCCTGAAAGAATGCGTCGTCATTGAGTTCATCGTCGGAACGCCGCCCGGAGCAGGCTCGCTCCTACAGGGGTACAGCGTACGGCTTCAGACCGCCATCGGCGCCGTCATCGGCGGATGGTGCTCGTAGCCTTCCAGCGAGAAATCGCCCGGCTCGACCAATTCCAGCCATTCCGGCTGGTACACACCCGTCCTGGCAAACTCCGGCACACGATCACTGATCACCAGTTTCGGCATCGGGAACGGCTCGCGCTTGAGCTGCTCGTTGAGCATGTCCAGGTGGTTTTCGTAGACGTGAGCGTCACCGATGAAATAGGTGAACCAGCGCGGCGTGTAGCCGGTCAGGCGACCGATCAGGCTCAGCAGCGCGGCGCCTTCGGTGAGGTTGAACGGCGTGCCCACGGTGTTCATCCTACGGCTTTTTTGCACACTACGGCGTATTCAGGAGTTTCTATAGGACTTTACTGACTGTGCAATTATAATATTGCATAGTACGTAAAAAATTGCAAGCAACTCACGAGCCACTGGGCAAAACTGGTCGAGCCCCTTGCATACCTGGGGTTCAGCAACCTCTCGTAGCCCCGAAATCGCCACTCCCTACAGCAAGACGGCCATCAACTCTCACACCAGTAAGTGCTCTGACCTAGCACGTGCGGATCTAGGGTGTGGCCATTCAATGAGCTCACGGAACTTGAGCCGGCTGCCCAGGCTACCCCACCGCAGGAGGCTAGGTAGGCCCTGGCGGGAATGAGCGACTCTGTCCGACTGATCCTCATCAAGGCTGAAGTGCTTGACAGGCGTGAGGCTCAGGGGCTTTCATGAGCTCGAATGGATGCACTCATAGCCATCGATTTGGGCTTGTGAACTAATTTGTCTATGCAACTTTTACCTTGTTGCTCGCGGTGTCTTTGACCAATCCAAAATCTTCATATTTCATATATGAGAGCAACGACAAGTCTCCACCGTTTTCAACAAAGCCCTGAAGAAGCTCTGCAGCGGCCAGGTCATTTACTACCGATTGCCTTAAATCCAAGACCAAAGTTTTTAGATTAGAAAGCTGATTTAAGCATTCGGGCAATTTGGTTACAGCGCCGTGCAGAGCCAAATGTTCAATAGTTGGTGAGATTACAACCATTGAGAGATCTCCGCTGGCTGAGATATCTAAACGTTTCAGATTAGGGAAAGTCCATATAAATTTAGGAATGATCTCTGCATCAACGTAAATTAATATTTCTTCTAGGTGGACAAGCTGAGATAACTCAAAAGGAATAAACTCAACCTTAAGATATTTAGCGCCAATTATATGCAACTTGCGCAACGATTTTAAGCTTTCCGGCTCAACTGGTATTCGTACATCATACTTCATGGCCCAATCAAGCACAGGGTTTAGTGCAATTTCCTCGCACGCTGTAAAATTCCCCCTAACGCTAAGATCGTAAGCATACACTGTATTATCTTTATAGTAATAATCTATCAATGTTTCTAGGCTTGAGAAATCGAAGGCATACTTGTCATCATCGGTAGATTTCGTCCAGATAGGCCCTAGCGTCATAGCAGACAGAGGCGACTTTATATGCTTGCCTCTTGAAACATCTTCAGTTACTAATGTTTTGAGCTCCGCTATTGTTGGCAATCTCCAGTCATCGTAACCTGCATACTTTATTTTGTTTAGCATTCCTGGAGGATTGTCAGTAGAGCTTTTCCCCTTATTGCAGATCCTTCCTGCATCCCACATTAATCCTGTACTGTTATCGTGCCATGCCAAAACTCCATGCTCAGGTTCGATTACTTGTAACTGATCAAAGGAAACTGGAGTATATTTATCTAGATAGGTGATTAATTCAAGTATGATTGATGGATCGATTTCAGGCGAATACCAGGTAGGGGGAAATAGATTTACTGGCCTAAACAATACCTTTTCGCCTTCAGAGGAAATCCACTTACTTGCGAAATACCTAGCGGTAGAGCTATTAAAATTAAAATCCCAAGATGCGAACTCATTGTCAATGAGCCATTGCGATAGGGGAATGGAAGTTCCATTTTTATCTGTTACTACCGCCATAGAACTAATAGAAAAAACATCCAAAGAATCATTGGCGCTAGTGACAAAGCCTGACGCAAATAGTCGATCTAGAATTCTGTCTGCTTGGGTATTCGCTGAGTGCATATGCGCTTGACCTTGAGCAATAAATATTAACTACTGCCGGATACAAATGTTTAATCCGGCAATCTGGGCCACTTGACTTAATCACGCGACCAACGCGCGAGTGCCATATCGGACAAAGTTCTGGCCCGCTCCTCAATCTGGCTGGCATCCCATGTATCCTGAGAGTTTATCCAGCGGGTCAGTTCAAAGTGTGTGTTTTTTAGCAGGTTCTTCTTTTCCTCAAATGGCATGTTGCCTAGCTCAGAGTTGTAGCTAGTAAGGGTAAGATTACCAATAGTGTCTGACCATTTATCATGTATTGCGGTGTAGTCACCTTGGATGGCCACCTTCCATTCATCGCTAAGGGTCTGGGGCATCACGTGCTCGATCGTAGCTGACGTGGTGTCCACTACCTCCTTGTGCATAAATGCTTCTTCCAAGGCGATAAGAACATACCTGGCTATGCGAGGGCGCTCGTAGATCTTCTGGTTGACGATCGCGTCGGCAAACTCATCGTTTGTAGGCCATCGGCGATTGCCAGACCATTTAAGGAGCGTTTCACGAAGCCAGATGTGGGGATCGTGTGCTGGCAAATCCTGGCAAAGCTCCAAAATGAGTTTGTTCAAGCTGTTTGCTGGAACGGCGCATACCGAACGGCGTACAAAGAATGATTCCAGTAGATCCAAACACTGGATCATGGCTGCATCGCCAAAGACTTGCTGCTCCCAACTTCGGTACAGCCGAAGCAGGAAGGGATACGCAGCTTTTTGGTCAAGGTCTTGGATGCCTTGAAATCGCTTGCCTAGGTTGCTATTGCTCTCCTCATCGGGGCTCAGGAACTTGCAGTAGGCCATAGCGTAGCGTTTCATTTCTATAAGCTTTTCCCGGACTTCCTCTGATGAATTAGAGTTTAGGAACTCTCTCTTGGAAGAAATATATATCTCGCCCTTTCGGACATTGCTGCCATTACGCATGGCATAGTGCCTAAGGAAATCAGTCATCGATTCATTGAGGCTTGTTTCCATAGGATGCCATAGGTCGAAATACACAGCTTCCTGCTCGCCGCCCGATACCGTTGAATGCCGAAAACGCATCAACACGTAGTTACGTACCAAGTCAGCTTGATTTAGCGGTTTGCCTTTATGGTTAAGGCTCTCAAAAATAAGATAAGGGTCATCGCTTTCGCTCAAGTTTATCATTACCACCTGAAGCGTCTGCTGAATTGTCTGCAAGATTTTTACAGGCGAGAGCGGCAGGTTTTCTTCGTCAAAACCTTCTAGTTTCTTCAGGAAAAAGCGATATGCCTGAATAACTTTCGACTCTTCATAATCCGTCAGGTCTTTCTGATGAATCAGTGCGTTATATGCAGCACGATCTGCCTGGGTCGGAACCAATTTCAAATCATCAGGATTTTTATAGTGCCTATTTACAAGCAAATCCCCAATAATTCCTTCAGTGGAGCTGTCTGATGCTTTGTTTGCCTTATCTCGAATCGCAGCCAAAAATATAGAGATTGTGGTTAAGCGCTGTTGTCCATCAATCACCAGATGCTTGGTCACCCCAACTGGAACCGACTTGACGGGAACCGTAACCAAGGCGCCCATAAAGTGGGAGGATGGTTCCTGCTCATCGTATTGAGCCATGACATCATCCCACAACGTCTGCCAGTTATCTGGAACCCATGAATACGGGCGCTGAAATAGCGGAATAACGCCTTGTTTCGATCCATCAAAATACTGGACGATATTAACTGGAGCGGCTTCCATTTTAATCCCTTATGTAAAGTCAACTATCTATGGCGTATCGCTTTCTTGGCCCAATTAGACGCTTATTGGAGCCAGCTTTCGACAGTGTCTGAGCCGTGCTCTGTTTTCCAGGCCTTCAGGGTCTTGTGATTGCCGCCTTTGGTTTCAACAACCTCGCCCGTGTTTGGGTTGTTGTAGCGCTTGAGGGCACGAGGCGCCCGAGTGCCTTTCTGCGAACCTGCGACAGCTGTGGTCAGACGGGAAGCGTGTGGGCCTAGGATGTTGATGATGTTGCGCAGGCTGACCCCGTACTCCCCCATCAGCGCCCGAAGCTTTTCCTCAAACTCGATTTCTTTCTTGAGCGAGTCGCTATTCTTCATCTCTTCGAGCTGCTGCAGTTGAATGGCCAACTGGGCTTCCAGCTCGCGATAGCGATTCAGTTGGGACATCTGTCGTCTTCCATGCGTGTTGTAGGGGGATGAGCGTTCAGCTTCCAGTATGCCAGCGCAGCCTCTTCGGAGCATATGAGATGGCATAATGAATAACGACGACAACGGCCCAACGAATGTCGGGTTCCAACTGTCCCCCTGCTTGCGTTCGACTTGACCGTCACCAGACACCAAACTCAGAGTTGAGCCGTCGTAATGCCAGTCCCCTCCCCAAGTCACCTGGGGAGATTTATTGAGGCTAGCCGGAACGTGCAATCAGCGGGATCGTGAACGCGCATGCATTTCCAGCGCTTTTTGTATCACAAGCTCTTCCGCTCGCGCGCGCTCCGGGTCACCGTGCGTCCATATACGAACCTCAGTGATCATGTGTAACTCGACCTGACCGGGGAACCCGACTTCCACATGAGGGGCTACGCTTCGATGGGTATGCTCTTTCCAGCCCGTCCAATCCAGCAATTTGTCATGATGCTCCGTTCCGAGAAACATAACGACGGCGGGATCATCGTGATGGATCACCTTGTTGGGTTCGCAGCACCGGTGAAATTTCCTCCATTCCTTGGTCTCGTGCTGCCTGTAATCGAAAAAGGACACACATCCTATTGATCGGAAGTATCCATCCGCCGCGTCCCCCAGCGGAGACGGTGAGCTGCACTATGAATGAGGCCTAGAGCAAAGCGCATCCGTGACTGCGACAAGTACAGAATGCCCCCAGGCGCCGCTCGTGCACACCTGGGTTAACCAACCTCAGGTGTCTATGCCTTCCAGTCTTCTGATGAACGAATCCTCGCCAAAGCCCGGCTGATCGGGGGATTATCCATACCCTCCGGTATCAACACATCGTCATCAGGTTGGATAGCCGAAATCTCTAGGTGGTTATCATCAATTTCCCAGGCATTTATAACTACAACTCCTGAAGTTGACAAATGATGCGTGGGTTTCCCCTGAGCATTTACTGTGATGACATAGCACCTTTTGTAGATTTCATAATCATTCAAGAACCTGTCAAGATTCAAGGAAGAATCCGGTGTCACTGTAAGAATTCTGGACAAGGCCGAATGAATACTCGATGAGTCATCATCATTCCGGTCAAGATTATTTGTAACCACTACTCGATAGTGCGCAGGGTTCTGTTTGCTAATTCCGCGTATGAGTGCAATACGCAGTTTATTGTTAGGATCTTTGTCACCAACAGTTTTAGCGATGTTTGAAAAAATCCTTCCCCCAACCTCAGGGTTTTCAAATAGGAATACAATGGCAGGAATCTCCCGTCCGCCTCCTTGAAAACCCACTCCCCTCCACCCAGCTTGATTCCATAGGCTGACCTGAATGATAGATGAAATCTTCAACTCTCTATGTTTAAGGGTTGAAAATTGGAAAGGATGTTTTGGACGCTCCTCGGACACATCAGATTTAGGGCGCCAATCCATAGGCTCAATTTTGTGATGTTCAAACCAAGTCACGCGCCGGGTTGGCTTGTGCAATTCGAATGTAGCATCCTGATGAGATCCGATCCCTGGGACAGAATCACGCCCCATGAAATAACCATCCAACCCTATATTACAATTGAAGACAACTGCTCGCTCCAAGGCTTTATCGTCGCGAAGCATTTCTTCGAGTTTCGACCAGCCAATTTGAGGACAAATTATAGTAACAAAACGAAGGCAGAACTCATTATAAAACTGCCTGACTGCATCTCGTTGCTCGTCGGTTAAATTGGCAATGCTGAACGGCGAGCAGAGAATCTCAGCAGAAGTCACCACTGCAGCGGTATCAAAACTGTGCTGCAGTATGAAGTCATCTTCATCTTCCAATAAGATATCAATGTTCACGGCGGGCAGAGTAGCTGCTGCATGGTCTGCCATCATCGGTGCGCAGAAGCTTTCCAGTACAGCCAGCAATTGCTGCGCTAACTCAATGCAAGGGGATTTCACCGGGAAGGATACGGACACCTTACAACCCAGGATGTAGGAGCTTATGGTCGTCCAGCGCTCTAGATAGAGGTCGAGCGGAGCCACCGGAGCGCCCATATCAATACTGCGCCACATGTTCATAAAATGAAGGTCAATTGGCTCACCCTCGGGCCCCGCTTTATCTTCATGACCTAAGCAAACCAATAGCGCATCGGCACTAAGCCCCAGATCCAACTGATTCAGCTTGTCCGGCAGCCAGGCTAGTCTTTCAATGTCTGAAAAATTGGCATTGAGAAATAGCTTACCAATCAGAGCCTCATAACTCATTTTCTGATTTTCTGTCCACGGATCTCCATCCAGCGTGTGAGAGATCAGTTGAGCGAGGTGGTACCAAGTTAATGATTGACCCAAGCGACCCAGCTGACCTTCAATCCACATGAGTCGTTGGTAAATTGCGGCTTGCTTGTCATTGCTTCGTTGCTCCTTCAAAGCATCAGCGGTGACAAGGTAAGCTGCCATCAGCGCTGCTCCTCGCGCAGCCCAGAGCAGGCCCTGCTTCTCGTATGCATGGGACAACATATAAAGGGCAGCGAACATTTCCTTCTTGCTTTCACTGCTATACAGCCCATACAGGGACAACCCGAAGCACTTGATCGCCCTGTAATAATCCTGTTTATCGCTGCTCAGCGCTCCTCGCCTCAGGTACTTATCCGCCTTTATCCGGCTGTTCTCCCGTGCACCGGTATCATCGATGAGCTTATCCATTAGATCCTCATAGGCCTTGAGATCTCCGAAGGCCACATCGAGAGCTTCCAGTAAGTTAACGAGGCGAGCCATAGGGTAACCAATCAGCTTATGAGCGCTATCAGCGATGGTGCCCAAAGACCTGAAGATATTATTGATCTGCTCCTCGTTTTCAGCAGCCAATAAATCCAGTAGTGCTAAAGAGGTCTTGGCTTGCAATGCGCCGCTGATCATATCCGCGTCGTCGGCTATCGAGTTCAGCTTCTCTCGAATGGTGGCTTCAATTGAGTCCACATCGAGGGTGCACTTGCCGTCCCTATGAGTGGTGACAACCAGATTAAACAACGTTACGACCTTCTCCCATACCTCAACGTTGCCGGTCTCTTGGGCCACGCCGAGTGTTTTCTCAAAGGTTTCCTCAAAGAGCTCGGCATTTTCCAGCCACCAGTACGCGGCCCATGTCAGCTGATAGAGGGCATCGAAGTGCTGCCTCTGGGTACCAAATTTTTTCGCTGTCCTCACAGCGATATTGAACTGATGCTCCACAGCAATGGCATCGCGTTCCAGCTCTTTGTAGATGATGGCACGCTTGGTGTAGAGGTCGACCTGGGAGAGCGTCAAACGGCCCAGATCTTCAATCTGTTGGATCTGGCGTTCGATATCTGCCAGCTGGATCTGCTTGTCAGCGTCGAATGGGCCAATCTGAATTTTGCTATCAAGGCTGCCTGTAAGACCTAGGTGATCGATGGCAAGTTGCTGATTCTCGGGCTGCAGTGTTTTATCAAGCAGCCAAGTACGATCGAGGATTGTGACCTTGACGTCATACTTTTCGGAAAGCTCGTCTTGAAGCTCTGCTCTGGAGCTGTTCTTGATGAAACGGCTGGTGACACAGAAGATTCGCACGTAGCCACGTCCTGTCGACATGATGCTCTCGACGTCCTTTCTGCATTTTGTCCTCCAATCTTTCTGCGTACTGACACCGAATGCCCATCGCTCGGACTCCGGGGTCTCGTTTAACCCCCAGAAAAAGGCGATTTGACTAGCTACAGGATACGTCTCGGTATCGGTTTTACCGTCTCCCCCCGCAGTGGGGCCGGTCTGGGCAACCAAGTTGGGACAAATTTCTCGCTCACAAAGCTTCCTTACGAATATCTCGAACTCAAGCTCTTGGCTCCGATTGTTCAGGGTCTCGAAGTGGTACTCCAGCATGGAGCGATCGATAGTCGCCTCCTGTAGCTTTACAGAGTCCGAGAACTGCTCCGGACGTCTCGCTCGCAGGAAGTCTTGCGGCTTGGGGGCAGTTATCTTGGTAGCCGATTGTTCCTTGTCCATCATCCACTCCTGAAATGACCACTGGCATCGCCCGGCTACGATCAACGCTCTGGCCCTAGGTCAACGCAGGGCTCGACGTCATCGTGATGGTGTGCGGTACACGATGCTTGGGAACGTCCGCGTATACTGGGTGAGCGGACGGTCGTTTACACCAGCCCTAGTTAACGAGGCTGATGCTTGCTCGAATTTATGGTGCTGGCCTCTCGGGCTGCCAAAAATTGCAGCTGAAGTTATTCAATCCCCCACCATAGGGACTAGGTCTCACCGCGAACACCTCAGGCACAGCATCACCGTCGCCGCCATCGCGGAAGAACTCCCTCATAGAGAAGAGGGCCTGAGCCTTCAAGCGCTCCCATTCATGGTACAGACTTTCTTCGAGATCCCTCGCTGCCTTGGCGGCGCTGGGTTTGCGCTTGGGCAGCGGCAAGGTATAGCTGGGCAGAGGGGAGAAATCGTAGACGAACGTCAGGTGCCCGTGCTTCCAGTCCGCAGACGTAGATGCTCGCCAGCGACACGACACTTGCACAGATAGTCGCTTGGTGAGATGGAAAGGCGGCCTGATCTGATCGTCAATGAAGAACAGCTCGCCCTCTTTACGCTCAGTTTCGAGCCGCCCTTTCATTTGCTGCAAGGCGAGAATGAGGTCATTGCCGGCATACAGCGCATCCTGCCGAGTGCGTTCGCGCTTGGCATGGGCCTTGGCCTTGCTGTACTCAGCGATCGCTTGTTGAAACCCATGGAGCTTGTTACCCACGTAGGGCCCACAGTAACTGAGACCGAGGCCATGAATCGGCCCTATGCGCTCTTCATCAAGGCACTTGCGTACCGCCGACCGAAGAACCGTCTCATCAACGTCGCTGATTGCAGCTTGCTGATCACTGGGCAAGTTAATGCACGTCATAAACACAACTTTCCTTGTGTAATAGGCCTAGCTACCGCCTCATCTCGGGCCAAAGCCCCTGGCAACTTTCCGCCTATGCCCCACCTCAGAGGGTGGCCGGTTGTAATGCCAACATAACGTGAGGGCATTTAGATTTATCTGCACGAGACTTCAGAACGGCCAGCGCAGCCAGTCTTCATTGCGCACACCAAATTTAATGTTTGACCACTCATCCGTCATTTCACAGATTTTCTGATAGTGCTCGTGATTCGCAGGGAGGTCAGCCGTCATCCGCCAAGAAACGAAGCCCTTATCACCAGCGGCAAATATCAACTTCTCAGTATAATTCTTTATACCAATTTGCATGCCGAGGTACATTTGTTGGTTACCACCACACAACTGATGCTCAAGGGAGGTAGCCTCAATGCTTTGCAGTCTGAAAAGATGAGAGGGGTAATCATCTTCTTGGGTATCATTTCGCATTGGCCGCTGGAAGCTTAACGCCCAGAACAAGGAAGCAACCATATAGATGCACATACCAAAGTTCAGGGCGCGCAGCGCACCCTCATCGCGATCAGCATACTCCGACTCCGGAAGCAAACATTCCCTGAGCTCTACAAGCATGAACTGAAACGCGTAAGTATCGGCGATCACTTCACGAGTGTGTGTAGCTAGCCTATCGGCCTCACTCATCGCCTCACCGCCACCCAGTGCTTCGTGCACAAAGATTTCATCAGTGCTTGAAGAAGAGGAAGGAGGTGCAGATTTTGAATTCCCGGCTCGTCTGTCCCCATGTAAATTATGGAGATGTCCTATTTCATGCAGCACAAGGAATACAAATAAGCCTTCGGCAAGAATTTCGAAAGCGCTTCTATAATCGTCCCGATGAAGCCACCAATACCTTTCATCCGACCAATCGAATTCCGCGTTCTTAAACCAGCAGCTGAGATTGTTTCTCCAGGGCTCGTAGAATTCATCCTCTGGAAACTTCTGACGTCGCTCTGCCCCAACCATCATAGCAGATGTACGAAATATCAGATCAAGCATACCCTTACAAACTAAAACCGCCTGATGGCCGTGAACAGCTGCGGCTTGGACTCGCACGCTATCTAATAGATAGAAGCTCGAATCACCCTCTATATACTTCTGACATAGCATTCGACCGACGAAATCAAACTCAGAATATATTACATCTTCTTGAATCGAAAGATCGAGAAACGCCTCGCCAGTTTCCGAGAAGATGTGCCTCTTAATGTAATCTTCAACCGTATCTTTATAGCTTTGCATAACAATCCTTTGTGCAAGTGATATTTCGGGCTTGAGCATTGGGAAAATCAGATTTTATTTATAAGCCTGGTCATTTAAGAACACCATGGCGGAAGCTGTCGCGTTGAGCGCGTACTTTGCCACATGCTCGGGAACCACCTTCGCCTTCTCTCCTGCTCCGTGAGCAGAGCCAAGCTTGTTACGGAGAGTGCCCACAATCAGCAGTGGTGACTCCCAGAAGCTATCCATTTGAGTCTGCCCCATGATCGTTCTCAAGAGCTTTGAGGTGGTGTCGCCTTGGGTATACCCGAAGCCCTTCTGGCCACAGATCACTTTCATCACGCTTTCGTAACTGGAGTTGCACTTGGTGACACAGTCTCCAAATTTCTGGTGCCTGTAGTCCTCTAGCGCAGCCATGAATTCAGTATTGGCATGGCGGAAGGCGGGCTGCCGAAGCAGCTGAAGAGCCGGCTCAATCGCTGTCTCATGAATCACCTGGCTGTCTTTCGGAATCACCTTGGACTCTTCGAGCAACCGAATGGATTGGCCGCGAAAGTCGTCACTCTGCCAAGGCTCCCAAATCTGCTTGGTGATGAAATAAGGCAGATCGTCAACACTCAAAAACTCGTTGAGCCTATCCACGACCTTCTCTTGCTGACCGCCCAAGCAACGGTGTGCGTCTGAATGGACAATGTATTCAACAGCATCGAGAAAGTGGGCGTCACTGCACGTACGGAGGAACTCCATGGCGTCCTCCACAATGGAGTCAACCTTGGTCTGAGTCAGCGGAACTCGCCCAACCAAATAGGCCAGTTTCCCGTGAAGAAACTCAAGGGTTTCATACAGGCTTCCACCATTTGCGTCGCGCAGCAACATGAGCGTCCGACGCCTGAATCCCTCCGTCAGTGGTTTTCTCACCACCGACTGGTTTTCCTTCCTTCGAGAAAAAACGTTGAAAATTTTGCCTATCACATCGTCATCCTATGGCCAGGTAAACAGGAAACCAGCCTCTTCAAGCCGGCCACTCAAGACCGGAGTCACGGGAGGTCAATCAGGGGATGTGGGCACAGATGCTCAGATACGCGCAGCGCCCACAATGCCGACCTCTGGAGGCAGATCGATCACCTGCGGCAAAACGTTGAGCCATCTTGTACACGGACGTGCTTGCGACCTGCTTGGAAGGGCCATCCATCACGTGCTGGTCAGTGATAATGGAATAGATCTTCGCACTCGGCCTTCGAGATCCATCGATATCCAGCATCATGGGCCGTAGGTGACTCAGGGTGTACTGGATCCCCGTCTGAGCTCGAATCCAGTGCAGCTGCCCTTTATCGGCGAGCATCCAGGGGAGCTCAATGCGCACACCGTTGACTTCGGAAACCATCCCTTCTTCGACGGCACCGCCGACGCTGTTAACCACTACCAGCCCGCGCTTGGCTGCGGCAATTGCATCATCCATCAAGCCAGGATCTTCTGTCCTATCTGGTAGACCGTGTAACGTCCATGCGGATTGAAATGCTGTATTGGGGTCAGTGCCGTCCCTCGCCACTGCCAACAGCATGTCCATAATCGCCCAGCGAGCACGGATCGAGACATCGATTTCCTGCTCGGCAGTGAGCGCTAGCTCATAGCGATAGTGGAACTGAAGGGGACAGCTCATGTAGGCCTGGAACGCCTCATAGCTCACAGTGGGCAACACGGTGCTGCTAGCTAATGGCACCGGTCTGAGGGGTGCGGGCGGTACCTTCACCCCTGAGCGCTTAACCAGACTCGTGGCAGCAGCGCGATTGAGCGGAACTGGGCGTGGCCACCCGCTGATCTCATAGAGATACAGGTAATCACGGGCCCGAGACAGAGCGACATAGAGCAGGTTATTGCGCTCTACCCGCTCTTCGAACATGAACTCTGACCCGGTGCTGTTCAGCACTTCCGGAGGGATGAGATCCAACCCCCGCACATCGTATGCAAAGGGCCGATTGGCGCCGTATGACGCGTCGTCAACATCGGTGACGTGAACTGCTGGGTACTCAAGCCCCTTGCTGGAATGCACAGTCATGACGCTCACCGCATCCAGGACTCGCGCTTCAGGCGGTAAACCACGATCCCCTAGCTTTTCTCCGATCCTGCGGCGTAGCTCCTCACGAAGCAGGAACTGGGAAAGCCGTGCCTGGCGGATATCTCCGTCACCATTGCGTACGGCGTAGACGAATAGCCATGTTGCCAAGCGCTGAGTGTGGGCCTGTATGGTCTGATCAGCAGGGTTTGGTAGACCGTAGCGCTGATCGAGCAGTACTTTGGAGACAAAATCCCAAGGCCTTGAATTCCGCTTGAGCCCTCTCAACAGCAGCGCCAAATTTGACTTGGCTTGCTGGCCAGCGGGCGAGAGGCCGGGCGTAGGCAACCATAGCCACCGGCCTCGCTGCATGCTCAAGCCTGCGCCTTTGCGGGTCAGGAATATGAGGTGCTCAATGTCTTGGGGGGGCATTCGAAACGCTGGCTCAGAGATCAGCCCGACCAGTGAGCGAGGCTGTCGCATGCACAGCAGTTCCATCAGGCACAGCAGCTTCTTTATCTCAGGGCGCTGGCAGACATCGCCGATGTGCAGCACTGGCACATTCAGGTTTTCAAGTGCTTCAACAATTTGCTCAACGTTTGCCGATTTACGGCTGATCACGACTTGATCCCTGTACGGGACACCCCTCTGCACCAGCCCATCGATGCGCTGAGCGATCGTGACGGCTTGGGAAGGCTTGGAGTCGCATTCATACAGGGTAGGTATGACCCCGATCGAGGGACGATACGCCGTGACTGGCTCCAGAGGCATCCGGTCATTCAGTGCATGATGGATGCCTGCGCAGGAAAATAACTCCAGGATCTCAGGGGTGCTTCGCCGGTTCAGGTCGAGAGCGTAACGGCGCACCGTGGCTCCGGGAATGGTGCTCAGGAACGTGGCGTCGAAGTGCATCAAGCTACGGATCGATGCGCCTCGCCAATGGTGGATGGCTTGGCGCACGTCGCCAACGACCCAGAATGATTGAGCATTGTGAGCCAATTGCCGAAGGAGGTCGACCATCACCTCGGTAACATCCTGATACTCGTCCACCAGCACGTGCGAGAAATGATCGATGTACTGAGCAACGCTTGTTCGATCCCGCTTGGCCTGGGATGCAAGGAGGGCAATGAGGTCAACGTAGTCGACCAAATGCTCAGCCCGCATTGCTGTTTCGTAGGCTTCAAACAGGGTGGCGATGTCTTCGCGCTCATTGGCTATATCCGGCTCGCAGGGCGGCAGTGCGGCCAGGCGTGCTCTGTAGTCGGCAACGGTGAGGCATTCTTCCTTGAGTCGTTTGATATGGCCCAGGACGCCAGGTAGCCAATCGTACGGGTTCTGTAGCCTCAGATAGTACTTGAGCCGCACCTTGGGCAGCGTGCTCACCATCAAGCGAACTTGCATCAGCGGATCTGCGAGCCGAACGTCGGACTCCAGGCCGAAAATCTGATGATATTTGCGAAGAAATTCGAGCCCGAATGCATGGAAAGTCCCGGCCCACACGTCGGCGGCTCCGGCGATGCCAGATACCTTCAGGCGCTCAACCAATTCATGAGCCGCCTTGTTCGTGAAAGTCAGCACCAAGATTTGGCTGGGAGGGATACCGCGCTCGACCAGGTGTTTGATGCGATGGATCAGTGTCGTCGTTTTACCAGTACCCGGCCCGGCAACAACGTTGACGAAGGTTTCGGACGCGGTAGCAGCATCGTGCTGCCCCTGCGTCATAAGCGGCAGAGGAGGAGGTGGAGCAGGAGGCAATATGGGGAGCAAAATGCCGTCGAATAGCTGAAGACGAACGATCTCCAGCGGTACCTCCAGAGTGGCCGCGATGACCGTGGCACCACTACCGCTATGGAACAGTTGGCTTGCGACACCACGGGGTAGCAGAAGCTCACGGGCAAACACGTTGGCTTGAAGCTCCAAGCGCTCACGAGCACCGTATGCTTCCACCGCCACCGTAGCCTGACTCCCATAGGAATCCGTCATGCTAGTCAGATGAGCGACCGTCTGTGCAGGGCGATCGCCGTCGAGGTACCAGTGACCCAACTCATGGGCGATGAGATAGGCCGTTTCTCCTGGAGACACGTCGTTGCGGATGTAGATGGTTTGAATTTCCCGCTTGAGCACCCCGCTGCCACCACCCAGCTCTGGGTGTCCAAAAGGCAACCGCTCGATTGCGATTTCGAGCGTGTCCTCAACATGAGCCAGAAGCTCAGAGGATCTGACCCCACCTAGAGAGGCGGCCAATCCGACCAGGGCTTCTCGGGTTTCGAATGCTTGCCGACGTGCCCGGTCGAATGGATTCACACTTAGCCCTCTAGATTCAGGAGACGCTCTTGCTCCTCAGCCGGCAGCTGAAGCTCTTTGACTGCAACACTCCAAGCCTTGCGTTCCGCTTGCACGGTAGGTTTCCCGTCAGTCGCTTTGAAAGCTGGAACGCATTGGGTGGCGAACCGACGTTCCAAGGCTACCGACACAACGTCCAAAGGCTTCTTCAAAACGACGGCCAGCTTCGCAAGGACTCGCGTAGGCGCCAGTACCGAACCACCAAGGATCATGTTGGTCAGGCCGCGTTGCTCACCTAGATCGATCTGAGGAGCGAGAGCACGAGCTTTGACCCCACTGACCTGCTCGATGGCCTTGATAGCCTCTACGACAGCCTCATCACCAGTATTCGAACCTGTCGTTGCCTCACGCACAGCGGCAGCGTGAGGGCAATGGCTCAACGCGTTGGCGAGAAGGAAGTTGGTGAATGATGACAACGAGCGTTCATATTCACCTGCGCGTAAACGCGTTCTCATCACCAGACGCCTGTCAGCCCGGATAATCCAACTCTCCGAATCGGCGCCTTCGTAATCATTGGCAGTGCGCTCGTAATCAGTCAGCAGCTCCGAAGGGGCTACTGTCCTTGATTCCTTGTCGAATCGAGTCAACCCGTCCTGCAACAGATCTCGCGCAGCGATCGACAGCGATACGCCACGGCGTTGTGCTACGCCTCTTACCAACTGGTGAAGCGACACCTTGGTAGTTAAACCAATTTGCAAGCGGGCAGCTTGGGTTCGTTCATCGGTGATTTTGGTAGTAGTGGTAGGTTGCATGGTCGTCTCCAAAGTCTGCTTATCTGCAGGCGCTGTGCGTGAGACAGGTGGCATAGCTGACCGTTCGTCAGCTGGAACTTGAGGAATCAGTTCGACGAGTACAGACATCAAGCCAAGCAGCAGGTGCGGCTCGTCCTTGCCAGTGACCACCACAGGCTGGCCATTAGCCAGAGTCATCTCGCACTCAATACCCTGGGAGGTCTCCCGCAGGTGCATGAATGGCTTAAGGCTGGCTAGGAAACTAGCGCACCCTTGGAGATAATCGGCAGGCTGAAGCTTGGGCATTTTCATAGACGGATTTGGTCGCTGGTGGGATCGTGCGTGAGAATCACGCCGGCGTACATCACTTTTATATCACTCGCGCGTGTAGGGACACAATTGATCCAGGCAATCTTTTCAGAAGCAGTGCGTGTCGCAGTCGGCGAATGGCGAGCTAACGTGACCTTTGAGCAAGTGCTTGAGTACTTGGCGCGCCCTGGCGATCTGGGGCGTGAGCTGCAGCCTGCGATCGAACGCGAGCTCAATAGCCGGGGGAGCAGCTGTGCAGAGGTGCAAGCCTTTGCATGGGCACAGCCATGCCTGAAGCTGGAGGCTATTTTCCAGCCAGGTGACCTACCCGACACCCCCATTGATTTTTGCCCGGTGCCCGAAGCAGAGGGAACTGTCCTGGCCCGAGTAACTTCGATCGCGTGCCTTGCGGCTATAAATTCCGCCACGGTTTCCTACGGCTCCGAGAACGAAGGCGACCTGTTCGTGAACTTGGTGGTGTTCCCGCCTGGCCGAGGTAAATTCACAGTCAAATCGGCGGACAAGATGAGCGGGCACACGGATGGCGTGACCTTCCCGTTGCGGGGGTACCGCGACCCTCTGAATGACCGCATTGCACCCTCTCCAGACTTCGTGTGCTTGTCGGCACTGCGTAACCCGAAGCAAGTTCCGACTACGGTGATGCCCCTCGACCACCTCATGACGCGATTGAGCCAAGAGCATATCGATGAGCTTCAGAAGCCCCAGTACATCATTGGTTCACAGCTGACCTTCCGTGATGGAATGGTAGACATCCTGGGCGACGAGCTTGATGTCGATGATGCGCAGCTTCTCTTCCAAATGAATGGGAGCTGGTGGATCCGGTTCAGCCACAGCACCACGCAGATTGCTGACATCGGCCAGAAATCCGCGCAGGAGGCAATGGACGCCCTGAAGCACGCATGCGCTGACTGTGCGATCGCTGTAGCTCTGCAACCAGGTGATATCGCCCTCGTAAACAATCGGATCGCGCTTCACGGTCGCAGTGAGCCTGGAAGTGATCACGGCCAGCAAACACGCTGGCTGCTACGTACCTACGGACTAGACATCACGGATATCGATCCTAGCCAGTGGCATGAAGGCAGCGCTTTCATGCTGTATCCCTAGGTATTGGAAAGAAGGCATCTCTGCAGGGTTGTCCGGTTTCGCGGGGGATTTACCTCTCTAGCACCTCAGGTCATGATGGTTCAAAGGCCGAGGTGAAGTATGGAAAAGCCTGGGGTAGACGAGATCGATCGCGATGAGCGCCAGTCGTCGAGTGAGCTCATCCAAGGAGCAGCTCGACATGATTTACCGCTGTGTCCAAATCGCTTGATCACTGTAATTGAAGCTGTCCGGGGCGCAGGCTTTGCCCTGGAGTTGCTGCGCGAGCGTCTGCATCTTCGTCCGTCTGCTGGGCTCGCCTACTCTGCATATGCGTAATGCTATTTCCTACAGCTAGACGACGTCGATCGCTTTGAGAACAAAAAAGTTGTAATGCTCGATGCGGTGTCGACGATGCCTTTTCGCTCAAGCGAAATTTTTAGGCAAGAGATTTCGACTTGGACACCATCGGATATCTCTAGGGTTGTAGAGGCGGAGGAAGTGAAGGCGCTGATTGAGCTCGGGCTTGTTTCTCCAGCAGCTTGAGTGTCCGTTAAGCGTGAGCTCCGGCGGTGATCATCGAGTGCCGATGTCGATCTTGGCAGACCTCCAGCGCGCCCCGTATTCGATCATGCTTACATCTTTGCGTTTATCTAACGCCGTAAAGATAGTCCGGTAGCGCCTCAAATCATTCAATCATTTTTGCCAGTAGCGATGCACTGTTGATTTCGATAATCCAAGAATCCGGCAGGTTTCTGCTTGGCTTAACCCTTCAGATTTTAATTTTTTGACCGCGTCAGCATTTTCGTTATTGGTCGGTTTCCCAGAGCGGCGCTTGACCAGTTCGCTTCCGGCATATTCGCTCTCCAGCTGCTTGATACCTCCCAAGTGTTTGAAGTCACTCAGTTGGGCATGGGCGCGTTCGAGTGCTTGATCGGGAGTATTGCCATCTCGCAAGGCAACGCATATCGCCAATAGAGCCACGGGATCAAAGTCTAAAGCGGCGGCAAGACTCATCAGCTTGCCAAGGCTGGGGTTGGCACTGCCCTGCTCCAACGCACTGATATGGCGTTGCACGCTGACGTCGGCCAGATCCTCATACCCGAGTCCACGTTGCCTGCGGATCACTCTGATCGCTGCGGCAAGCTGTTTAGTGAGCGACATGTTCGTCCCAAAAGACAAGGATGGGGCCACATCGCAGCTGTTCCGATAAATGCAATTTAGTGCTAGTATCGGAATTTCTGGCTTTTTAACCCTGCGCATCTGCTCCGTTAGGAAGGCAGGTCGCACTCACCACGCGTGAAGCTGTGCCTAGGGTCTAATCAATATAGGTTTAAATCGAGATCGAGCGAGCCCATGAGGATTCGAATTTACTCAGACCTGCACAACGAGTTCGCCCCGTTCTCCCCACCTGCAACGGATGCTGACATTGTCGTTTTGGCCGGGGACATCGACGTCCTGGCGAGAGGTGTGAAATGGGCGAACGAAACGTTCAGCCAACCCGTCATTTACGTCTGCGGGAATCACGAATTTTACAAAGGCCACATCGACCACACGCTCCACAAAATGCGGGAGGTAGCTGCACCGCATGTGCACGTACTGGAAAACCAGGTTTGGATTTGCAACCAAACGCGGTTTTTGGTGACAACGTCGTGGACGGATTTTTCCTCTACCGGCGATGCGGTGGCAGCGATGGTGACATGCGGAATGTGGATGAATGACTTTCAGGTGATCAGAGCCGAAGAGCACTTTCGCCGGCTGCGTCCTGCAGACGTGATTGAGAAAAATCGCGAGGCTTTTGATTTTTTGGTAGCTGAGCTCAACAAGCCATTCGATGGGAAAACCATCGTTGTCACACATCATTGCCCAGTCCCCGAAGTAGCCGGGGAGAAGCATGACGGTCATTTAAGTGCGGCTTACACAAACCGGTGGCATTCACTTTTACCGATGGCTGACGTTTGGATTTTTGGACATACACATCGCGCTGTTGATATCGAGTTGGATGGGTGCCGAATTATTTCAAATCCAAGAGGTTATCCCCGGGAAGACACAGGATTCATTCCGGGTTTCACGATTGAAATCTGACCCAGTTGAGAAAGGTAACCGGGGTGTACTGGATCAAAACATTTGGTGCAACGTTGTCTGACTTCAGGTTGCACAGATTGCCGACGGTGATAGAGAAAGCCCGAGCTGCCATCGCTGACCCCGATGTTTTCGGATACCTCCTGTGCGCCTTGGAGCGTCCGCCGCGCATGACTGGGCTGCTGTTTTGTGATTACACCAGGAGCTTTCCGGAAGGGCTTCCCATCCGTACACAGGCTATTGCTGAGCGATGCCAGCGCGCGGGATATGAGGTCGTTACTACGACCGATGGCGGGATATTTGTCGTCGCCCATTGGCTACACGAAAACGGTGCGTTAGACAGTTTCGACCGAGTTCATTGATGTCGCCTTTGATGGCGTTTGCAGGCAAAAAAGGCAGAAAAATGGGGCTTCCACAATGTGTGCTGGACGCAAAGGAAGTCGATTTTGGCGTCCCGATTACTGGTTACTTATGCTGCGCAGAATTCCATCCCCCATGTGTGACTGGAGTCGTTTTTTCTGAAGCGAGAGGGCGTTTTGCGGATGGGAAGACAATCCGTACTTCCTTGGTCGAAAGAGTATATGAGCTTCGGGGGTATCAGCTTTGCGAGACGTACAACGGCAGTCGGTACGTTGTTTGCCATTGGTGGTATGAAAATGGCGCCATTCCCGAGTTCAACTTGCTCCACTGACGAAGCCCAAGCCTTTCGATCTGTAGGCAAAGCTAAATCAATACTCACGATGCGAGACCAGCAGATAGCTGGATGGCTTTCGTGCAGCTTTAAAATTTCCAAAGAACTAGGCAGCAGTGTGCAAACCGAATTGATTGAAGATGTGCTTTATGGCCCGGCAAGGATGATAGGGGGATCGCGATTAGGGGATGAAGAGCTGATCAAATTGGCCCAGGAGGAGTTTGCGGAGCAGCGGTTTTGTATCGTCCGGAACTGGGTAGTGCTGGACATCTTGCTCCCAGATACTCAGGAAAAGGATGTTCAAACACAGGGCCTGGAGCCTTCTGTGCTGTTCTTCCACGACGCAGTATTCGACAGCGAAGGGCGAATTGCAGCCCGAGACAGTTTCATCACTGGATTTCAAAAAGACTTCCACGGATGTTTTTTTGAAAGCGAAGAAGCCCTATACATCTTGGCCGGCAGAGGCTTTCGGAAGCATGTGAGCTTGCCGGCTTTTCAAGCGCTGAATGCATGCAGTAAGGCACGCTGATCGTAACCGTAACTGCCTCCTGTGTCCCGGTTCGCGAACGCTCTGCAGAGTCTTCCCCATTATTCATCCTCGGATAACGTGAATGTTTGATCCACGCAACGAGCTCCCCTTGTGCGCTAGCCACTACATAAACGCGGTTGAGGCTGTCCGAGGACAGGGTGCCGCTCTGCAACTGCTAAGGGAGTTTTTATGCCTGAACGCTCACGCCGAAATGATTTACGCGGTAGACATCAACGCCTATTTTCTTCGCCTGGACGACCTCGACCGGTGGAGCAACAAACGCGTCGGAATGCTCGATGGCGTGGCCACTATGCCGTTTAAATCGGTGGAGGTGTTCCGATCTGAAATTGCGACGTGGACGCCACAGGATTACGCACACGTCCATGACAGCACGGGCTTAAACGCTTTGATCGAACTGGGATTGCTTCTGGGCAACTGATCGCTATTTCACATCAAGTTCGAATTATCGATCAACCCAGTCCTATGCGAAGCGACGTGCTCTAAACTGCGAGATAACAATATGCTCGATCCCAAGCTGTTACGTAGCAACCTTCAGGAAGTGGCGGATCGCCTGGCTTCCCGTGGCTTTGCCCTGGACGTCGCGCGCATCGAAGCGCTGGAAGAACAGCGCAAGACCGTCCAGACCCGCACCGAAGCACTGCAGGCTGAACGTAACGCGTGCTCCAAGTCCATCGGTCAGGCCAAGCAGCGCGGCGAAGACATCGCACCGCTGATGGCGGGCGTCGAGCGCATGGCGGGCGAATTGAGCGCCGGTAAAGTCGAGCTCGACGCGATCCGGAGCGAACTGGACTCGATCCTGCTGGGCATCCCGAACCTACCGCATGAGTCCGTTCCGGTCGGCGTAGACGAAGACGATAACGTCGAAGTGCGCCGATGGGGCGCTCCACGACTCTTCGATTTCGAGATCAAAGACCACGTCGCCCTAGGCGAGAAGTTCGGTTGGCTGGACTTTGAAACTGCCGCCAAGCTGTCCGGCGCGCGCTTCATCCTGCTGCGCGGCCCGATCGCCCGTCTGCACCGCGCCCTAGCGCAATTCATGATCAACCTGCACACCAGCGAGCACGACTACGAAGAAGCCTACACGCCGTATCTGGTTCAGGCCCCGGCGCTGCAAGGCACCGGCCAGTTGCCGAAGTTCGAGGAAGACCTGTTCAAGATCGCTCGTGAAGGCGAAGCCGATCTGTATCTGATCCCGGCTGCCGAAGTCCCACTGACCAATCTGGCGGCAGGGCAAATTCTCGATGCAAAACGATTGCCCCTCAAGTTTGTCGCCCATAGCCCATGCTTTGGTAGTGAAGCCGGCGCGTCGGGTCGTGACGCTCGTGGCTCGCTCCGACAGCACCAGTTCGACAAGGTCGAGATGGTACAGATCGTCGAGCCGTCGAAGTCGATGCAAGCGCTGGAAAGCCTGACCGCCAACGCCGAGAGAGTCCTGCAGCTGCTGGGCCTGCCTTACCGCACCCTGGCGCTGTGCACCGGCGACGTGGGCTTCAGCGCGGTCAAGACCTACGACCTGGAAGTTTGGATTCCGAGCCAGGACAAATACCGCGAAATCTCGTCGTGCTCCAATTGTGGCGACTTCCAAGCCCGTCGCATGCAGGCGCGTTTCCGCAACCCGGAAACCGGCAAGCCGGAACTGGTGCACACCCTGAACGGTTCCGGCCTGGCGGTCGGTCGTACGCTGGTGGCGGTACTGGAGAACTATCAGCAGGTTGATGGTTCAATCCGTGTACCGGACGTACTGAAGCAGTACATGGGCGTCGACATCATTCGATGAAGGCCTTCAACCTTCCTTTGGCAGATGCAGAGGTCAACGATTTTGAAGATCACTGTCTGTCATTCAGTTTGTTCGAGCAACTGGCCGGGGGTATTGCCTTTGGACGGCGAAATATTAGGTAAGTACCTGGCTATACCAAAATGCACGCTTTCGAGGGCGGCTGGTGCAGGGTATTTTTCTGTGAGCGAAAGCCGGAACCTGGCGGCGTTGATCCGCGTTCTAATCGCGGCCAATGAACTCTTCGAAGGCGATGTCCAGGCAGCGAAGCTATTTCTGACTTCATCATCGTTCGGTTTGAATTCAAAGACCCCAATGGAGGTGCTCAATACTGAGTGCGGCGTCATTGCCGTCACCGACCTCATCGGCCGTCTTGAACACGGTATTCCCGCTTGATGAGCCGCCCTCCGCCAAGTGAATTGCACTGTGTGCGTTTTGAATGGCGCAAAGCTCGACGACGCCGAGTTGATTCGAGCATCACATGAGGCTTTTGGCGGGCGGCCTTTTTGCGTCGTTCGGCATTGGATGCTGTTGAATGTCATGCTCCCAGCATCCCAGGAGCAAGAACTCATAACGCAGGGGCTTAAGTCATGTGTTTTGTATGCCCAAGCGACTGGGTGCGACAGTCATGGGCGTCGCGACGGCTCCTGTGCATGGCCGGGCGTGGTGGTGATTAGCTGGCATATCCATGGTCGATTCGCTCAAGTGCATCCTTGGCCATCAGATAACCGGCTTCATTGCGGGCGAGCTCGATCGGTGATTGATCACCCAAAGCGACTTTGGGCTGAGTCAGCCAGGCATTTGCTTTCGTTTTGTTGCCAAAAACCTGCTCGGCTTGAAGCTGAATCAGCTCAACATTATTCACTTCGGCCTCGCAAGAAGTTTACCGGTGTGCGACTGATTTTAGCTGGGTGCTGGGGCTTTGGCGCAATTTGTCGACCAGATCCATCTCATAAAAATCCTTATACGCTAGGCAGAGCTGGCAATCGAAGCAGAAGGGCAATAAGCCGGGGGGGGGGCACACCTCAAGCGTTTGAAACGCTCGCTCCACCAGGCTCAATGCCCCCTCGACAGATCAGATCGACACGGGCGCAGGAATGTGAGGATGCGGGTCGTAGCCTACGATTTCAAAGTCCTCAAACTTGTAGTCGTAAATGCTGTCTGGCTTACGCTTTAGCACCAACTTTGGAAGAGGGCGAGACTCACGACCAAGCTGCAACTTAACTTGCTCGATATGATTAAGATATATATGAGCATCACCCATAGTAACCACAACTTCACCGACACCCAAATCACATTGCTGAGCAAGCATGTGAGTTAGGAAACTTACGCCAGCCAGGTTGTACGGATTCCCAAGCAATTTCACCCCCCACTTTTACTGCACATTACGCTGACTTGTAATGCCTTCCAAGCAACTTGGTATATGTGCATTATAGCTTTTGCACATTACCTGCGCAACCCCTAATACTGGATAAACCACCAGTTTTCTAAAGTCCTTTCCAAAGCTCATCTTCTCCTGAAGCCCCCGAAATACGGGGCCTCTAGCCAAGAAATTGACTCATCCTGGCAATGTGCTATCCATGGTGTCGGGGAAATCAATCGCCCTAGGATCAGCTCCAGCGCTTCCGCAGACGCTAAGACGCAAACAGCAGGGAGAATCGATGCGCCTAGATCAGATGCCATACCACTCAATGCCCACCTTGGCAGTTCTTCCGTTCCGGCAATTCCGCATCGGATGGACGTGGCAGCTGCGAGCACTAAAGCTCTTCCCCGAGTCCCAGCTGTCCTGGAAGCGTTACTTCTACGATAACGGCAGTGGCCATGCGAGGGCGGCTGTTTTCGCCTCCTACGAGGAGGCCATGGAAGCGGCAGACGAGTTCAACAGCCGCACCAATGAACTGGTGGCTCAGGCGGTACCAGATCCTGTGCTTCAGAGCTCAACCACCCTGAAAGTCGAGAAAGCACTGACGGCGGCGCGCCGCATCCAGGGAGAAGAGGAGCTCATGGAGCGCGAGGCGATCAAGCGGAACGCCAATCTGCCCCGGCTCCCCGCGCAAGAGCTGAAATTGCACAATACGATGGAGAGCTTGCTGCAACCGCTCCACGAGGAGCTTGAGCGTGCGCCTTACCTAGAAATAGTCGCCATACCGAGATTCAACATGTGCCTTCGCCGTGTCGATGACCAGACATGGGAACAGATCGGAGCCTTGTCTCCCAAACGCTCGCAGATCTGTCTGCGCGAAGTGACAGCCAAAGGGTTTGGTCTTTCGGGAGCCGACCACTGGGGAAGAACCAAAGCGCAGATACGCGCACTCTTACTGCCCCGAGCCAATCAGTTGCTGCAGTTAGCGAGCGTCAAGCAAATGCTCGCCGAGGCAAGGATGCGCGGCCAGAGGGTGCTGGTCTGCGGTGGCTTCGTGTTCTGGTATGAGGACGATGGGGTACCACGGTGGGTGGTGAAAAACACGGGTGGCGAGTCCAGTAGCGATGAAGGAAACACCTTGTGGCACGAGGGCACGATCCTATCCAGGAACCATGGCCGGATCGTCGTGCTTCCCTACATCAAGGAGAACGGGGAAAAAGTTCAAGGGCACACAAAGAATGCACCACACGATGGAAAGGCCATACCTCGGCACCCTGACCAGTACGTCACCCTGCCTTTTGAGATCCTGGATGGTGACCTCATGATCGGACTGTTTGGTGAACTCCACTATGAGTAACCCACAGACTAATCGGACATACGCGCACCCCACATCCCAGAAACAACGCATTAAGGCTTCTATTGAGTGGCCAAGTGCTATCTTACCAATCTCGACCTGCCGTCTCGCTGGGAGCATGACGTCGGCCAGTGGCAGTGGGCAAAACCGACATGTTCCGTATGTCGACGCTCGCTGATTGCCGGGGCCTGTGACTCGCCATGCCTTCAGCATTACGGCGAAACCGGTTTTCACAACATGCAAGGAGTGCAAGATGCAGTACGTGGCTTGTTTACGAGTTGGTCAGAATGACGTTAAGGCGCTGATAAATCTGGAAGACCACAGGCGGGAAGTCGTGGCTCCGCTGTTGGACATGCGAGGTGACGACGACAGACACCTTCAAACATTCCTAGCGAGTTGGACTGAGCATCCTTTTTTCCTAGACGTTTCAAGAATAACGAAGGACGTTGGTGAAGAATTCATTACTACCAACGACCTGCACAATCCTCATGGCGCGTTTGAGAACAAACGTCGATTTTTCTCCGATGTGGCAGGCATCAACCAGAACGTCATACCAGTGGTTTCCTGGGTTGATGACGACCCCCAACGAGCAGTCATCCAAAGTGCACTGGCTCTCCAGAGCGATTTCCCACATATAGCTATCAGGGTTACCTGCCCGGAAAACCCCACTTCCACTTCATGGAACAGATTGCTGTCAATCCTGGATGCTCTTGAAAACCCGGACACCGCGACGGTGATTTTGGACTTCGGTGCCACAGCTCCGGCCAACACTGCCTCGGGGTCGGATTTCAATGTATCCCTGCGTCAACTCAACAGCTATCAGATACGAAATCTGGTTCTGATGAGCACCTCCTTCCCTATCGATAAGCCGGCCTCAAACACCTCACGTTCCTCCGCCTGCTACGACGTTGCGTGGCAAGCAAGGGTCGATACCAGTGGCATAGAGTCGGATATTGTCTACGGGGATTACGCCGCCACCAACCCAACCGCCTCGATGGAATACATACGAGGCATGCCTGTGCTTCCTTTTGCCTGCTATTACACGCCAACGGAATGGTGGCAACGACGCAAAGGTTCGGACAAGGAATTTGTGCGGTACATCGAAATTGCCCAGGAGATTAGAGGTTTGCCGGGTTATCACGGCGACGACTTTTGCTGGGCCACTCGCGAGTACAGCAGAATTGTCGCCACATCTACCGGCTACGGGAACAACGGAACATGGAACGGATTCAGGATCAATCAGCATATCTGCGCCATGATCCAGTCCATAGTAGATACTGACGGCTTCGATGACCTCGATGCCGATGACTTACTCTAACGGTAACGTTGTTTCAGGCTGACCAATACATGTGACCTGATCACATTCATGGGAAGGGCGTCGCTGAGCTGGCGGCGCACTTCTTTTATGAGGTCGCGACTTTTCGTTGGCACCCCATGCTGGTTCGCGAGTGCATCCAACTCGCTACGCCACAAAAATCCCGTAAGGTGGAATTTATCCTGGAGCTTGTTGGGCTTCGCCTTTCGAATCATCGCCATGCCGGAATAGTCATCGACGACGAGTACGCCAACATTCGGCAGACATGACTCAAGAGCCTTCACCAAGTGCTTTGAATGGCAGCATAGCCAGACTTCGTCAAAGCACGCCATATACGCCTGCTGCTGGCCCTCCCAGCGAGTCAAGGTGTCGGCATGGGACTTGATCTCAAAAGCGGTTAGCTTCCCATTGGCATGAACGAGATCGGCGCGTCTGGCCTTATCGATGAAGCACAGCTCCTCGATGAAGACGTCACTCTCTTCATGGGACATCGCTTTCGCGACCCACTGCTTGAGGATTGGGCGGATTTCGGTTGGATTCAACATGCGCGGATTATAGACAGACAGTTGAGGCTTCTCACGCTAAAAAAGCGCCCAGTCGTCGATCACCACAGGGCCCGCACGTGCGTGATACCTGTCCGGCACGGCGTGAAGACGATGACGCAAAGCCAAGCTTGGGCTAGGTAATTCCTGGCTTGACCAGCTTACCCCTGGCCGACCTCAGCCCCTAACGGTGGTCGATTCATAAGGCAGGCGACGCCTGCGAGCACGTGGTGAGTGGACGATCGTTTATTCCAACTGTAGCCGCCGAAACAGCTGGCTTGCCGAGCCAGCCGGTGCTTCCAGTATGAGTCACAACCTCATATGGCCATTGATTCGAGAGCAATTGCCATCATAATGACAGCGCTACGGCGGGCAGCCAAAAGGCCTGCTTGTACCCTGCTGTAGAAGCCTGTTATCTAGCCCTCGCTGCCGACTTTTGCATCCAGGGAACGACATCGAACAAGGACGCTTTATGAATGCAGATCAACAACTAGCGCATGCCCTGCGTATGCGATTTGGCCTTCCACCTGCCCAGCCTACTGACGCTCAGCTTGCGAACATCACAGCTGCAATCAAGCGGATAAAGGACTTTGGAAGGACAGCCACTCAGTCTGATTGGGCTGAAGCGGTTAAAAACTACTGCCCTGGGGTTGGAGAGTGGATCTACCGGGGTGCAGATAACTCAGACCTCAATACGTTGCTCGCGTTGGCGCTAGCTGAGGCAAGGAGGGGGTAACACATGAATACGACCAAACTGGCGACATTCAAAGCCAAAATCGAAAGCATCCTACATCCATGGCAATGGCATCCGACGGCAGACCAACTGGCTCGCTTGGCACAAGAGTTCGTTCAAAAAGAGCCTAAAACTCAAATCCAAGCTTTGACGATCTTCCTAAGACATTTTCCGGGTCAGAAATTTTTAACTTTTGATGGGGTTGATAATTCGGACTACAGCACCCTGCTGACCTTAGCACTTGCCGATGCCAAGGCGGCATCAAAATGACAAGAGAGCAAAATGTAGTTGAAATCCGTACAAAACTCAGCAATTTGCGGAGCGATGTACTTACTTCACTACATCGTTTTCTTTCAATAGATCGAGCGGACAAGACCAAAAAACGCGATGCTCTTTTGACTTATCAGAGAACCGCTACCGCCTATTTTAATAGCGCTGAAACCTTTGTAGGCGATAGCGAGCTTTTGGGTGCAAGAGACAGCAAGCATTGGGCTCAGGGCTTTGCCGAAGACTGCTTTGCGATACTCGAATCAATACCCCAGCATTTGGAGCTTCTTAAGACTGAGTTTAATAACCTTGGAGTTCATGATCTTTCCAGCATAGAGCCAACTCCAACAGCTTATGCAAATATGCAACGAATGGTTTGTCTTTACCTTACCCCTGAAAAGAGGGAAGGCATCTATCATAAGTTCAAAGAAAACCAACTCCCGATATACGGCTTCGAACAAAAGGCAAAAAACTTTATTATGGTAGACAAACTTCTGGCATTTATTTTTGGCGCCATCTTTCTAACAGCCATCCTAGTGATCGCATTATTTGTGCCCTCACCGTCAGACTTCCAGTACAACGTATTCAGGACAATTTTGGCCTTGGCAGGCGCAGGTATCGGTGCAGTAATTCCCGGCTTTATGGAGGTTCGATTTCAAAAATGGCTACGTGCTGGTGGCGCGCTCGCTGTTTTCGCCGTGCTGTACTTCTTTAGTCCAGCAAACTTGGTTGTCCAAGCAGCAGCTCCGTAAGCCCACCTTTTGAACGTTGTGCGAAACACATGGGAAGATTAGAGTTCCAAAGAAACAAAACACGACCCTAAGTCTCTACTCTCCACCTAAGGACAGCAGATGATCACGAAGATCAAAATACAGGGCTATCGGATCTACGGCGATTTCACGCTGCTGCCCAATAGGGATCTCAACATCCTTGTGGGCGGTAATGACGCGGGGAAGTCGACCCTGATGGAGGCAATTGGTCTCGCGCTCAACGGGCGTATCGGTGGTCGCTCCGCTCAGGAGGAGCTGAACCCGTACTGGTTCAACAAAGAGCTGGTTAATCAATTTCTGGAAGACTGCGCCTGGGATGAAAAATCGGCGCTACCAGAGATCCTGATTGAGCTATTTCTAGAAAATCGGCCAGAGTTGCAGTTTCTCTGCGGGGCGATCAACAGCGATAGGAAGACGAATGCCTGCCCTGGTATCTCGTTCAAGGTCATCCCCAACCCTGAGTATGACGAGGAGCTGACCCAATGGCGTATCAACCCCACCGCGCTGATACCCGTTGAGTACTACAAGATTGAATGGCGTACCTTTGGGGATGAGGTACTGACTCGGCGCCCCCGGCAGCTCGCCGTTGCGACTATCGATTCCCGTACCGTCCGCTCAACCTCAGGCGTCGACTATCACCTACGCCAGATCCTCAGTGACCATTTGGAGCCGAGCGAGAAAGCCAAGATCTCCCAGCATTACCGCGAGATCAAAGAGTCCATGACCTCTAACTCCCTGGGTGGCGTGAATGATCGCCTCAAGGATATTCGAGCGCCACTGGATAACCAGGTGATGGCCCTGGCCATGGATCAAAGCGCTCAATCCTCCTGGGAGGGGTCGGTCACACCACATGTGGATCATGTGCCTTTCGCGCTGGCAGGCCAAGGGCAGCAAGCCTCAATCAAGATTTCGCTGGCCATGCAGCGCCTGTCCGAGCACACCAGCATCGTGATGATCGAAGAGCCAGAAAACCATCTGTCGCATACGAGTTTGACCACGCTGCTGTCGCGCATCGAGGAAGCTGCAGGCGAGCGTCAGCTGTTCATCTCGACTCACAGTGCCTATGTGCTAAATCGGCTCGGCCTGAGCTCCTTGCTCCTCCTGCATCGCGGCAAGGCATCTCACATCGAGACGCTTGATCCGGACACCGTCGGCTATTTCCAAAAGCTGCCAGGCTTCGACACGTTGCGTATGGTACTGGCTCACAAGCTCGTCCTGGTGGAAGGCCCCTCGGACGAGATCTTGTTTGAGCGCTTCTTCAAAGACCTCTACGGTAAGCACCCGATGGAGCTGGGGATTGATGTGATGAGCATGCACGGACTGACATTGAAGCGCTGCCTGGAACTGTGTACTGCCATCGATCGCCCAGTTGCAGTGCTTCGAGACAACGACGGGGAAGACCCAGAAACCCTTAAGGAAACTGTCAGCGAACTGCTCGAAACAGGAAAGCGCGAGCTCTTCATTGGTGCAAAGGAAGCGGGCAGGACATTGGAGCCACAATTGAGGGCGTGCAACAGCGAAGAGTCTCTGCGCAAGATTCTCGGGGCCACTGATCGGGCCAGCCTTGAGAAATGGATGTCGAGAGAGAAAACGGAAGCAGCACTTCTCATCGCCAAATCCAAGGAGGCGGTCACACCACCACCGTATATGGCTGCGGCTGCGGCGTTCATTCATGGCTAACAATTACCTGACCCTGGCAGTTGCGGGCGCTCGCAAGACACAAGGCCTGGTGGAGCATTGCAAGGCGTTACCAGCCGATCGCAAAGTTCTGCTCATCACCTTCGCACAGGCGAACCAAATCGAGCTGCGCGAGCGTGTAAGGCGGTATGCCGGTGACCGACCCGGCTTGGAAGTCTCTGGCTGGTTCAGCTTTTTGCTGCGTCATTTCGTCAAACCCTTCGTCCCATTCGCATTCCCCGGCAAGCGCTGCAGAGGCTTCAACTTCGAAGGTGATCCAGGACGATATGCCAGCGGTGAGAATCGATTTTTCGATTCGTCGGACAGTGTATATGCGAAGGAATTAGCACGCTTGGCCCACCAACTGATTTGCCAAAGCGGCGGGGCCTTGATTCAACGCCTCGAATGCCTTTACGACGAAATACTCATTGACGAGGTTCAGGATCTTTCAGGTTACGACTGGGACATTCTGGAGGCTCTGTTCGGCACATGCATAGAGATTAGGCTCGTTGGGGACGTCCGTCAGGCAGTTTTGTCCACCAATCCTCGTGGCCAAATGAAGAAGGCCTTCGCCTACTCGAAATCCATTGCATGGTTCAAAAAACAGCAGAAAGCTGGCCGGCTGGAAATCAACTTCAGCTCTGTCACATGGAGGTGCTGCCAGACAATCGCTACCTTTTCCGACACTATCTTCGAGGCGAGCTGGGAGTTTCCGGAAACGACCTCACAGAATCACGTCATCACACCCCACGACGGCGTTTTCCTCGTGAGAAAGACTCACGTCCGTCAGTACGTTGAGACATTCCAACCCCAGTGCCTGCGCAATAGCATCAGCTCGGGCAAGGAGTTCGATCTCGACTACATGAACTTCGGGGTGTCCAAAGGACAGACCTTCAACCGCGTGCTGATCTATCCGACCGAGCCCATCGGCAAGTTCATCAGCAAAGGGGAGCATCTCCTGCCCCTTTCCGCAGCCGATTTCTATGTGGCGGTCACACGGGCCGAGCAAAGCGTGGCGATTATCTTGGATAAGCCAGGGGCCTCACAGATCCCCTATTGGCATCCAACTGTTGCCGCTGAGTGATTGCATGGACTTAACCACCCATTCGCATTCGACTTGACCAGTCGTTTGCGTCGGATTTGAGCAGTCAGCTGGCCGACCTGATCGGCCATGAGCCGACGTTTTTGGGCTACCCTCGCTCGGTAGATATCTGCATGAGACGCTTCGATCTCTGCAGACCTATTCCTACCGTGCGGCGTAACCCGCTCGCAATAGACATGCTCAGTGCGAATCGGGTAGTGTGTTAGACGAATTTTTTAATCGTCATGCACAATTTTACCCCAGAAAATGAGTGAAGAAATTAGAAATTGGTATATCTATATTTTGAAACTTGAATTGAACTCATGGTACGTGGGCACAGCTAAGGGATTGAGATCAAGACTGCGAAGCCATGGCAAGAAAAGCCCTTACTCTAAATTAAATAGAAAGGGTACTCTCGAATATATGGAGAGTGGCCTTACGGGAAAGAGAAAAGCAACTCATCTACATGCCGCCTTCAGGTCAATTGGCGATTGTTTCTGGGTTACAGAAATAGAAAACACCATCACCGTAGCCCTGGGACAAAAGTATGGCTTCGACAAAGTTAGAGGCGGCTCTATAATTCAGCCCTGGAGCTACGAACTAAGTGATATCGAAGTGGAAAATCTAATTCGACAATTTAGCTGTAGTGATATCAGGCTTAAATACAAGCTACACGAAATAAATTTAACTCAAGAAAAGCCATTTGTCTTCCCGATTACTCGGCGAAGGAATGCATAACAAGGCATTCTCAGTCGAAGCTCGAACCCCCTAATGCTCCTCGGCCCATGCAGACTTGGTACCCGAGCGATTACTCACATCGGCCGTAGCAACCTAGGCTGATGCCTGCTCGAATTTAGAGTGCCGGCCTCTCGGGCTGCCAAAAATTACAGCTGAAGTTATTCAGGCCCCCGCCATAGGGACTAGGCCTCACCGCGAACACCTCAGGCACAGCATCCCCATCGCCCCCATCGCGGAAGAACTCTCTCATAGAAAAGAGCGCCTGGGCCTTCAAGCGTTCCCATTCTCGGTACCGACTGTCTTCAAGATCCCTGGCTGCCTGCGCTGCGCTGGGTTTGCGCTTGGGTTGCGGCAGGGTGTAGCTGGGCTGAGGGGAGAAATCGTAGACGAACGTCAGGTGCCCATGCTTCCAGTCCATAGACGGCGACGCTCGCCAGCGGAATGACACTTGCACTGACAGTCGCTTGCTGAAATGGAAAGGCGGTCTGATCTGATCATCAATGAAGAACAGTTCGCCCTCTTGGCGCTCAGTTTCGAGCCGACCCTTCATCTGCTGCACAGCGTGAATGAGGTCATTGCTTGCATACAGTGCGTCCTGTCGAGTGCGTTCGCGCTTGGCATGGGCCTTGGCCTTGCTGTACTCAGCAATCGCTTGTTGGAATGCGTGAAGCTTGGTGCCCACGTAGGGGCCACAGTCACTGAGCCCAAGGCCATGAATCGGCCCCACACGCTCTTCATCAAGACACTTGCGCACTGCTGCCCGAAGCACCGTCTCGTCGATGTCGCTGATTGCAGCTTGCTGAATATCGGGCAAGTTAATGTATGTCATGGCCAAAACTATCCTTGTGTAATGCGCCTTGCTACCGCCTCATCCAGGCAGACGCATGGTGGCGGGATGACACCATATAGCATGGCTGAAGGCCGAGGCGAAGCCCCTTTTGAAAGGTCGCCAGAAGCTTTCGCCAAAACCGTGCGCAGGTAGATCAGAGCCAATAGCGCAGCTTTGTGCGCCCCGGAGGTTCGGCTACGGAGCACCAGCATTCCAGCTCGAACCTTGAGTTCTTTAGAGGTCGGAGGGGCCTGATGGAGACTACATCTCAGGGCGACGTAGGCCGGAGGGCGCGTGTATAGCGCCAAAGAAAAAGCCGAGCATGAGCTCGGCTTTGAAAGAGGTAGGGCCGGAGCCCTATGACGCTTCAACAACCTAGAAGGTTGAGGGGTTAGCCGCTGCCTAACCATCCCATTATTTGCCCTTTACGGACTGACCCTGGGAGGTGCTACGCGGGCCTCATCTGGATTTAACGAGCGGGGAGGCTCATGCACACTCGTAATCAATAGTAGCGAAGGGGCTATCCCTTGTAAAGCATCACACGTCGCTGAACAGGCACACGGCTTCCACCGAAGTAACGCCATTCATCGCCTGGACGATCTCTTTGGCCACCGTGAGCGTTCGCCCCGTGGCCAGCAGGTCGTCAACCAACACGACGCGTCCACTAACGTTACCACGAAAAGCTGGGTTGCGCTGGAGAGGCGTGAACAGGTGGCGATACTCCACTGGGATCACCTTCAGGGGAAAGCCATCAGCTTTTTTCAGCCTGAACTGTAGGCCTTTGCGTTCATCGCCAGTGATTTCACCGTTGTCCTCTGCCCTTCGGATCATGTCAAAGGCTTCCAGCTTGGTCGACTTTTGGAAGACATCATGGGCCAATTCAGCATTGAGCACGGATGCGCATCGCGAGGCCACGATGCGACTCAAACTGTAGCCTGACGGCATATACACCACCGTGTCGGCTTGGGTTTGTGCGGCAATCACCGCCAGGATCTCGCTACCGCTCTGTGCCAGGCGTTTGATGGAGGTAATATTGGTCGTAAGGCCGTCTTTGCCTTTGAGAGCGTACAGGAGCGGGCAGTTATCGCCGATCACACTGGCCTTCCGATCCCGGCTTCGCTTAGCGGAAGACTTGATCCGTGTGAACAAGGACGTGACCTTTAGCCCGCACTCCCGGATGTCCGTTTTAGGGTTGCCATCCACAGTGGTGATCAAATGCTCTCTGACGGCGTGGTCAACCGTGACCAGGTTCTGCGTGACGACAAGTCCCAAAGGTCTACCCCGAACAAGTGAACAAATGATGGCGGCAAAGCCCGCCATCATAATGCCGGGCCAGCTTGCCGGCTAGCACGCTCCGGCTTCGATCAAGTGAAACGCCTGGGGCCCTGACCAACGCCTTTGCAACCGATGCTGGTCTTGCTGCGACGGAAAAAATCGCGGCCACCGTCATCCAACATCCCCGCGACATACTCGCGAGACCTCGCCCGAGGGCCGAACAACGATTCCCGTCACTTCGATTTTTTGATCAGGTAGCTGCTGACAGAGGCGCACAGGCCAACAATGAGTTCAGCGTCCTCGAAGGACGGTTCGCGCCCTTCCTGGATGTGTCGTCCGAACTCCGACGCGTACGCCCACGTTTTGATAACGGCCTGATCCAATGGTGCTGGTATCAGCGTTCGGCAATCGTTCATGATCCTGCCCAGGGTTGCCTGTTGATCCCCAGTGACCTGCCGAGCGACGCACTCCAGCGAGGCCATGGCGTGCTGTATCGCTCCCGTCGGGTCTGGGAAGGGACGACGTGAGAGGTCAGCTATCGCCTGGTGCAGTTCTTTGCTGGCCGTGACATGACCATGTTGATGCTCAGTTTCTTTCGCAGAGGTCAAAACCTGCTCAAAGGATTCAGAGCCACGCATTTCGATGCGGCCATCGATCAGCTTCCAGCCTATGCCGTGCTCGATGAAGAACTCGTTCAGCTCAGTTGTAAAGTGCTCGTACACGTCGCCGTCGTAATTGCGGTTGCCGAAGTAGTCATCGAGTCGCTCAATGACGTCGTACACCTTGAACCACTTGCATTGCTCAAGCAGCAGAACGTTCTCCTCATGGATATTGGGTGTCTCGCTCCAATTCCCCCTGTCAGGCAATACTTTTAAGGTCTGGCAGATGATTTCGCGCAGCCCTGAAGGTTTGAGCCCACATTCGTAGCTCAATTGAATCAGATACTCCTGCAGCGCTTGCGGTGCATCCTCCCGGACGGTGATTTCGGCCTCCTCGACCTGGGAGAAACCGTGACGCTTTGAGAATGAATCCTTCATATTGACCCTCCAGTCGAGCTAGCCAAGTGGCATATCGCCACCTCGATTTGGCTCGATAATGCCTGACATTTCGTGGTCGGAATAGGACAGAGGCATCGACGGAGGGGACTCGCCTGAGAGTGTGTCCCCGCTTCTGCTATCTTCATTCATCGTCATCAGGTTCGGAATCGTCCCACTCCTCGTCTTCAACCTCATGACCTATCAGGCCGCTTCTGTAGAGGCCAATCTCATACATCCTCGTCTTTAACTCTTCATGGGCACTGCGAATCGCCAGGACGGTGGCTTCGATATGCAGGATGCCCTTGATGTCTCTTTCTAGCTTGTTCGCACGTAGGAGACAGCCCAAAGAGCGCACGCCAAGAAGCCACTCGGTACGTGCTGAGCCCGACGTTCCTTCGTTTCTGTCGAAGACGAACGTGATTTCGACTTTGTTGACGCTTCGTCGCCCCCGAACCATATCCGCCCCGGAGCCGTCAGGGATATCCGTAAAGTGGTAGGAGCCCTGCACAAACACCAAGTCGCCAGGGGTAACCAAGATATCTAGTGTCCCTCGATCCAGCTCATCCGAAATGTTACGCACGAAGGCATGGCCTATGGCTGCCTTCAGCATGCTGCTCATGAAGCGGTATAGCGAGAGCGACCGAGCCTGACCTACGTACAAGAGGCCCTCAGTGGGGCAAAGGTAACCTTCGCCGTCACACGCTCCATTGCTTAGGGCGCCCTGAAACCCCTTGAGCTGGGTAATCTCCACTCCGACGTGTTCGGCAATTTCGAAAACCCTGAGGTGGTTGAAGTACCACCATTGGCAACTCATGAGCTGGGTGGATTTGAATATGGCCAGCTGGTCGTCACGGCTAACGCTTTGCTCCCAAGCGCCTTTCATCGCTTTGAGCCGGTCAGCGGTGAGCGTAAGCTCCAGAGCATGCGTGGAGTGCGCCTCCCCATGATGGATAGAGCACAGGACTGCGAGGTTAGCCGGGGAGTGATCGCGACTTTCCGCCCATGACTTGATGTGGTGAACGACGACCGGGCGCTCAGCGTCTCGACAGACACAGCAAAGCCAGCGATTGTCATACAGCGTCTTGATGAGGAGATCGGTTGGTATAGGCGGCCTGCCTTTCCCGAGGATCTTGGGCACGACGGATTCACTGAGCCCAAGCTCCAGCAGTTTCTCAGGACGTTGCATTCGTAGCTTCGCGAGCGTCCACTTCTCTTCCCTCAGCTTCCTAGCCAACGCACTGTCTATCCCTCGCGTCATGAGGGCCCGCTCAACTGGATTTCTAGTCACGAGCTCGATTCCGTTTTGAGATCAGTGGAAGATTAACCCATGGCAATGCGCGCCACTGCTTGAGCTATCGAAGGTCATTTGCAGTACAAGAAAGCCCCCTCCCTGACATTCATGGAGTTCGCGAAGATGATGCAAGACTTCAGCGAAGCGGGTGTATCGATCAAACAGCTGCGATCGAAATCGGACAGAGGGGCTGCCACAACTGATAACGACCAGCACCGCCATGGCTCGATGCGCGACTAGTCGCGTCACCAGGACAAACTCAAAGTCCCAAGTCTCCCGCAAAACACTGATCACGGATTGAAGCAGGGGCCTGCCCATCGATTATCAGCCTATGCTGCAGATGGCGTACGAGATGCCACGCCAGAGGCTCACGGATCTCCAAGCAGCCTTCGAGCTGATGGAAGCTAGAGCGCTGTGTAGTAAGGGCCTCTCGGAGCGCTGTAAAGCCATCAACGCCGATAACCGACCTGTGAACACGGATAGGATTGTTCAGCCCCGGACGACGCTCGTAGGCGCTCACAATCGATCCAAGGATTTCAGGAAGATCATCCCCATAGGCTTTGCAGGCAAGAGACCAGAGCTGACCATCAGACAGTAGGGTCATTGGGCTCGCATTATCAATAAATTGGCAAAATAGCCCCAAGCGCGGCCAGAATCCAGATCAACCTGTAAACCAATTTTTTGACGTGTTAACCGCCGAGGTTTACAGATCAAAAATTTAGTTTACAGATCCGAATTTCGAGGCGCCTAGTAGGTCACCGAGTGCGTCTTGCTGGAACATTGAAGGCGACGGACGCCAGCCAAGCCTGTTGTACGAGACGGGTGAAATTTCAGACAGACTGATCCCAGCAAAAGAGCCTTATTGGTTTGACGTCAAAGCGTAAGCAGCAGCCTGCGGCTGCAAAGGAAAGCGATTCCTCCTCCGCCCCCAGCCCACCATTCCAACCTAAAATTCACCTTCAGTCCTCAAAACCGTGTGATCTAGAAGCCGTAAATATCAGATGTAAAAGCCGGCGAAATCCTGTGAGAAAAGCGGTGCCTGGGCCACTGCCGCTTTTATCTTGCTCTCAAATATAAGAACTCCGTCTCGCTTAAAAATTTTCAAGAGGGGGGGGGTGAAAATAAAATGGACATTGCCGACGAACGGTAAATAAATTGCCTATTTGTCAATCTGAGTTTTCACTCAAAAATCCTCGAAAACCTATAAAAAATGCTTTAAAGCAGGCGAAAACGCTAACATTTATGAGTTTCGATTCACCAAATGCGAATTTTGATCGCCTACGAGCGCGCCCAACAGCTACATTGGCCATGCCGGTCGTTTCTGCCTCTAAGTCATACCAGTCACCGGCTTCAGTCAGAAATGCATCGCTGCGGCGAGTGTAGTTAGATTCCGAGTGCCGAACGACGGCTATTCAACGAGAGATCATTCACGATGGCTGTAAAGGGTTTGAAAATTCGTACGGCAGTAATCACCGACGCAGAAGCCATCCAGCGCATTTATGCTCCCATTGTTCTAAATACAGCGATCTCATTCGAAGAGACCCCGCCAAGCGTTGAGGAAATTGCTCAGCGGATAGCGACGACACTTCAGACATATCCCTACCTAGTGGCTGAAGATGATGGCGAGATCAAGGGCTACGCCTACGCAAGCCAGCACAGGGCTCGTCCGGCCTACCGATGGGCTGTTGACGTGACGGTTTATGTAGCTGAATCGGCTCGCCGGCAGGGCGTTGGCCGTGAGCTCTATGAGACCTTGCTTCCGACTCTTGATAAGCAGAGATTTCGCGCAGCGTACGCCGGAATTGCGCAGCCCAATGAAGGAAGTGTGGGCCTGCATGAGTCGCTGGCGTTCGTCCACATCGGCACATATCCGGAGGTAGGCTTCAAGCTTGGGAAATGGCACGACGTCGGCTACTGGCGACTCGGGCTGTGTCCGGCAACTCCTCCACTGGAGCCTATTCTCTTTCCTGAGTTTGAAGTCGCATCACAGTAGGCACACTCGATTTGCGTCGCGAGACATCAGGGTTCGCTAGTGAGATAGCTTTGGACTTGGTTGACTACATCCCGAGCGGTGCGGGTTACTCCGATCAATGTCGCAGAGGCGAGCCCCGTCCAATCGCCGTAACCCACCAGCCACAAATTGGGTGACGCAACACTTCGATTTTCGTCCACAGCCACTTTACCGTCCAGGCATACAACGCCCAGGCTGCTCAGGTGGTCGAGCGCGGGAGAAAATCCCGTGCACCAGATGACAACGTCCACCTTTGTTTCGTCTCCTGATGACCACACAACGCCTGTCGAAGTGAAGCGCTTGAATGGTCGTACGGCATTCAGCACGCCGCGTTCGCGAGCGTCCCTGACCGACGGAACCATAACGATGTCTCCGAGCCCTCCTGGCGGCTGCTGAGGTTCCAGGCCCTCCTGCTGCGCCTTCAATCGAGCAGTAGCTCGCTCGAACAGGACGCGGCCATCGACCTCACCAGGTAGAAACTTCGGGGCCTCTTGAGTTACCCAGGTTGCCTGAGCCACTTTGGAAACCTCGGCGTAAATCTGGGCTCCCGAGTTGCCACCACCGACGACAAGGACAGTTTTCCCCTCAAACTCATCCGGCCCAACGTAATGAGCGGAATGAAGCTGCTGCCCTAGAAACAACTCCTGTCCGGGATAGCTTGGGATAAATGGGCGGCTCCAGGTGCCTGTTGCACTGATAACCGCTTTGGCCTCCCAGGCTCTTCCCTCGGAGATAACCCGTAATCCGTCTTCGATTTTCTCGACACGGTTTACCCGCGTGGATCGGATGATGGGAAAGTCATATCGACGCTCGTACAGAGTTAGATAGTCGATAACATCGTCCCGCCCAGGAGTCCCCCCGGATACTGCTGGCATGGGCCAGCCGGCAATAGAGCTCCAAGCAGACGGCGAGAATAGTCGGAGAGAATCCCACCCATGCCGCCAGGCCCCTCCCGGTGCTGAATCGGCGTCGAGTAATACATAGGAAAGGCCTGTACGCCTCAAGAAATAGGCTACGGTGAGCGCGGATTGGCCACCGCCAATGACCACTACATCAAATTTCGAGTTTTGATTCACCAGCATCCCCCCAGGCCCATCTGCCTTACATCGGTTTAAACCCTGCGGCCATTCTCATCAATGACGACTTGTCCGTCTTCTTTGACGAAGCTGCCGCGCTGCTCTTGCGGCAGAAGGTTGAGGACTGCCTCTGACGGTCGACACAAGCGTGTGCCCAAGGGCGTCACGACGATGGGGCGATTGATCAGGATGGGGTGAGCCACCATGGCATCGATGAGCTGATCATCAGTAAGTGACGTATCGCCCAGTCCCAACTCCTCGTAAGGAGTGCCTTTGATGCGAAGCAGGGCCCGCACCTCAATACCCATATCCTTGATCAACCTGACAAGCGTGGTGCGGTCAGGTGGGGTCTGTAGGTACTCGATAACAGTCGGCTCTTCTCCGCTGTTGCGGATCAGCTCCAAGGTGTTGCGAGAGGTGCCACATTGCGGGTTGTGATAGATCGTGATCTGGCTCATACAGTTTCCTCGCACTGACGTTAGATGGAGCGCTGGTTGACGCGTTTGGAAAGCTCTTCGGCGGACTCTTTGCGCTCGGAGTACCGATCAACCAAATAATCCTGGCGATCCCGCAACAGCAGGGTGAACTTCATCAGCTCTTCCATCACATCCACGAGTCGGTCGTAGTACGAGGACGGCTTCATACGACCTGCCTCGTCGAACTCAGTGAATGCTTTGGCCACGGAAGACTGGTTAGGGATGGTGAACATCCGCATCCATCGGCCAAGTACCCGTAGTTGGTTAACCACGTTGAAGGATTGAGAACCACCACAGACCTGCATCACAGCAAGGGTTTTGCCTTGGGTAGGTCGTACAGCGCCCATCGCCAGCGGTACCCAGTCAATTTGGGCTTTGAATACTGCGCTCATGGAGCCGTGACGCTCAGGGGAGCACCACACCTGCCCCTCAGACCATTGCATCAGCTCGCGCAGCTCAGCGACCTTGGGATGTGTATCGGGAGCGTCATCCGGCAGCGGGAGACCTGATGGGTCAAAGATCTTGGTTTCGGCGCCAAACTCTTCCAACAAGCGGGCTGCTTCCTGAGTCACCAGCCGGCTGAAAGAGCGCTCTCGCGCCGATCCGTACAAAAGCAGAATTCGAGGCTTATGGAGCGAAGGCGTACGAGGTGCCAGTTGCTCCAACGAAGGAATGTCGATCAGGTCGGCGTGGACGTTCGGCAATGTGTCTTGCATATAAACTCCTACGGCGGCGCCTGGTTGGGTGCAGCCTCGGTTGATCTTTAAAGCGAACCGATGCGGTTCAGTTCAGCTTTCAACTGGTCAGTGCTGATGGTCTTCAGTGGCAGCGCAAGAAATGCGCTCACGCGTTCGTGAATTTTGGCTAGTGTGGTTTCAAACGCAGCGGTGATCTCGGCTTCCGACCCGCTAGCCTCAGACGGGTCGGCCAGCCCCCAATGCGCCTTCAAAGCTGGCCCGAAGAAGATTGGGCATGCCTCACCTGCAGCCCGGTCACAGACAGTGATCACGATGTCTGGCGGCGAGCCTTCAAAAGCGTCCGAAGCCTTGCTGCTTAAGCCCGCAGTAGAGATACCCGCCGCCTCCAGTGTCTGCAGTGCCCTTTGATTCACCCGGCCACTGGGAAAGCTTCCTGAGCTGACAGCTTCTACGCCCTCGGGCGCCAAGTGGTTGAAAAGCGCCTCGGACAGAATGCTGCGGCAGCTGTTGTGGGTGCACATGAACAAGACTTTCATCAGAAGATTCCTTGATTCAGAAACTGAGGCGCAATGCCAGGGCAGACAAGGTGGCGACGAGGATAGGCAAGGTCAGCACGATCCCAGTCTTGAAGTAGTAACCCCAACTGATCTTGATGTCCTTCTTGGCCAGCACATGCAGCCACAGCAGCGTGGCCAGACTGCCAATTGGAGTGATCTTCGGGCCTAGATCGCAGCCAATGATGTTGGCGTACACCATTGCTTGCTGTACGACGCCATCAACTTCGGCGGCTTGGATGGATAAGGCACCAACCAGAACCGTGGGCATGTTGTTCATGATCGAAGACAGCAATGCTGTTAGCAGCCCTGTACCCAGGGACGCGCCCCAAACGCCATAACCGGCGAACACGTTCAGGATCTGCGCGATGTGGTCGGTCAGGCCGGCGTTCTTCAGGCCATAGACGACCAGGTACATACCCAAAGAAAAAATCACTACTTGCCATGGGGCCTCTTTGAGCACCTTGCTTGTGTTGATGGCGTGACCACGAGCCGCGATGACATAGAGAATGAACGCACAGACCGCTGCAATGGCGCTGATTGGCACCCCCAACGGCTCAATGACAAAGAAGCCGATCAGGAGTAGTGCCAGCACCCACCAGCCGGCTACAAACGTGGCCCGGTCGTGGATTGCCTCGTCCGGATTGTTCAGTTGGTTGAGGTCATAGGTCTTTGGTAAATCTTTGCGGAAAAACCACAGCAGCATGGCTAATGTCGCTGCCACGCTGACGATGTTTACCGGCACCATGATCGAAGCATATTCGTTGAAGCCGATATCGAAGTAGTCGGCAGAAACAATGTTGACCAGGTTGGAAACCACCAGCGGTAAGCTCGCCGTGTCGGCGATAAAACCGGCTGCCATGACGAATGCCAAAGTAGCCGCAGGAGAAAAACGCAACGCCAGCAACATCGCGATCACAATGGGTGTGAGGATCAATGCTGCTCCGTCATTGGCGAACAGGGCCGACACCGCTGCGCCAAGCAGGACGATAAATGCGAACAGCTTGCGGGTGCTTCCGCCTCCCCATCGGGCCACATGCAGCGCAGCCCATTTAAAAAAGCCTGCCTCATCAAGCAGCAAACTGATGATGATGACCGCGATGAAAGTTCCGGTAGCATTCCAGACGATGCGCCAGACCTCGGGTATGTCTGCAAGAGTAACGACGCCTGCCAGCAACGCCACGATGGCACCCAACGTGGCACTCCAACCAACTCCGAGCCCTTTGGGCTGCCAGATGACGAGCACGATGGTGGCGATAAATATCAATACGGCAATCAGCATTTCGTTAATCCGGTTGGGCGTGAATCAGCTGCACACGGCCTGGTTGATCGGACGGTCGTTCATACCGCACAGGCGTTTAGTCTCGGTTTCCAGCCATTGCTGATTGGCGTCTACGACTTCTTTCAAAACCGCAGTTACCCACGCAGGCAAATCGGGGTTCAGGCGGTAGTACACCCACTGACCTTGCCGGCGATCCATCAACAAACCAGCAGAACGCAGCAGGGCCAAATGACGAGAAATCTTCGGCTGGTTCAGGTCGAGTGCCGCCGTCAGCTCGCAGACACACAGCTCGCCTTCGCTCACGACAAGCAGGGAAATTTTGGCTCGGGTGTCATCCGCCAAGCACTTGAATAACGTGGTGGGGTTCATGGGTTCTGTCATAGATCCTCCAGGTGTTTGGTCTTGACCAAAACGAAGAGCTTGATGCGCTCGTGGATGTCGTGGAGCGTGTGGCGAAATGCACCGGGATCATCGTTCGTTACTGGGTCAGGAAAGTCCCAGGCAATGACTTCACCTGCACTGGGCATTGGTAGGCACTCGCTGGCGGATTTATCGCAAAGAGTGATTACGTAATCGAATCGATCAGCTTGAAACTCGCTGATGGACTTGCTTCGCAGGCCCGTCGCATCGACTCCAACTGCCTCCAACGCCTGAATCGTGCGCGGATCAACCTCAGAGGGTTGGGATCCTCCGCTGAAGGCCTCGAAGCGCGGGTCGGTGTGACGCAGCAAAGCCTCTGCAAGCTGGGAGCGGGCTGAGTTGGCAACGCACACGAAAAGCACTTTGATAGCAGGGGTCATGACTAGACTCGATGCATATGGAAAATCGAATATACGCTTTGGCAGATATTCGGTAAAGCGAATATGATGACTACGGCTTCGGCTTGGGCCGTAACAGTCCATGCAAAGCAGCACAAAGGAGATGGAAGGATGGAGTGGGAGATGATGATCCAGGCAACGGAAATAGCCGGTGGGCAATGGCAGCGCTTTCGCGATGCACTGAAATCTGCTGACCTTCCATCAGACGTTATTGATCTTCCGGGCCGAACCTTTTTTGAGTTCACGCTGGACAGTAAGACGGTCGCATGGGGAGGATTCGAAACGCATGGTACGGACGGGTTGCTGCGTTCCCTGGTCGTGGAGCCGGCATGCAGATCGAAAGGGGTTGGAGCTGAAATGCTTCGAGTCATTGAAGCGATAGCCGCCGGGCAGGGAATCGCTCGATTTCATTTGCTGACAACAACAGCGCCAGGATTTTTTGAGCAGCAGGGGTACGCAGTGCATCAACGGGGCTCTGCGCCGCCTCTGATCTCACAGACGGAGCAGTTTAGGGGGCTTTGCCCTGGCTCGGCTTGTTACATATGCAAGGCGTTACCGCTGGACGATGGCTGATTGTCGACGCTACCGATAACCTAGCAGCAGAAGGTTGGCCGATCATCCCATTGAGAAGTTTGGCACCTGGATTGAGGTGTTGCTCGTCAGTAGATAGGCACGGCCCTCTGGAGTGCTGGCAGGTCGTGCTTTGTCGACCCGACCTTTACATGTGCACGTACATGCACATATAGTCGCTACATGACCTTATTACTGAACCGAACCCAGGCAATCGAGGCCGCCATAGAATCGCTGGACGGTGCATTCTTCAAAGCCCTCTGTGAGCCACCGCGAATCGCAGTGCTGAAGCGCGTAATGCTACTAGGCCGTGCTGATGTCACTGAAATTGCGGCTGACTTACCTCAAGAGCGTTCGGTTGTGTCTCGCCACCTTCAGGTGCTACTAGAGGCGGGGATCGTTAGAGCCACTAAGGTAGGGCGCCAGATGTTCTATGAAGTGGACGGCCCAGCCATTATCAAGCGTCTAGAGGCCATCCTCATCCACACCAAAAGCATCGTTCCACTGTGCTGTCCAGGCGAAAAGGTCTGAGCCTTTTTTTGCATAAATACGTGCATGAGTGCGCATACATGAACATAAGCAGTCAGATGTTGGATGTTATTGTCATTGGTGCTGGCCAAGCAGGGTTGGCTACCGGTTGGCACCTGAAGCAGCACGGCCTCAATTTCCGCATTTTTGATGAGCAATCGCAGCCTGGGGGGAACTGGCGTAATTACTACGACAGCCTTGAATTGTTCTCGCCAGCAGCATATTCCTCTCTTCCGGGGCTTCCATTTCCTGGAGCAGCAGGCCACTACCCTTCTCGGGATGAAGTAGTGCGTTATCTGGAAGGTTATGCCGACTTCTTCCGGTTACCTATCCTTCAAGGGATTAGGGTCGCGAACGTAGGTCAGGAAGGCGAAGGATTCCGGATCACTGCAGCGAACGGACAAAGCTTTTGTGCGAGAGCGGTGGTCGTGGCCTCAGGAGCCTTCAGTCGTCCCTACGTACCCGATATCCCTGGGCTCAAGAACTTCAGCGGCACTCAGCTTCACAGTGCTCATTATCGGAATGCAGAAGCATTTAGTGGGCAACGCATCGTCGTAGTTGGCGCTGCTAACTCGGCTGTACAAATCGCTTACGATTTATCCAAAGTTGCAACCGTGACTCTGGCCACGCGAGAGGCGATTCGATTCGCGCCACAACGGATATTAGGAGCAGATTTTCATACTTGGTTGAAATGGACAGGCCTAGAGAAAACTAAGTGGCTAAACGATCAAAGCACGCCTGTACTGGACGACGGTACGTACAGAAAGGCTCTGAGATCCGGACGCTTCAATCAAGCAGCAATGTTCTCCGAGGTCACTTCAACAGGCGTTATTTGGGCCGAAGGGCAGCATGAAACCGTTGATAGCCTGATTTTTGCCACTGGCTATCGTCCGAACCTGCCATTTCTCCAAGGCCTTCCAGTAATGGATGAGCAGGGACGAGTGGCGCAGCGCGACGGGCGAGCCGTTCATGTTCCAGGCTTGTACTTTGTAGGCTTGCCCAAACAACGCAACTTCGCTTCTGCAACCCTACGAGGAGTGGGGCCTGATGCCGAACAAATACTTCGGTATTTGCTAAAGCGAGTTCGTAAGTTAGAAGCCGCCCCGACGCTCGTAACGCAAAACTGAGCCGCTGGCGTCCGAAAAAACAAGAGTCCGTAGCTAGTGAAAAACCTAGAAAGCAGCCAACGACCTATCAACCGATTCAAGCTTGTGTGGGCATTAGGCATCGCACAAATCCTTGCTTGGAGTTCGACCTATTACCTGCCAGCAGTTCTTGCAACACCAATCACCAAAGAAACAGGATGGTCAGTTACGAGCGTAGTGATTGGATTATCTTGGGGACTGCTGGTCGCAGGAGCTTGCTCGCCCATGGTGGGACGATGGATCGATCAAAGTGGGGGACGCCCCGTGTTGGCAGCTAGCTCGTTATTTTTGGCGATGGGTATGCTGTTGATGGGCTTAGCCAGTCACTTGGCCGTTTATTACCTAGCATGGACGCTGATCGGCGCGGGCATGGCTGCTGGCCTTTATGACGCAGCGTTTTCGACTCTCGGACGACTACTTGGCGACCACGCACGTGCCTCGATGACTGGTCTAACCTTGCTAGGTGGGTTTGCCAGCACCTTAGGCTGGCCACTGATCGCAGGCCTAGAGCACCAGATCGGGTGGAGGTACAGTTGCTTTGCCTTAGCCGCAATGCACCTGGTAGTTGGACTACCAATCCATCTTCTGACAATTCCCAGCGAGAAAGGCCCCCCAGCCGAATCTGCACCTCTTACAAGTCCCTCGTCCATTCCTAGGCTTTGTACGAAAAGTATTGCCGCATGCAACGTAGGCTGCAGGCCAAGGTGACCATGGCTGCAAAGCTCTTGG
>NZ_JAFEHE010000031.1:0-121352 GCF_016887925.1 Pseudomonas sp. MIL9 | reverse complement strand
CCTTGAGTCGTGCGCGCTTGAGCGTGACGTCGTAATAGTCGTTGAGGTTGTCGATGCCGACCACTTCATGCCCGTCCAGGCATAGACGCCGGGCGGTGTGAAACCCAATGAATCCGGCAACGCCGGTAATCAAAATAGTCATGCGAATCGTGTGCTATCGAGCACATCTTGTTTGGCTGATACCAACATCAACTTCATGCCTTACTCCATCTTCCATTGCTTAAGGCCGGTGACATTGTCGATGCAAGAAACGTGTAAATCCCCCACTTCAAGGACATCCTGTCCATGGCCCCGCATACGGTGCCCGTCCAATTGTAAAAAATTCGTTACTATTGCGTTAATGCCTCATTAAACAGCCCAGATAGTTCGCAAATTCTATTGCCATTGACGCACACCAATCTAAAGTGCATCCACGCAAGTGAAAACCTGAACCGGGTAAGGACGCAGAACCATGATCACCGAGCAAGAGACGACCTATGACGAGCCGCGACTCAACAGCACGGAAATCCGTATTCTGGGCTCTCTGATCGAAAAACAGGCCACCAGCCCGGAAACCTACCCGCTTACCCTCAATGCGCTGATGATCGCCTGCAACCAGAAGACCAGCCGTGAACCGGTGATGAACCTGACCCAGGGCCAGGTCGGTCAGAGCTTGCGCGCCCTCGAGGCACGCGGCTTCACCAAACTGGTGATGGGCAGCCGTGCGGATCGCTGGGAGCACAGGGTCGACAAGGCGCTGGAACTGGTGCCGGCTCAAGTGGTGCTGGCGGGACTGCTGTTCCTGCGCGGCCCACAAACGGTCAATGAGTTGCTGACCCGCAGCGGCCGCATGCATGACTTCGAAGATACCGACCAGGTGGTGCATCAGCTTGAACGCTTGATTGCCCGTGGCCTGGCCCTGCTGATTCCCCGCCAGGCCGGGCAGCGGGAAGACCGGTATATGCATGCCTTGGGCGACCCGGCGGATATCGACGCGATTCTCGCGGCGCGGCAGAACCCGGTCGAACGTGGTGGTGGCAGCGCTGTTTCGGTTGAGCGCATCGAAGAGCTCGAGGCGCGGATTGCGGCACTGGAAGAGCGTTTGGCGCGGCTTGAGTAAACATCATTAACTTGAACAAATAACCCTGTGGCGAGGGAGCTTGCTCCCTCGCCACAATTACACCTTTGCCGACTCGATCTCGGAACCGTTCACTCCCCGTCCCAGTAATCCACCCCATCCGCCTGCCGGGCAACCGCGACAAACCCCGAGGCATGCCCCTGCGCATCGACCTTGAAGTCATCCATCACCGCATACTTGCCGGAATCCGGATATTCACAGATCTCCGGTGACTGCTGGGTGCTGACCGCCAGGTAACGCAACTCTGCAAGGCTGGTATTGATGATCTGGTGTGCCGCTTCAGGACCGCCCGGCGGGCAGGCGATCACGTCGCCAGCGCGAATGGGGAAGCGTTCGGCGCCAAGACGGATCTCCCCCTCCCCGGCCACGACGTAAAACATCTCCTCGTTGACCCGATGACTGTGAAACGGACTGCCACGCATCCCCGGTTCCAGCACGTACAGGCGATATCCGAGCTTCTGAGCCCCCAGTTGCTGACCCACGCGGGCCATGCGTTGCTGATAGCGGCCGGCGGTTTCACCGGTGGGCGCCAAGGCTTCGGGCAGGGGCTCGAGTTCGACGTGGTTCAGGTTGAGAATGGGGGGATGCATGGGTACCTCCTTGACCTTGTTTTAAGGCAGGCAAAAGACCTTCAACTGCGCGCAAACGCCACCGCTTGCTGAAATTGCTCATCCGTCGGCCGCACACCGGTATAAAGCACGAATTGCTCCAACGCCTGGAGCGCGATCACCTCCAGTCCGGTGATCACTTGCTTGCCCTCGGCACGACCACGCACGATCAGCGGCGTTTCCGAGGGAATCGCCACCACATCGAAGACGATATCAGCAGCCGCAATGGCCTCGGTTTCGTATGCCAACTGACCGGCCTCCGGGCCGCCATCCATACCGACCGGCGTGACATTGATCAGCATTTGCGGCCGTTTCTCCCCCAGCTCCGCTTGCCATGAATAGCCCAGGGACTCAGCCAGGGCCCGGCCGGCGCGCTCGTTGCGGGCCACGATCAGGCCGTTTGTGTAACCGCCATCGCGCAAGGCACTGGCCACCGCCTTGGCCATTCCGCCGCTGCCGCGCAGGGCAAAGGTGGTGTTCTTGGGCACGGCGTGGGTTTCCAGCAGTTGGGCAATCGCAATGTAATCGGTGTTATAGGCCTTGAGATGACCGTCGGTATTGACGATGGTGTTGATCGATTGAATGGCGGCGGCGGACGCGTCCAACTCATCGACCAGCGCAATGCAGGCTTCCTTGAACGGCATCGATACGCCGCAGCCGCGAATGCCCAAGGCACGAATACCGCCGACAGCGCCCGGCAAGTCCTGACTGCTGAAGGCTTTGTAGTAGAAATTCAGCCCCAGCTGTTCATACAGATGGTTGTGAAATCGCAGGCCAAAGTTGCCGGGGCGTCCGGAGAGGGACATGCACAGCCGGGTGTCTCTGTTGGGGTTCATCTGCATGTGAATCTCCTTCCAGTGCACTTTCAGATGGACGGGCTTAGCCAGTCCAGGGTGTTCTGATCAATCATATTCCAGGGCCTGCTTACGGCATCGGGCGACCGTAAGCAAGCCGGTACAGACCTTACACAAAATTTACCTAACGGCTGTGCTGATTTTGAAAAAAACGCTGTCTTAGAAGTATCCCCGCGACGATCCCTGGGTCTATTGCAGACACAAGCGCCGGGGCGAAGAACCGAGGAATTATCATGATCCGTAAAATCCCCACAGTAGCCTTGCTGATCGGCGCGCTCGCTATCGCAGGACAGGCGCAAGCCCACGGTGGTGGTAATGACGCGGCGGTATTTGGAGCGATCGTCGGTACGGCCATCGTCGGCTCGGCCCTGATCAACGCCAACCGGCCGGTGTATGTCGAGCCGCAACCTGTTTATGCACAGCCGGTCTACGCCCAACCCGCACCGGTGTATGCCGCACCACCGCCACCGGTTTACTACCAGCCGGCTCCGGTCTATGTGCAGCAACCGATCTACTACCGTCCGGCGCCGGTCTACTACGGACCACCCCGTGGTTATTACGGCCCACCCCGTGGTTACTATGGCCCGCGTTACGGTCACTACTGACAGAGTCCGCAGGGGCCCGCTTGCTGGCGATGGCGCGTTCGAAAACGTTATCGCCGGCCAGCAGGAACATTGAAAGGTGCGGTGACCGACAAACGGTCATTTGCACCCACTGGCGTCAATGACCACTATCGAAAACGGTGATTGTCCGCAAAAGCACCCGCCCCGTAAGGTATCTCCATAGATCGATGGAGGTACTGATGATGTCTCAGGTTCATATTATGTCCGTTATCGGCAGCGCCGTTCCCGCCCCTCTCAGAGAGCTGGGACTGCTCGCCTGCTGGTATCTGGTACAGGACGGCGAACAGATCAGCGGCCCGCTCACTTCGCTGCCGGCCGCCCAGGCATTGTCTGAGCGTATCGGCACTGGCCAGACGGGCAAATTCAGCGCTTAAGGCAGCTGAACCCGCGGTTTGGTTTCGATGAAGATCGCCCAGCTCGACATGAACAGTGCGGCAATCAGCGGACCGATCACAAAACCGTTGAGGCCGAAAATCGCCAGGCCGCCCAGGGTCGAGATCAGGATCAGATAATCCGGCATCTTGGTATCCTTGCCCACCAGGATCGGTCGCAGCACGTTGTCCACCAGTCCGATCACAAAAACCCCGAACACCCCCAGTACCACGCCCTGCCAGATCGCCCCGGTGAACAGGAAAAACGCCGCCACCGGCGCCCAGACGATGCCCGCCCCCACCGCTGGCAACAGGGACAGAAACGCCATCAACACGGCCCAGAGCAACGCGCTCGGGATGTCCAGAAACCAGAAAATCAAACCACCCAATGCGCCTTGTGTGATCGCCACCAGCAGATTGCCTTTCACCGTGGCCCGCACCACGCGGTTGAATTTGAGTTGCAGACGACGCTTCTGGTGTTCCTGCAGCGGTACGGCGGAGCGAACCTTGCGCGCCAGTTCGGCACCGTCCCGCAGAAAGAAGAACAGCAGGTAGAGCATGATGAAAAAACTCACCACAAAATCGAAAGTGCCCTGACCAAAACTGAAGACCTGCGTGGCGACAAACTCATTGCCCGTCACCGCGCTCTTGATGATCTTCTCCCGCAGGCCGTTCAGCTCGCCGACCCCGAACCGATCGAGCAAGTGCTGAAAGTACGGCGGCAGGCTGTGTTTGAAGTGCGTCACATAGCCTGCGATGTCCAACTCGCCGCTTTCAATTCTGTTGTAGAGCGCCGCCCCCTCCTGAACCAGCAAGAAACCGAGGATGATCACCGGCAGGATCGCGATCACCAGACAGATGCTCAGCGTCAGCAACGACGTGATGTTGCGCTGCCAGCCGAACTTCAATTGCAGTCGACGCTGCAGGGGCGCAAACAGGATGCCGAGGATCACTGCCCAGAACACCGCGCCGTAGAACGGCAACAGAATCCAGACGAAGGCGATGCTCACCAGCCCCAGCAACACCGTCAGTGACTTGTCTTGTAATGTCTCTTCGTTCATGTCCGATCCATGTCAGTCCGCCGGAACGCAATGTTGCGCCCTGATGCTTAGGCCACCATGGCTCGCGCGAGTGCCATCGTTTTTTTCATCAAGCATAGATCCAGATCAATAAACCTTCGGAGCAAGGCGTATACGCTCGGCGGCTTTTGCGATCGATCCCACCATGAACCAGATTGCTCCGGAACTGCTCGCCCCCGCCGGCACCTTGAAAAACATGCGTTATGCCTTCGCCTACGGCGCCGATGCCGTGTACGCGGGCCAGCCACGCTACAGCTTGCGCGTGCGCAACAACGAATTCGATCACGCCAACCTGGCCCTCGGCATTCGTGAAGCGCAGGCGCAGGGCAAGCGCTTCTACGTGGTGGTGAACATCGCGCCGCACAACGCCAAGCTCAAGACGTTCCTCAAGGATCTGGAACCCGTGATCGCCATGGCGCCGGACGCGTTGATCATGTCCGACCCCGGCCTGATCATGCTGGTGCGCCGGCACTTCCCGCAGATGCCGATTCACCTCTCGGTACAAGCCAATACAGTGAACTGGGCCAGTGTCGAGTTCTGGCAGCAGCAGGGCTTGAGCCGGATCATCCTCTCGCGGGAACTGTCTCTGGAAGAAATCGCCGAAATCCGCCAACAGGTTCCCGCCATGGAACTGGAGGTGTTCGTGCACGGTGCGCTGTGCATGGCCTATTCGGGCCGCTGCCTGCTGTCGGGCTACATGAACAAGCGTGACGCCAACCAGGGCAGTTGCACCAACGCCTGCCGCTGGAAGTATTCGGCGCAGGAGGCCACGGAAAACACCCTGGGCGAAATCGTCCAACAGTACCAACCGGAACCGACCCTGGGTCTCGGCGCGCCCACCGAGCAGGTGTTCCTGCTGCAAGAGGCCAATCGCCCCGACGAACTGATGCCGGCCTTCGAAGACGAGCATGGCACTTACATCATGAATGCCAAGGATCTGCGCGCCGTACAGCATGTCGAGCGCCTGACACAGATGGGTGTGCACTCATTGAAAATCGAAGGCCGGACCAAATCGCATTTCTATTGTGCGCGGACCACGCAAGTCTACCGACGGGCCATCGATGATGCCGTGGCCGGCCGCGATTTCGACCGCAGCCTGATGACCGACCTCGAATCCCTTGCTCAGCGCGGCTACACCGAAGGCTTTCTGCGTCGGCATGTGCATGACGAGTACCAGAACTACCAGAACGGCAGCTCGGTGTCGGAGCGGCAACAGTTCGTCGGTGAACTGACCGGCGAGCGACGTGAGCGGTTGGCGGAAGTGAAGGTGAAGAATCGGTTTGGCCTGGGCGATCACATGGAGTTGATGACGCCCAAGGGCAACTTCCACTTCGATCTGCATCAATTGCACAACATCCGGGGTGAAGCGATCGAGGTCGCGCCGGGGGATGGGCATACGGTGTACCTGCCGATTCCGGATGCGGTGGATTTGAGTTTCGGGTTGTTGATGCGGGATGTATGCGTGAGCTGATCAATCCGCGTTCACGGCTACCAGTTCGCTTAAGCAAATTCCTCGCGCAACATTGCCACGAACGCCTCTCGCGCCGGGTGCACCCCGGCGTTTTCATGCCAGTAGAACAAGTTCTCGATCGCCGTCAGCTCGGGAAACTCGTAACCCACGCACCCTGCGCCCTTGGCGTATTGATCGAACACGCCTTTGGGCACCAGCGCCACGCCGGCCCCGGCGCTGACGCACCCGACAATCGCGCCGTAACTGGCCAGGCTGACAATCGGCAACGCCTGCCCCTGGCGCAACAACCAATGTTCCAGCGCCGCCCGATACGGACAACCCTGGGGCCACATGAAGACGGTATTGTCATGCAGATCCGCCATGTCACGCACCGGCCCCAGCGATGTCGAGGCAATCAGCAACAGGTCTTCGCGGTACATCGGCGTGCGCTTGAGGTGCGAGCGCTCGACATCCACCGCAACTATGGCGCCATCCAGCCGATGATTGAGGGTGTCATCCAGCAATTGCCCCCAAGTGCCCGTAGTCAGTTCCAGCGCCACTTGCGGGAAGCGCTTGTGGAATTTGGCCAGCAGTCGCGGCAAGCGACCGGTGGCCGAGGACTCGATGGCGCCGATGCGCAACGGCCCGGAAGGCTCGGCCGCGGGGTCCACCGCCCGCTTCGCCTCCGCGGTCAACGCCAGGATTTTCGAGGCGTAGGCCAGAAAGGTCTGACCCGACGGACTGATGCGCAGCCCGCGCCCCTCGCGCAAAAACAACGCGACACCCAACTCCGCCTCCAGCGACTTGATCCGCGCCGTGATGTTCGACGGCACGCAATGCAGCACTTCTGCCGCACGGGCGATGCTGCCCAGTTCGGCAACGGTCTTGAACATGCGAATCTGCGCCAACTCCATACATCACCCAAAGTGAACGGTTAGCGCAGTATAAGTCAGTTGTGGCGAATGGTTCAGGTTCAGATACTCAGAGCACCTGCCTACCGGTGCACGACCATGAAGCCGCTCACACACGCCCCCGTTTCGCCCTTGAAGATCATCCTGGCCATGGCGTTTGTCGTGACCTGCTGGGGGTATTCCCCGACCGGCATCCATATCGGCCTGCTCGCCTACGACCCCGTGCATCTGGCGCTTTTGCGTTTCCTGCTGGCATCGGTGTTCATGGCCGTGGTCGCGTTGTGCAGGGGCATTCGCCTGCCAGGACTGCGCGATGTTCCATTGCTGTTCGGGCTGGGTTTCTTTGCCGTCAGTCTGCATCACGTGGCGATCAACTTCGGCCAGCAAGGCGTCAGCGCTGGCGCTTCCAGTGTGCTGGCACAAACCACGCCGCTGTTCAGCACCTTGCTCGCGCGCTTCGCGTTCAAGGACCGGGTCAGCCTCTGGCGCTGGGGCTGCGTTTTATTGGGCCTGCTCGGCGTGGTGATCGTGGTGGCGGGCGATCATGGCCTGGGCAGCATCGACGCCCACGGCTTGCTGATCCTGCTGGCGGCGCTGTCCTGGAGTCTGTATTTCGCCCTGCAAAAGCACCACACCGGGCGTTATGACGGCTTGACCCTGGTCTGTTACACGGTCTGGTCCGGGACGTTACTGTTAGCGGTTTTTCTGCCAGGCCTTGTGGAGCAGGTCGCCGTGGCACCGCTGCGCGCGCAGCTGGCAGTGTTTGCCCTGGGGATATTCCCCAGTGCCCTGGCGTATCTGGCCTGGGCCTATGTATTGGCACATGTGGATTTGAGTCGGGCAACAATGACGCTGTATCTGGTACCGCCGATGGCGATGGCCATTGCGTCGTTTGCGCTGGGTGAAAGGCCGACGCTGATGGTTGGGGTTGGAGCGGTTGTGGTGTTGATCAGTGTGTTGGCGTTGAACCTGGAGCGCAGACCAATGATTCAAGAGACTCGCGCTGGATCAGCGGTTTGAGTTGAGACGTCCGGCGCCATCGCCAGAACGCCACCCGGAGCAAGCTCGCTCCTCCAGGTTTCAAGGGCGCACACAGAATATGCGCACCGCCTCAATCCTTATGGGAGCGGGCTTGCCCGCGATGAACGATGACTCGATCAACTGGCAGAAAACCGGTCGCGACTGTTGGTCAAATGCAGCCACATCGCTGCCCGCGCTGCGTCCGGGTCCTGGCGCTTGATGGCGTTGAGAATCGCCTCATGCTCGAGGTTGGCCAGTTCTCCGAGCTTGCTCAGGTCCACCGCGCCGCGCTCGGCGGCATTCACCCGGGTTCGCGGAATCATGGCGCTACCCAGGTGCTGCATGATCTCGGTGAAGCACACATTGCCCGTGGCTTCGGCGATCAGCAGGTGGAAGCGCCGATCCGCTTCAACACAGCTGTCATTGTTGGCCAGCAGACGCTGATAGTCGTCGAGCGCCTCGCGCATCTGCGCCAACTGTTGATCGCTGCGGCGAGTGGCGGCCAGTGCGGCGGCCTGGGTTTCCAGGCCCATGCGCAATTCCAGAATGCTGCGCACCCCTAGCGCAGTGTCGACATTCAGTCGCAAGCCCTGTTCCGGCGCACGCTCCAGCACAAAGGTGCCGATGCCGTGCCGGGTTTCCACCAGCCCGGAGGCCTGCAACTTCGAAATCGCCTCGCGCACCACGGTGCGACTGACGCCGTACTCCTGAACAATCGTGTTCTCCGACGGCAGCTTTGCGCCGGGCAGCATCTGGCCAAGCAGGATGCTCTGGGTCAGCTTGGCCACCAGGTCATGGGCCAGGTTGTGGCTGCGCTTGCGGGCAGGTGCGTCGAGATCTTCTTGCATGGCGCTCATCCAAAAGCAGAACTAGCGCAATCGTAGCACTGCGATCGCCTGCAAACTCAAGAAAACACCACTTAACTTGTATGACAACACTCAACATAACGCCAATAGATGCTCAATCAAACGAAAAAAAGTCACAGCGAAAGGAATAAAAATTGCCGACATCGCGCCATTTTATTCGGCGAACGCTATTGCAGGACAAAAAAAAGCAGTTGTATGATGTCTATCAACATCGCAACACCCAGCCGCACCCCGCATAAAAATAACGAGTGGGAGAAAACGCAGTGAATACATCCATTTCAGCCATGGACGATGGCGCCGATTCGGTGCTGAAGTCCGCCATCTCGAAAGTCAAACGTCACGTCTTGCCGCTGTTCGTGATCATGTTCATCGTCAATTACATTGACCGCGTGAACATCGGCTTCGTCCGCGCCCACATGGAACACGACCTGGGTATTGGCGCTGCCGCCTACGGCCTCGGCGCCGGTCTGTTCTTCATCGGCTACGCATTGTTCGAAGTGCCCTCCAACATCCTTCTGCAGAAAGTCGGCGCTCGCCTCTGGCTGACCCGCATCATGCTGACCTGGGGCCTGGTCGCCGCAGGCATGGCGTTCATCCAGAACGAAACCCACTTCTACGTCCTGCGTTTTCTGTTGGGTGTGGCCGAAGCCGGGTTTTTCCCTGGCGTGATCTACTACTTCACTCGCTGGTTGCCCGGTGTGGAGCGCGGCAAGGCCATCGCCATTTTCCTCAGTGGCTCGGCCGTTGCGTCGCTGATTTCCGGCCCGCTGTCCGGTTTGCTCCTGCAAATCACCGGCTTCGGAATGCACGGCTGGCAGTGGATGTACTTCATTGAAGGGATGTTTTCGGTCGGGCTGTGTGTGTTTGTCTGGTTCTGGCTCGATTCCAGGCCCCACGACGCGAAATGGCTGACCCGGGACGAGCAAGACGCACTGGTCCAGGCCATCGATGATGAGCAACTGGCCCGCGAAGCCGCGACGCCGATCAAACCGTCCCTGGGCAAACTGCTCAAGGATCGCCAGATCATCCTGTTCTGCCTGATCTACTTCTTCATTCAACTGACCATCTACGCCGCCACTTTCTGGCTGCCGAGCATCATCAAAAAAATGGGCGACTTGAGCGACGTCCAGGTCGGGATGTTCAACTCGATTCCGTGGTTGCTGTCGATTGTCGGCATGTACGCCTTTGCCTCGCTGTCGGCCAAATGGAAACACCAGCAAGCGTGGGTCGCCGCCGCGCTGCTGATCGCCGCCGCCGGGATGTTCATGTCCACCACCGGTGGGCCGGTCTTCGCCTTTGTCGCGATCTGCTTCGCCGCACTGGGTTTCAAATCGGCGTCATCGCTGTTCTGGCCAATTCCCCAGGCCTATCTGGATGCGCGCATCGCCGCTGGCGTCATCGCGTTGATCAACTCGGTGGGCAACCTTGGCGGGTTCGTTGCGCCCACCACCTTCGGCCTGCTGGAAGAACGCACCGGCTCCATTCAGGGCGGCCTGTATGGCCTGGCCGCAACCTCGATCATCGCCGCGATCATCGTCTTCGCCGCACGCAACACACCCAAGGCCGCGTCCATCACCACAACGGCCAAACCGGCGCCCCACCACGCCTGAATACTTTTCAAGAACACGGTTTAAAAGGATAAGAACATGACCCAACAAGAAACCGCCAAAGCCCCGATCATCACCAGCATGCAGATTGTCCCGGTGGCCGGCCACGATGGCATGCTGCTCAACCTGAGCGGCGCCCACGGGCCGTTTTTTACCCGCAACATCGTGATCCTCAAGGACAACGCCGGCCACACCGGCGTCGGCGAAGTACCGGGTGGCGAGCGTATTCGCCAGACCCTCGAAGACGCCCGCAGCCTGGTGGTCGGCAGCCCGATCGGCACCTACCAGAAGATGCTCAATCAAGTGCGCCAGACCTTCGCCGACCGCGACGCCGGCGGCCGTGGCCTGCAGACTTTCGACCTGCGCATCACCATCCATGCCGTCACGGGGCTGGAGGCGGCGCTGCTCGATCTGCTCGGGCAGTATCTGGGCGTTCCCGTCGCCGCCCTGCTCGGCGAAGGCCAGCAGCGTGATGAAGTGAAAATGCTCGGCTATCTGTTTTATGTCGGCGACCGCCAGCAAACCGATCTTGCCTACCGTAGCGAGCCGGATGCCGACAACGACTGGTTCCGGGTGCGTCACGAAAAAGCCATGACCGCCGACGCCGTGGTGCGCCTGGCCGAAGCAGCTCATTCGAAGTACGGCTTCAAGGATTTCAAGCTCAAGGGCGGCGTGCTCAGCGGCGATGCCGAAATCGAAGCGGTGACGGCCCTGGCCGAACGCTTCCCCGACGCACGCATCACTCTCGATCCCAATGGTGCCTGGTCCCTCAAGGAGGCCATTCGCTTGTGCCGCGACCAGCACCAGGTACTGGCTTACGCCGAAGATCCCTGCGGCGCGGAAAATGGTTACTCGGGACGTGAAGTCATGGCCGAGTTCCGGCGTGCCACGGGTTTGAAAACCGCGACCAACATGATTGCCACCGACTGGCGGGAAATGGGTCACGCGATCCAGTTGCAATCGGTGGACATCCCATTGGCAGACCCGCATTTCTGGACCATGCAAGGCTCGGTTCGCGTGGCCCAGATGTGCCATGAATGGGGCCTGACCTGGGGCTCGCATTCCAACAACCACTTCGATATCTCCCTGGCGATGTTCACCCATGTCGCGGCAGCCGCACCGGGTGAAATCACGGCGATCGACACCCACTGGATCTGGCAGGACGGCCAGCGCCTGACCAAAGCCCCACTGCAAATCGTCGACGGCTGCGTGCAGGTGCCGCAGAAACCGGGGCTGGGCATCGAGCTGGATATGGATCAGGTGGCAAAGGCCCATGAACTGTACAAAGGCATGGGGCTGGGCGCGCGGGATGACAGCGTGGCGATGCAGTTTTTGATTCCGGGGTGGACATTCGACAACAAGCGGCCGTGCCTGGTGCGCTGATCTGACGGATACACGCCCCCCAACAACCCACCCTGCCGCCGATGGCCGGCAGGGCTCAAAAACCATTCGGAGCGGAGCGATTAACCGCCTAAAATGACGCGCAATTGAATCGATGACGGACAACACTCCCATGGACAGACTGAAAATCTTCGCGGTTTGCGTAGCGGCGCTCGCGGCTGGCCAGTGCATCGCACAGGATCAAATGGAGACGCTGGTGAATGCCGCCGTGCGCCCGGTCATGCAAGCCCAGGGCATTCCCGGAATGGCCGTGGCGGTGACCGTCAACGGCAAGCCGCACTACTTCAACTACGGGGTAGCGTCGAAAGAAAACGCGCAACCGGTCACTGAAAACACCCTGTTCGAAATCGGCTCCCTGAGCAAAACCTTCACCGCCACCCTCGCTGCCTACGCCCAGGCCAGCGGCAAGATGTCGTTGTCCGACAAGGCCAGCCAGGTGTGGCCCGCATTGCGCGGCAGTGCGTTCGATCACATCAGCGTGCTGCAACTGGGCACCTACACCGCAGGCGGTCTGCCCCTGCAATTCCCCGACGCCGCCGACTCGGCGGACAAGATGCTCGGCTATTTCAAGCAGTGGCAGCCGACCTACGCCGCTGGCACCCACCGGCAGTACTCGAATCCGAGCCTCGGTTTATTCGGCTACCTTGCGGCCCAAAGCATGGGCCAGCCATTCAATGAATTGATGGAACACACGCTGCTGCCCAAACTCGGCCTCAAGCACACCTACCTCAAAGTGCCGCAGGCGCAGATGGGCTTTTATGCACAGGGCTACAACAAGGACGACAAGCCGGTGCGCGTCGGGCCGGGGGCGCTGGACTCCGAGGCTTACGGGGTGAAAACCAGCACCTCGGGCTTGATCGGCTATGTGCAAGCGAACCTGCAACCCGCCTCCCTGGAAAAACCGTTACAACAGGCAATCGCCCTGACCCATACCGGTTATTACCGCGTCGGCGAGATGACCCAGGGCCTGGGATGGGAGCTCTATCAGTACCCGGTCACCCTGGATCAGTTGCTGGCGGGCAACTCGCCGCAGATGGCCATGGAGGCGCACAAGGTCCAGTGGCTCAACCCGCCTCAACCGCAACCGAAAAACCTGCTGCTGAACAAAACCGGGTCGACCGGTGGCTTCGGTGCCTACGCCATGTTTGTGCCGTCGAAAGATATTGGCATCGTGATCCTGGCCAACAAGAACTACCCGATTGCAGAGCGGGTCAAGATCGCTCACCAGATTTTGAGTGCGCTGAGCCAGTAATCCCCACGTAGCTTACCTGTGGCGAGGGGGGCTGCTCACTCGCCACCGAGTTGGGGTAAGTCAATCATCCGGCATTTCCGGCGGCTTGGCGGGCTTCGCGGGCTTGGCCGCTTTGCCGTTTTTTTCGCCTTTGGCGCCCTTGGCGCTTGGCTCGGGTTCGGCAGCGGGCGCTACCGTTGGTGGTGGCGTTTCCTTCTCGGCCGCCGGGAGTTGGTCGACCGCAGCAAAGACTTCTTTCAACTCGACGGGCCCGGACTGTTCAAGCTTCTTCTCGCCGTCCTTGCCCACCAGAATCACCTTGGTCTTGGCCCCGGCACCCAGTTTGAGTGAACGAATCAACGCTGCCGTGTCTTGTGGCCCCAGGTCTTTGCCATCACGTTGACCCATCAGATTGAGCACCGTGTACAACACCAGGTTTCGCTCGGTGAACCCCTTTTTGTTATCCGGCTCTTCCAGCGACTTTTTCAGGCTGACCCACGTCGGGTCGACCGTGCTGGGAGCGATGACGATCAGTGGCCGGGACCTGCCCTTGTCCATGTCCAGCGGTGAGTCGCCATCAGCGGCGAACAAGGGACCGGCAACTGCCAGCAGGGTAGCCAGGGTCAGTGACCTGATGAGCATGCGCATCTCCTTTTGATATCCACGCTCTAATGATTGCGCATCGCGGCGATCGTTCCGGGTGACGCTCCGCAAATGTTGTTCGCCTTGTCCAAAGCTTAGGTCAGGGCGGTCGAAGCGCAACAGGCCGGGCTAAACTCAAGATTCATGGAAGCCCACCTGATCCGCCGTGAGGACCACTGCATGAGCGCTCAGTTGAATCACACCATTGTCTGGTGCCGCGACAAGCAGGTATCGGCCAACTTCCTCGCCGACCTTCTCGGCTTGCCCGCCCCGCAGCCGTTTGGCCCGATGCTGGTCGTCAGGTTCGACAACGGCGTGTCACTGGACTTCTACGACAATGACCCGCCGATAGCGTCGCAGCACTACGCGTTCTTGATTGGCGAGGATGATTTCGACGAGGTCTTTGCGCGCCTTCTGGCCCATGGTCAGCAGTGGTGGGCTGACCCTGGTAAACAACGGCCGAAGGAAATCAATGAGTTTGCGGGGGGGCGGCGGGTGTATTTCGATGACCCGGACGGGCATCTGCTGGAAATATTCACCCGTGAGTGAAGCTGCGCCCCATGCCGAATCAGAACACCAGTTTGTAACCGATCAGTACCAGCATCGTCGCCAGGCAAGGACGCAGAAGTTCATCGGAAATACGACCGGTCAAATGGCTGCCCAGGTAAATCCCCGGCAGCGAACCGACCAGCAAGTAACCAAGGACATGCCAGTCCATGTTGCCCATGCTCGCATGACCAAGACCGGCGACCAGGGTCAAGGGAACGGCGTGAGCGATTTCCGTGCCGACCAGGCGGCGGGTCGGCAGCAGCGGATAGAGAATGAACAGCGCCACCGTGCCCAGCGCGCCAGCGCCGATGGAGGTCAGCGCGACCATGGTGCCGAGCACCAGACCGGTAACGACCGTCAGGACATTCAACTGCGTACCGCTGGGGTTGTAGTTGCCGCCGGCACGTTTGTGGGCGAAATCGAGCAGGCGCTTCTTGAACAGGATCGCCAGCGCCGTGGCGAACAGGACAAAACCCAACGCCTGCTTGATGATGGCGTTCATCGCCTCGGGGGCGCTGTGCAGACTGCTGAGGAACCACAGGGTCAACGCCACTGCCGGCACACTGCCCAGCGTCAACCAGCCGGTGATGGCCCAGTCAATGTTGTCGTTTTTTTTGTGAACCAGCACGCCGCTGGATTTGGTGATGGCCGCGTACAGCAGATCGGTGCCCACCGCCGTTGCCGGATTGATGCCGAACCACAGCAGGATCGGCGTCATCAACGACCCGCCGCCCACGCCCGTCATGCCGACGATGAAACCGACCACCAGCCCGGCTACGACCAACCCGATATTCACTAAATCCATCGATACGCCCACAAAGACTGCAAGGGAAATCTGGCCCGCAGCATAGCGATTTTTCTTATAACCAGTTATATCGATGCGATCTATCTTTATTCCCTACATGCACTATCACCCTTGTTGGAGAGTCACCGCCGTTCTATTGCACCGGCAGGAAATTCAGGAACAGCAGGCTCTGGGCGTAGTTGAGGCCGATGCGCCGGTAGCGCTCGTCCAGCATCTGCGTCAGCAAATCCAGGCGCGCGACTATTTTGCCGAACTCCACGGCAAAACTCAGGTTGCTGCCCTCTTCCGAGATTTCGTTGGAAAACAGCATGGGTTCGCCGTTTTTGTTTTGTCGCTGACTCAGGATCCAGGTCGCAATCTCGATGTTGCGTGCAGCGTTGCTGACGAACGTCGGGTTGATCGCGTCCGTCATGTAGAACTCCAGGCGATTGCCGTGGGCGGTGACCAGCATGCTGCCGATGGCATAGATGAACGCACCGACCCGGTCGCCCAGAAATTCCGGACTCATGGCAAACCGTAGCGCCGCGAGGTCCTTTTTACCGCCAAGCGTTGGCAGCGGCTGCTGCTGTTCGATGGCCATGCGCACTTGCTTGCCGGCGATGCGCGCGTCAAGGAAGCCGGATTTTTTCAGCTCGTCGGGGTTGCGCAGGTACAGCTTGCTCATCAGCAGATAGAGGCTGTCGAGGTTGTCGCGCATGGTCAGGGTGGCCATGCGGTCGACACTGGTTTGCAGAAATTCCTGGGGTTTGCCTTCGCGCAATTGGGTCAAGAGGTCGTTACCATCCTGATGGCTGCATCCGCTGACGAAGAACGTCGACAGGCCAACCAGCATCAGGCAATGGCGGCGGATTGAGGTGATACTGAAAGGTAACGCTCGAGCCATGGGTTCTTGAACTTGGGCATGGGCCGGCAGAGGGGATCGCCGCAGGCTGCCCAAAAGTAGAGCCATTGATTTCGCAAAAGTGCAGTCATGCCGTCACCAATCGATCACCGGCAAGTTGCGATCTTTTGATCTAAGCGCGGAACCCGAAAGCTATGCTGAGTGCCAATAGCAATATGGCTTGGGTGTTTACAGGAGATTTGCATGCGTTCTCTCGAATTGGCCGGCGTCAACGTACCGGTCATCGGCCAGGGCACCTGGCAAATGGGCGAGGACCGCTCCCGGCACAATGAGGAGGTCGCGGCGTTGCGCCTGGGGATCGAGTTGGGCATGACCCTGATCGACACCGCCGAAATGTACGCCGAGGGTGGCGCCGAGGAAGTGGTGGGCGAAGCCATCGCCGGCCGGCGCGACGAGGTGTTTCTGGTCAGCAAGGTCTACCCGCACAACGCCAGCCGCCAAGGCATTCCCCAGGCCTGCGAACGCAGTCTGCGGCGCCTGAACACCGACCATATCGATCTGTACCTGCTGCATTGGCGCGGCCAGTACCCTCTGGAGGAAACGGTCGAGGCCTTCGAGCGACTGCGCGCGGCGGGCAAGATCGGTCACTGGGGCGTGTCCAACTTCGACGTCGATGATTTGCAGGAACTGGCCGCGCCGGCCTGCGCCACCAATCAAGTGCTCTATAACCTGGAAGAGCGCGGCATAGAATTTGATTTACTGCCCTGGTGTCAGCAGCGCAGGATGCCGGTCATGGCCTACTGCCCCATTGGCCAGGGCGGGAACATGCTGGGCAACGCCACGCTCCGGCAAGTGGCCGCCCGTCACGATGCCACGCCTGCCCAGGTGGCGCTGGCATGGCTTTTGCGCCAGGACGGGGTGATTGCCATCCCCAAGGCGGTACGGCCCGAGCATGTGCGACTCAACGCACGCGCGGCGCAGTTAGTGCTTGAACCTGGGGATCTGAAGGCGTTGGACCAAGCGTTTCGTGCGCCACAACGCAAACAGCGGTTGGCCATGGTCTGAGCCATCGCAGTCTGTCAGAGGACTTGCGCATGAGAAGCACCGATCGGCTGGACACCTTTAACCTGCAGCGCTTCATTCAGGCGCAGGACCCGGTGTTCGACCGGGCTCAGGCCGAATTGAATGCCGGCCGCAAGCGTAGCCACTGGATGTGGTTCATCTTTCCGCAGTTTGCCGGGCTGGGTGGCAGCGACATGTCCAAACGCTTCGCGATCGGTTCGCGCGAAGAAGCCCGAGCCTATCTTGAGCACCCATTGCTGGGCGCGCGGCTGCGCACGTGCACCCAAGAGGTGCTGAACATCCAGCAGCGCTCGGTGAGGGAGATCTTCGGCCATCCCGATGACCTGAAATTTCATTCGTCGATGACGCTGTTCGCCCAGGTCGCACCTGACGACAGCCCGTTCCATCAAGCCCTGAATCAATACTTCCACGGCATTCTGGATGACTGGACGTTGTCGCTGATGGACTCAAAACAGGCCCAGTTGCCCACCGATCAGGGTTGAAAAATCGTCGTCGACGAACGGCAGGATCGCGTCGGCCACAGGCTGTAATTGCTTGCTGACGTAATGCTCGTAATCGATGGGCGCGCTGCGGATCTCCAGTGGTTCAGGGCCGGCGACGGTGATCACGTAACTGATCCAGCCACCGTTCTGGTACTGGCGGGGACGACCCTGCCGGTCGTTGTAGTCATCGGCGATACGCGCTGCCCGCACATGCGGCGGCACGTTGCGTTGATAATCATCGAGGGTGCGGCGCAAGCGCTTGCGGTAGATCAAGCGCTCATCGAACGCTCCGGCCAGGGTCTTGCGCACATAGTCGCGCACGTAATCCTGATAGGGTTTGCGGTTGAAGATGCGCAGGTATAGTTCCTGCTGGAACTGGCGGGCCAGTGGTGACCAGTCGGTGCGCACGGTTTCCAGGCCTTTGTAGACCATCTCGTCCGTGCCATCGGCCCGCGTCACCAACCCCGCATAACGCTTCTTGCTGCCCTCCTCCGCACCGCGAATGGTCGGCATCAGGAACCGCTTGTAGTGGGTTTCGAACTGCAGTTCGAGCGCGCTCTCCAGGCCAAATTCCTGCCGCACATGCTCGCGCCACCACTGGTTGACGTGATCCACCAGCGCTTCGCCGATCTGTGCCGCTTCCTGTTGGCCGTGGGCGCGGCGCAGCCAGACGAAGGTGGAATCGGTATCGCCATAAATCACCGTGTGACCCTGGTCTTCGATCAACTGACGGGTGCGCAGCATGATCTCGTGCCCGCGCAGGGTGATGGACGATGCCAGGCGCGTATCGAAAAACCGGCATCCGCTGGAACCGAGCACCCCGTAGAAGGCGTTCATGATGATCTTCAGTGCCTGGGACAGCGGCGCGTTGTGCTCGCGCTTGGCGGTTTCCCGGCCTTCGGCGACCCGGGCCACGATAGCGGGCAGGCAATGCCGGGTTCTGGAAAACCGGGCGCCCCGGAAACCGGGCACCGACTCGCTGTCTTCGGGATGCTTGAGCCCTTCGATCAAACCCACGGGGTCGATGAGGAACGTGCGGATGATCGAGGGATAAAGACTTTTGTAGTCGAACACCAGCACCGACTCGTACAGGCCCGGTTGCGAGTCCATGACAAAGCCGCCGGGACTGGCTTGTGGCGGGCGCCCGCCGAGGTTTGGCGCGACGAAGCCCTGGCGATGCATCAACGGCATGTAGAGGTGGGTGAACGCCGCCACTGAACCGCCCATGCGATCCACCGGCAACCCGGTGACACTGGCCCGTTCCAGTAAAAAGGTCAGCAATTGGGTGTGGGCGAAAATTCGGGTGACCAGTTCGCAGTCCTTGAGGTTGTACCTTGCCAGCGCCGGTTTGTCCTCGGCGAACATGCGATTGATTTCGTCCATGCGCTGGTAGGGGTTGTCGATCGACTTGCCTTCGCCCAGCAGGGTTTGCGCGACGTTTTCCAGGCTGAACGACGGAAAACTCCAGGTCGCCGAACGCAGCGCCTCGATGCCGTCGATGATCAGCCGGCCGGCAGCGGAGGCAAAATAATGGTTGCCGTTGCCGTGTTCGCGCCACTGCATCTCTTCGCCGCCACGCCCCAGCTTCAGCGGCACGCCCAGTTGCCTGGCGTGTTTATGCAACACCCGCAGATCGAACTGCACGACGTTCCAGCCAATGATCGCGTCGGGATCGTGCCGGGCGAACCAGTCATTGAGCTTTTTCAGCAACAGGGTGCGCGAGTCGCAGTATTCGAGCTGGAAATCCACCTCGCTGTCATCGCCATTGGGTGGGCCGAGCATGTACACCTGCCGCTCGCCGCAGCCCTCCAGGGCGATGGAATACAACTCGCCCTGGGCGGTGGTTTCGATGTCCAGGGACGCCAGCTTGAGGCTTGGCCGATAGTGCGGATCGGGTTTCATCTGTGCGTCGAGCAACAGGTCCTCGGCATCCGGCGTACCGCCAAAGCGCACAGGGGCGGTGATGAACCGCTCCATCATGTAGCGTTCCGGCGGGCGCACGTCAGCTTCATACACTTCGACCCCGGCCCTGCGCAGGGCCGTTTCCAGGCGCATCAATTGTCCGTGCTGCGAGCAATACAGCCCCAGCACCGGACGGTACTCGAAATCCCGCAAGGCCAACTCCCGCAGTTCGACATTTTTTTCGTCGTGCAGCAGTGCCTCGGCCTGCTCGCGCTGGCTGGCCGCAATAAACGCCACCGATGGCTGATGAGGCAGGCGGATGCGCCGGGGACCGCTGTCGGTCGCCAGCCAGAACTCGACTTGCGTACCGGTCGGTGTATCGCGCCAATGCCGGGTCAGGACAAAGCCCTGCGGTAAATCCACCACTGAAAACCTCAACATTGATTCAGGGTGGTGATTCTACGCCACCATGAACCTCTGGGAGCGAGCTTGCTCGCGATGGCGGCCTGACATTCAGCATGGATGTCGACTGATTTGACCTCATCGTGGGCAAGCCCGCTCCCACAGGTATTTTGCCGGGCAGGAATCCGGGGGGCTTACCGAAGAAAAACCACTGAATGACGTTTTTTGCCGTTTATCTGCCGCTTTCTCTCTTGCCCTGCGCGCCGGCGTCTACGATTCTTCAATAACAACGACAACACCCGAGAAACCGCCATGAAAACCGTCGCGCAACTACTCAAGTTGAAAGATCAGAAGAATCAGGAAGTGCACCAGATCAAACCTGGTCATATGGTGCTGGAAGCGCTGATGAAGATGGCAGAGAAAAACGTCGGCGCCTTGCTGGTGGTGGAGAATGACGAAGTGCTGGGCATCATCAGCGAGCGTGACTACGCGCGTAAACTGGTGCTGCACGGGCGTTCTTCGGTGGGTACGCCGGTGCGCGACATCATGGTTTCACCGGTGATTACCGTGGACACCCATCAAACCGTCGATACCTGCCTGGGCATCATGTCCGACAAACGCCTGCGCCACTTGCCGGTGGTGGAGGACGGCAAATTGATCGGTTTGCTGTCGATTGGCGACCTGGTCAAGGAGGCCATCGCGGAACAGGCGGAACTGATTCGTCAGTTGGAACAGTACATTCGCGGGGAATAGCTCAAACATACCCCCGTCCCCTGTGGGAGCGAGCTTGCTCGCTCCCGCTTTTGTTTTGCAGTGCTCAGGCCGGCCAATGCCGGGCGAACACCGGCGCCAGCGTCGGGTGTCGGTCGATGCGCTCCAGCCAGGCGTAAAACCCCGGCCGGGCCGTGCGCAAATGTTCGCGGCTGCCTGACCATCGACTGACCACCGCCGCCAGCACATCCAGCGCCCCCGGTGTCTCGTCTCCCAGATACAGCTCGCCGGAAAACTGATCGGCAAACACCTCCCAACTCCAATGCAACCGTGCACGGGTGCCCGCCATCAGGTTTTGCCGAGACGATTCATCTGCCTCGGCCAACCAGCGCTCGGGGTAATCGATGATGCCGATGGCCGCATAGCAATTGCTGACGATGTACGCCAGGCCACGGATGGCCTGATCACGATCGGCCGGGTTGTCCGGCAGCAGATTCGACTCGGGAAACGTCAGCCCGAGGTGAATCAAGATCGCCGCGCTTTCGGTGAGGACGCTGCCGTCGGGCAATTGCAGGGTCGGAATCTGCTTGAGCGGGTTGAGCTTCTCCAACGCGAGGGCGGCCTGCGAAGACGACTCGACGTCAATGAAACGATAAGGGATCTCGCACAATTCCAGTGCCGCCTCGATGGCGGCTGCGCCCGAATTCTGATGACCGTAGAGCTGATACATAAACACCTCCTTGCGACGCTATCCAGTGTAGAAGCCGCCCTTGACCGCGCTGGAGCCATCCGACGACTGCATCATCACGCTCGCCAGGGGTATGCCGCTGGCCCTATCAATCCCGTCGATGTTCACCATCATGCCAATGAAGTTCTCATAAAAACTGCGCGGCGTAACATCTGCTCCATACACACCCAATAAGACCCGGAGCACACCACCATGAAACGCCAGACTCTTCTCAGCATCGCTTTCTCGGTTTTTGCAGTAAACGCTTTCGCCGCTACCTCTGCTCAACCTGTCGTCGCCGAAGGCGGCTCGGATCGCTTGATTGAAAGTCGCGTGGCGGAAGGTGGCTCCGATCGCCTGATCCAGAATCGGGTGGCCGCCGATGGCTCCGACCACCTGCAAGGCAACACCGTCGCCGCCGATGGCTCCGACCGCCTGCAAGGCAACACCGTTGCTGCCGATGGCTCCGACCGCCTGCAAGGCAACACCGTTGCCGCCGATGGTTCCGACCGCCTGCAAGGCAACACCGTTGCTGCCGATGGCTCGGATCGCCTGCAAGGCAACACCGTCGCCGCCGATGGTTCTGATCGTCTGAACAGCAACCACATCGCTTGAATGAATGGCTCTACCGCTCTCCTCGACAAAAAACCCGGCCTCATCAGTCGGGTTTTTTTATGCCCGGGATAATGCGCAGAACCACCTACGATCATTTGTTCTTCAACCCGCCCGCGCCATACAGCGCTGATAACGCTCATCAACCCGCTTGGCAAACCAGGCCGTGGTCAATTTGCGAGTGATTTTCGGGCTCTGCAGGACGATTCCCGGCAACACTTGCCGAGGCAATGACCGGCCTTCGGCCTGGTCCGCCAGCGCGAAGACCTGCTGATACAACGAGCTGTTCTCGAACGCCAGGCTCTTGCTCTCTTCCAGTTGATCCCTGATCGTCGTGTTGCGCATGCCCAGTTGCTTGCCGAGGCTGCGCACGGCCACTTCGGTGCTGCCGGGCATGATCGAACCGTAATTGACCAAATCGCCATCCAGCGCCAACGCAATGCCCGAGGCACGGCTCACGGCGTTCTGGAACGCAGCATTGCGGCTGGCATACCAACCGGCGTTGAAATCGGCGAAGCGATACAACGGTTGCGGGTAGTTCACCGGGTATCCGAGCAAATGTCTGATACCGAAGTACATCCCGCCGCGCCGAGTGAAGACTTCATGGCGGATCGACCCGTCCACCGGGTAGGGATAGGCCTTGGCGTGCTGCTCGGCAAATTCGATGCTGACCTGCATCGGCCCGCCGGTATGTACCGGGTTGAGGCCGCCAAACAGACTTTTCCCCATGGGCACCATGCCAATGAAGTCATCGAAAATCGCGCTCAGTTCCTTTTCGCTACGCGCCGCGTTGAGGCGCTCGCTGTAACTTTTGCCATTGGGCGAGCGCACCTGCAGCGCCGCACTGACCAACAGGCCGGGGATGTGGGCCTTGGCCGCTCGGCGATCGATCTCGTCGCGAGCGATTTTGCCCAGGCCAGGCACGCTCGGGTCTGCCTGAAAGGTCGACTCCTGCTCGGTGACAGCCAGCACCGAACACAGGTTTTGCGTGGTCGTCTCGATGTTCTGCGCGGCAAACGCCGCCTGGATGTCCGTGGCCCAACCCTGGCGGTCGACGGTTTTGGCCGGCAACAGTCGCATGATTTCGGCCTTGACCTCGGCCGGCGTACGCGCCGGCACCTGCTGCGTGCGTTGACTGCCGCAACCGGCCAGCACCAGCAACGCGACGATGCTCATGATCAATCGATGGGCTTGCATGCTGCTCCAGAAAATCCGTTATGCCGGGCTAACCATACGATCAATGGCCTGTCTGAGGCTATGACCTTGAGCAGTGGCCTTCTCCGTTGGGCAGCCAGCCTGGCCGCCCGCCACGGCTGGACCATACTTGCTCCACACCGCGAGGAGGACAGGCTCATGCACCGAAGCGATGTGTTAATCATCGGCGCCGGCCCGACCGGGCTGGTACTGGCACTCTGGCTAAGCACTCTGGGAGTTCGCGTGCGGATCGTCGACAAGACGTCGGCGCCCGGCACCACCTCGCGGGCGCTGGCCGTGCAGGCACGTACGCTGGAGCTGTACCGCCAACTCGACCTCAGTGCCAGTGTCGTGCAGAAGGGCCATTGCGTGGAGGCCGCCAATTTCTGGGTCAAGGGTGAACCCGTGGCACGCTTGCCGCTGACCCACATCGGCGAGGGCCTGACACCTTACGCCTTCCTCGAAATATTCCCCCAGGACGAACACGAACGGCTGCTGATCAAACGCCTCGAATCCTTTGGCATCACGGTGGAGCGCGACACCGAGCTTGAGGCTTTCGAGGAAACCGTTGACGGCATCAACGCCACGTTGCGTCTGCCCGATGGTCAGCAGGAAACCTGCCAGGCCTGTTACCTGGCCGGTTGCGACGGTGCCCGTTCAGTCGTGCGCAAGGCCCTGGACACCGGATTTCCCGGCGGGACCTACCAGCAGATTTTTTATGTGGCCGATGTGCAGGCCAGCGGCCCGACGTTCAATGGCGAACTGCACGTGGACCTCGATGAGGCGGACTTTCTTGCGGTGTTCCCACTGGCAGGAAGCGGTCGCGCACGCCTGATCGGCACCGTTCGCGATGAGCGCGCCGAGCGTGCTGAAACGCTGCGATTCGAAGACGTCAGCAGCCGGGCCATCGAGCATCTGAAGGTGCAGATCGAACAGGTGAACTGGTTCTCGACCTACCGCGTGCATCATCGGGTGGCCGATCACTTCCGCACCGGACGCGCGTTCTTGTTGGGCGACGCCGCCCATGTGCACAGCCCCGCCGGTGGCCAGGGCATGAACACCGGGATTGGCGACGCCATCAACCTGGCCTGGAAACTCGCCGCCGTTTTGAGCGGCGGCGCCGAGGCCAAACTGCTTGATACTTACGAAACCGAGCGCATCGCCTTCGCCCGAAAATTGGTGGCGACCACCGACCGGGTGTTCAGCTTCGTCACCGCTGAAGGCCCCATGGCCGACCTGCTGCGCACACGCCTGGCGCCCTTACTGATTCCGAAAATGGCCTCGTTCGAGAGGTCCCGTGAATTCCTGTTTCGCACGGTGTCGCAGATCACCTTGAACTACCGCGGCATGCCTTTGAGCACAGGCGTTGCCGGGCAGGTCCATGGTGGCGACCGCCTGCCCTGGGCGCACGACGGCGAAGGGGACAATTTCGAACCGCTCAAATGCCCGAAATGGCAGGTGCATGTGTATGGCGACACCAGCGACGAAATGATCGACTGGTGCATCGAGCATCATTTGCCGCTGCATGTGTTCGACTGGCGGCCGGCGTTTGAAACGGCAGGCCTGGGACGCAACGGGTTTTACCTGTTACGGCCGGATACCTATGTAGCGATTGCCGAAACCTGCTCGGATCCCAAGGTGATCGAGCGGTACTTCCGGGATCACGGGATCCGGCCGTTCATTGGTTGATCCCGAAACCCTCCCGGCTCCTGCGGGGGGGCCGGGTGAATTTCAGATTCCGGCCAATGCCAGGTCCATCGCGAAATACGTGAAGATCAGATCGGCCCCCGCCCGCTTGATCGCGCCAAGACTCTCGCGCACCACGCGGTCTTCATCGATCGCCCCCGCTTGCGCGCCGAACTTGATCATCGCGTACTCGCCACTCACCTGATACGCCGACAGCGGCAAACGCGAAACCTCACGAATATCGCGAATGATGTCCAGGTACGCGCCAGCCGGCTTGACCATCAGCGCATCGGCGCCTTCCTGCTCGTCCAGCAACGATTCGCGCACCGCTTCACGGCGATTCATCGGGTTCATTTGATAGCTTTTACGGTCGCCCTTGAGTGCGCTGCCACCGGCTTCGCGGAACGGTCCGTACAGCGCCGAGGCGAACTTGGTCGAATAGGCCATGATCGCCGTTTGGCTGAAACCGGCCTCGTCGAGTGCCCGGCGAATGGCCTGGACCTGACCGTCCATCGCCGCCGACGGTGCAATCACATCGGCACCGGCACGGGCCGCCGCCACGGCTTGTTTGCCGAGGTTGATCAGGGTCTGGTCATTATCGACTTCGTGATTGTGCAGAACACCGCAGTGGCCGTGGTCGGTGTACTCACAGAAGCAGGTGTCGGACATGACGATCATTTCCGGCACGGCGTCCTTGGCGATGCGCGACATGCGCGACACCAGACCGTCGTCGCGCCAGGTGTCGCTGCCGCTGCTGTCCAGGTGATGTGACACGCCAAAGGTCATCACCGACTTGATCCCGGCCCGGGCATAACGCTCGATCTCGCCGGCCAGTTTCGATTCGGGAATGCGCATCACGCCGGGCATGCTTTTGATCGGTACAAAGTCATCGATCTCTTCTTCGACGAAAATCGGCAGCACCAGGTCGTTGAGGCTGAATTCGGTTTCCTGGAACAGACTGCGCAGGCTCGCATTGCGGCGCAGACGGCGTGGGCGTGCTTCGGGGAACTGACTGGACATGGGCATTCCTGGAAATCGGAGGACAAGACAAAAGTCGTAAGGGGGCAAAGCTTATGCCCTGCGGGGTGCAGGGCACAAACACCCAACGCTCAAGATTGCGTTACTGCAATGACAATAATCCTTTAACAAACACCAACCCCCTGTAGGAGCGAGCTTGCTCGCTCCTACAGGGGGTTGTGCGGTGAATCAGTTCGAAACGGGCTTGGGAATTTCCAGCCCGCGCTTGACCGCCGGCCGCGCCAGGAATTTTTCCAGCACGCGGGTGACGTTGGGGAAGTTCTGGATGCCGACCAGATCGCCTGCTTCATAGAAACCGATCAGGTTGCGCACCCAGGGAAAGGTCGCGATGTCGGCAATGGTGTAGCGCTCGCCCATGATCCAGTCACGACCTTCAAGGCGTTTGTCGAGGACGCCGAGCAGGCGTTTGCTTTCTTCGACGTAGCGGTCACGGGGACGCTTGTCTTCGTAGTCCTTGCCGGCGAATTTATTGAAGAAGCCGAGTTGGCCGAACATCGGCCCGATGCCGCCCATCTGGAACATCAGCCACTGAATGGTCTCGTAGCGCGCAGCCCCTTCCCGGGCCAGCAATTGTCCACTCTTGTCAGCCAGATAAATCAGGATCGCGCCTGACTCGAACAACGGCAACGGCTGGTCGTCGGGGCCGTTAGGATCGAGGATGGCCGGGATCTTGTTGTTGGGGCTTAACGACAGGAATTCGGGGGACATTTGATCGTTGGTGTCAAACCCGACGCGGTGCGGCTCGTAAGGCAAGCCGATCTCTTCGAGCATGATCGAAACCTTGACGCCGTTGGGGGTCGGCAAGGAGTACAGCTGAATCCACTCCGGGTACTGTGCAGGCCATTTTTGGGTGATGGGAAACGCAGACAAATCGGTCATGGGAAGGATCCACGAGAAAATTGAAAGTAGTGATATTAATGCAGGCGTTACGCTGTCGTTATCAATATCACTGATGTTGAAGATCAAGGAATTGCAGCCCTGGTCAGCCCCATAACCTGTACCGTATCCATAATTCAGCAACATCCTGTCGATAACCTTCGCTCCTGTCCGTTCACGGTTGCCGGTAGATTGCTGCGCACTCCGCCGGAATCGAACCAAATGGGCATCAGAGGACTCTGAGCACCGCCCTTGTTGAAACGGACCGGCTCGACGACATGGAAAACACCCGACGCAGGAAATTCGTGGTGTAGAGGTTTGTCAGCCTTAACCGAATGCGCTGAAGAATCCTTTATTCCATGAAGAACTTCCTGAAAATCTCCCATCGCTTCAAACATCGCGCGTATCTATTCCTGCCCGCCCTGCTGGCGGCCAGCGCGTTGTTTCTATCCCTGGAGTCTGGCGAAAGCCGCGCCCAACCGGCAGATGGCACCCAGACGCTGGTGTTCCTGCGTCATGCGGAAAAACCTGCCGGGGGCCTGGGCCAGCTCAATTGCCAGGGCTTGAACCGTGCGATCGAACTGGCCGCCCTGCTTCCGGAAAAGTTCGGCAAGGCCAACTACGTGTTTGCCGCCAACCCGACGCGCAATGTCGAGGAAGGTGAACTGAACAATTCCTACAGCTACATCCGCCCATTGATGACCATCAGTCCCAGCGCGATCAAGCTCGGCTTGCCGGTCAATATCAATTTCTCGGCCAATGACACCAGCGACCTGGCCGATGAACTGCTCCAGGACAAGTATCACAACTCGGTCATTTACACCGCGTGGTCCCACGGCTACCTGCCGGAGTTGATCAACAAGGTCGCCGGGGAAGCGGTCGGCAAGAAACAGAAGATCACCGAAGACTGGGAGTCCAGCGACTATGACTCGCTCTTTGTGCTGACCCTGACCTGGCATAACGGCAAGGCCAGCCTGCAAAGCCACAGCTACAAGCAAGGGCTGGATAACGGGCCGCAGACCTGCCCGAGCTGAGTTGAGCAGGGCCTGATCGGACCTTTTGTGTACGCCACGGCCCCTGTGGGAGCGGGCTTGCCCGCGATGAGGCCGGCAAGACCACCGTCACCCTCGCTGACTACCGCGCTCGCGCAAATACCCCAATACCGCCTCACGATTCCCGGCAAACTCGATCCGCGCGCCCTTCTTTTCCCGCTGAAAGGCATACATCGGATCGTAATACTCGGTCAGCAACCCCTCGATCCAGCCCCGGTGCAGATCCACCGAGCCGCTGCGACCCTGCTCCGCCAAGGCATCTTCCATCAGAATCAGCATCCGTCGATGGCGCTCGCCGCCCAGGCGCTTGTGCACGTTATTCAAACTCTCCAGCATCCGCTCGGAAAACAGCGCAAAACCTTCCTCGCCGCGCACCCGGATGAACTCGGCACACAGGTCCACCACGTAATCGCGCAGGATTCGCTCGACCCGGCCCTCCAGGCTGTCCTCGAGCCAGACCATCGGAAACTGCTGCATGCCCTGATAAAGCGGCAAAGGCAGTGCGCAACTGCCGATCGCGCGACTCTCGTCTTCCAGCACGAATTGCCCGAGGCCCGCGGCGCGCTTCTTCAGCACATCCACCGCCAGGCGGTTTTCGAAATCGATATTGCAAGGTTGCCCCGTGGCGCGCTTGCCGAAACTGGAACCGCGATGATTGGCGTGCCCTTCAAGGTCCAGCCCGTTGCTCAGTTGCAGGAGTACTTCGGTCTTGCCGGTGCCCGTCATGCCCCCCAACAACACGAAATCGCACTGGGCCACCGCTTGATCGAGGGTATCGAGCAAAAAGCTGCGCATGGCCTTGTAGCCACCCGCGACGCGCGGGTAGTCGATACCCGCCTCGTCCCTGAGCCATTGCTGAACGATTTGCGAGCGCAATCCGCCGCGAAAACAATACAAAAGCCCATCGGGATGAGCCCGGGCAAAGTCGGCCCAGGCCTGGATGCGCTCGGCCTTGATCGCGCCAGACACCAGTTGATGGCCCAGTTCGATGGCGGCCTGTTGACCCTGTTGCTTATAGCAAGTGCCAACCCGTTGCCGCTCGTGATCGTCCATCAGCGGCAAATTGACCACACCGGGAAACGAGCCCTTGAGAAACTCGACTGGCGCACGGGCATCCATCAGCGGCCGGTCGTTGAGGAAAATATCGCGGTAATCGGTGCAGTCGGCGAACATCAGGAAACCTCGACTGCATGGCTCTGTCGCTCGACCAATTTACCGATGGGCACAAGGTCCAGGCCCATTTGCGCAGCGGTCGCCAGAAACGTGTCGTTACCCTCGGGCGTCACGGCGATCAACAGACCTCCGCTGGTCTGCGGGTCGCATAACACGTTTTTGTGCAATTCCTGCAATCGCCCCAGTTTGCTGGCGTAGCTGTCGTAGTTACGCAAGGTCCCACCGGGAATGCAGCCCTGCTCGAGGTAATACTCGACACCCGGCAGACGCGGCACGCGGTCATATTCGATAAGAGCGGTCAGCTGGCTGCCGTCGGCCATTTCCACCAGATGCCCCAACAGACCAAAACCAGTGACGTCGGTCATCGCAGTCACCCCGTCCAGCTTGCCAAAGCGGCTGCCGGGTTTGTTCAGGGTGCACATCCAGTCACGGGCCAGGCCAATGTCGGCATTGCGCAACTTGCCTTTCTTTTCGGCGGTGGTGAGGATGCCGATGCCCAGGGGCTTGGTGAGGTAAAGCAGGCAACCGGCCGTCGCCGTGTCGTTGCGCTTCATGTGGCGCTTTTCCACCAGCCCGGTGACGGCCAGGCCAAAAATCGGCTCCGGTGCGTCGATGGAATGCCCGCCAGCCAACGGAATACCCGCTTCATCGCAGACCGAACGGCCGCCGCGAATCACTTCCCGGGCAATTTCCGGCGCCAGCACATTGACCGGCCAGCCCAGGATGGCGATGGCCATCAACGGGTCGCCACCCATGGCGTAGATGTCACTGATGGCATTGGTGGCCGCGATGCGACCGAAATCGAAGGGATCGTCGACGATCGGCATGAAAAAATCGGTGGTCGATACCACACCGCGCTCTTCATCGATGGCATAGACCGCCGCGTCATCGCGCGAGGCGTTGCCGACCCAGAGCCTGGGGTCCAGATTCTGCGCGCCACTGCCGGCGAGAATCACTTCCAGTACCTGGGGAGAAATCTTGCAACCGCATCCAGCGCCGTGGCTGTACTGGGTCAGGCGAATCGGCTCGCTCATGGGGGCACCTCGGAAGATTGGTGCCGTCGATTCTATCAGAGCACCCTTCTGGCAGTGCATTGCATCGCCGCCCCGAGGGGAGCGAGCCCGCTCCCACCGGGGGTGGTGTTACGGCAACAGGATCACTTTGTCACCGCTGCCCTGATTGACCTCGGCATAACGCTCCAGGCCTTCAGCCAATGGCGACTCGAACAGCCCCTGGGGCAACGGCAGCAAGTCCTGATCGAAGAATTGACCGAACTGATCCAGCATCGCCGCGCAGGCTTGTACGCCGTAGAGCAACGAGTTGATACCGACCACCGAACCACCCTTGCGATACAGCGCCAGGGCCGGTAGCTGCACCATGCCATCCACCGGCGCGGCGATGATGGCGATGCGGCCGAAGGTGGCCAATGCCGCAACGGACGCCGGCAACCAGAAGCCGGTGGTGTCGAAAATCACGTCAGCGCCGCCCTTGAAGACGGCATTCACCTGAGCGCCCAGATCCTCGGGCTTGTCCAGTTGCAGCGTCTGAAACCCCTGGTCCTGCAGCTCCTTGACCTGCTCGGGCCGCCGCGCTGCCGCCAACACTTGGGCGCCACGCACCTTGGCCAATGCCAGCGCGGCACTGCCCACCGCGCCGCCGCCGATCACCAGCAAGCGGGTTTCGGCGGTCACCAGGCTGCGCTCCAGTGCATCCCACGCCGTGGTGTAGGGCACGCCCAGACTGGCGGCCTGGGCAAAGCTCAAATGCGTGGGCTTGAGGGCGACGCCATTGGCCGGCAGTTTGACGAATTGTGCGTGGGAGCCATCGGCGAAAAAACCCAGTTCGCGACCTGTGCCCCAGACGTGTTGACCGACCAGCGCCTGCGGGCCTTCAACGACGATGCCGGCAAAGTCGCGACCGGGAATGCGCGGCAACATGGTGTAGGGAAAACGTCCCAGCACGTTCTTCACATCGCTGGGGTTGAGCCCGGCCGCCTTGATTTCGACCAGCACTTCATCGGTGCCGGGAACGGGCGTCGGAACCTCGACGTAGCGCAGGGCCGAGAGGTCGCCGGTTTTGTCGAACTGCAATGCTTTCATAGGGGGTTCCATCGAATGATCAGAAGGGTTTCAGGAGATCCAGCCAGCCATCAACTGGCGACCCATCGGCCAGAGTTTTTCGCCGGCCAGCATGCCGAGCAGGCCTACCAGTGCGATCGCCGGTGGTGCGGGGGAACGAAAATCCAGGGCGCCGTAGAGCAGACCGACACCCAGGCCGATCGCCAGTGAAATGAGGTAGTTCATGACAGACTCCGTGGGCAGTTGGGATATGCCCGAAAGTCTAGTGCGCAGTGCCAACGAGTACCGGCCAAGTGCTTCTGAATTTCGGCCAAACCCTGGCCCTGAAAGCGTCAGCCCGGATGCTGACTGGCCGAAAACTGCGACGGCGCGACACCCAGTTCCCGACGGAACATGTCGCTGAAGCTGCTGGGCGAATAACCCAGTTCACGGGCGATGGCACTGACCGGCACCCCCTGAATCAACTCGGCCACCGCCGTCGCCAGTTGTACCTGGCGCCGCCATTCGGCGAAGCCCATGCCCAGACCGTCCTTGAACAACCGCGCCAGGGTCCGCACGCTGGCGCCGGCGTTTTCCGCGTGTTGCTCGAAAGCGATGTCCAGCGACGGCGCGGCCATGACCGCCTGGCACAGGTTCATCAGGCGCCGGTCGGACTCATCCGGCAGCGGGATCTTCAGCTGAGAGCGCCGGGCCCGCTTGAGCTCCAGCAGCGCCAGTCCCACCAGTGCTTCGTAATACTCGGGCGCACCGTCGTCGCCCTGCTCCACCAGGCCGACGATCAGCTCGCGCAACAAACCGCCGACTTCGATGACCTGGACACTGGCATCGAGCGTTGCCGCCAGCGATGGCCGCAGGTAGATGTTGCGCATTTGCAGGTCCGAGACCACGCGAATCCCGTGAGGCACGCCTGGCGGCAACCAAACCGCCCGTTGCGGCGGCACCACCAGTGCCTCGTGAGGCGTCTCGACCCACATCACGCCACTCATCGCATACAGCAACTGCCCCCAGACATGCTCATGCGGCTCGATGAACAACCCGCGCGGATAAGTGCGCGCCAGCGGTTGCACGGGGACATCGGTGTCACTGAGATCAGGCGGGGCGGCAAGGGCCATGGGCAGCAATCATTGGGGTTGGGAAAGGCTCAATGGTAACGAGGCCTTGAATTTGCCGCCAGCGGCTGCCACCGTCCACCAATCCAAGTGAATTTTCCGTTCGGCCCGTGATCCGTTTATGTACCACAGGGAGGAATACGGGCTATATGAACAATGCAAAACTCTTCGTCATTGAATACACCCTTCATGGCGTCCCCAAATCGTTCATTATCCGTCTGGACAAAATGGACAACGCAGAAGCCTGGCATTGGGCGAGCTGCGACGCGGGAGTGGGCCGGATACCGCGCTTTGGCCGGGAAAAGGTGCAAAAGACCAGCAAGCCGATGGCAGAGAAATTCGGCGTGGAAAACGTCAAGTGGCGGCCGGCCAACTGATGCCCGGCGAGCGACAGGATTGGAGGGGGGGCCAAGTACATGACACTCATCAGCAGCCCTGCGCATCTCGACTATGGTCTGGATACGCTGTTCGGCCGCATCACCAGGAGCGTCGAGTGCCGGGTTGGCCTGGAACAGGTCATGAACGACCCGACCTGCTTCGCGATTCGCGTTCTGCCACCGCTGCCGGAAGATCTCGAACAGGCCAAGACTGTCGTGGTCAGAGTCGAAGGCCGCCGCCTGTCGGGCACCGTCCGACACATCGAACGCCTCGACGATGACAGCCTGAAACTGGAAGTGGAGCCCGACTAGGCTCCACTTTCAACGTAACCGAACTATTTGGCGTGGGCGCACTTGCAGCCCTTGCCGGTACATTCTTCACCGTGCTCGTGGTGCTTGGCGCACGCCTCGCAGCAATAGTGCTTGCCGTGGCGCGCAATCGGATGCGCGCCCAGCTTGCACGAACATTTCGGGCAATCGCAGATACTGTCACTGTTGATCATGAGCCTGACTCCTGAGGTAGTGGTCGTCGGGGCGAGAAGAACAACCCGTGTTACCAGTGTAGGCTGGTGGGCCGCTATCGTCCGAACGCCGCCCGGAACAGGCTCGCTTTTACAGTAGGTCGGGTACACCTTTGGGTGATTGGTCGGCTGTCAGGCCGCCATCGCTCCGATGCGGCGTCCCGACTAGCCAGCTCCTATAGGGGATTGAGTACATCGGCGGGTGATTGGTCGGCTGGCAGGCCGCCTTCGCTGGCAAGCCAGCTCCCACAGGGGATTGAGTACATCTGCAAGTGATTGGTCGGCTATAAGGCCGCCATCGCTGCGATGCGGCGTCCCGACAAGCCAGCTCCCACAGAAAAGCACGACGGCGTACACCCACCCGCTCCTCACCACTCATCAGGCCGAGCGTTAGCTCGCCTGCAGCTCTTGATCTTGATCCACCCGCCCCTTCGGGAGGCTGAGTGGAGGTGTGCATCCGGGGAGTGGCGCGCAGCGCCGTTCGACGCAGTCGAACACGCTGCATGTAGGTCGTCGCGAAGCAGACCGGAGGGCAGTGTCCCCGGAAGGATACCGCAGCGAAGGAACGCCGAGCCTAAGCGAGGGGCCGGACGCTCGGGGCGAGCGTTTTTTTGGTTACTTTTTTTAGGCGCTTGTAAAAAAAGTGACTCGCCGTCAGGGCGAAACCCTAAGCCGCCGTTACCGCAGCAACGGATATGTACTCGATCAACCCAAAACCTGGTCGGCCCAGAGGCCGCCAAGGTCACCCAGCAGATTGCCGTGCCCTGGCCCGGTAGCCGACGCCTGTCGGTGAAGGTCAGGACGGGATCGACTTCTTTGTCGAATGTTTTGGTGAAGAGCCCTATTGCGACAGGCCATAGCATGCCCTCCTACACGAGCCGGCTTGCTGGCGATGGCGCCCTCAAGAACGCTATCGCCGGCAAGCCTGCTCCAGGGGGGGGGTTGCCAATCAGATACGGAACTGCCCGACCAGATTGCCCAGACGCTGCCCCAGATCCGCCAGACTGCGCGAGGTTTGCGCACCAAGCTGGGTTTCATCGGCGACGTTGTCCACCGCCACCGCGATCTGATGCACGCTGCGGTTGATCTCTTCGGCCACGGCGGTCTGTTCTTCGGCGGCGCTGGCGATCTGTGCGTTCATCGAATTGATGGTGGCAATCAACTGGGCCATGGTATCGAGCGACGCGCCCGCTTCGTTGGCCTGGGCCGAGGTGCCGTCGCCGGCTTCACTGGAACGGCGCATCGCTTCCACCGCCGACTGGGTGCCGGCCTGCAAGCGGTCGATCATGCCCTGGATTTCCTGGGTACTGATTTGCGTGCGGCTGGCCAGGGCCCGTACTTCATCGGCCACCACTGCGAATCCGCGACCAGCCTCACCGGCGCGCGCCGCTTCAATGGCAGCATTGAGCGCCAGCAGGTTGGTTTGTTCGGCAATCGAACGGATCACCCCGAGCACGCTGACAATCGACGACACGTCTTTTTGCAAGCTGTCGAGGGACACACCGCTGCTGCGAATGTCGTCCACCAACGCATGAATCTTCACGATGCTGCCAGCCACCACACGCTTGGCGGCCTGGCCTTCTTCGTCGGTCTGCTGGGCGGCCACCGCCGCGTTTTGCGCACTCTTGGCCACTTCCTGAGCCGCCGCCGACATTTCATTGATTGCCGTGGCGACTTGATCCGTCTCGTGACGCTGACGCTCCATGGCCTGGTCAGAACGGTGCGCCTGATCGGAAACCTGATGCACCAACCCGGTCAGCTGCGTGGTCATTTCGGTGATCTGGCGCACCAGGCCGTGGATCTTGTCGACAAAACGGTTGAACGATCCGGCCAGTTGGCCCAACTCATCCTGGCGGGTGATGGTCAGGCGACGGGTCAGGTCGCCCTCGCCCGCCGCAATGTCGTCCAGGTTGGCTTTCATCAGGTTCAGCGGACGCAAAATGGTATTGGCCAGAAGCATCCCGGCAGCGGCGATCACCAGCAGCACCACCACGGCGACGCCGACGATGCTCAGCACCACACCTTCCATGCGCTCCTGAACCTTGGCCTCAACCACCGCAACTTGCGCCTCGATGCCGTCCAGATTCACCGAAGTACCCACCGCCATGTCCCACTTCGGCAGGTATTCGGTGTATCCGAGCTTGGGCACCAGCACCTGGTTGTTGCTGGGCAGCGGCGAGCTGTATTGCAGGTAGTGAGTACCGTCCTTGGCGACCTTCACCAGATCACGGTTGACGTAGACGCCGTTCGGGTCGCGGTTGTCCTTGAAGCTCTGGCCCACGCCTTCGGGGCTGTTGGCCTTGAACAGCCGCACGGTGTTGGAGTCGTAGCCGAAGAAGTAGCCTTCCTTGCCGTAGGCGATGCTCGACAGCAACTTGATCGCCTGGGCCCGCGCCGCGTCATCGCCAGGGGCTGCCGCGTCGTAGAGCGGTTTGATCGCGGTCATGGCCACGGCGACGTAGCTTTGCAGGGTGGCCTTGGCATCGCTGAGCAAGCGCTCGCGGGTTTCCTCGACTTCGTGGCGCGCCTGCGCCTGCAGGATGAACAACGTGGTCAGGCTGATGACCAGCGCAAAGAGCAACACCGGGAGGACGGCAAGGGACAGGACTTTGGCCTTCAGGCTCATGCGCATGACGTTCACTCTTTTTTGATTTTATTGGCGTGGTTAAAGGCGTTAACGGCAGGCCAGGTCAAAAGTTGAACACGTTCATCGGGAACACTGGAGCCTCCTGTGGGAGCGAGCTGGCTCCCACAGGTGTTGCGGGGTTAGAGCACCATCGCCGCTACCCAGCCAAACGCGAGCAATGGCAGGTTGTAGTGCAGGAAGGTCGGGACCACGGTGTCCCAGATGTGGTGATGCTGGCCGTCGATATTCAGACCGGAGGTCGGGCCGAGGGTCGAGTCCGAGGCGGGCGAACCGGCGTCACCGAGTGCGCCGGCGGTGCCGACGATGCAGACGATCGCCAGCGGGCTGAAACCCAATTGCACGCACAGCGGCACGAAGATCGCCGCCAGAATGGGCACGGTGGAAAACGACGAACCGATGCCCATGGTCACCAACAGCCCCACCAGCAACATCAACAAGGCGCCGATGCCCTTGCTGTGGTCGATCCAGGACGCCGACGATTCGACCAGTGTCTGCACTTCACCGGTGGCCTTCATCACTTCGGCGAACCCCGAGGCGGCGATCATGATGAAGCCGATCATCGCCATCATCTTCATGCCTTCGGTGAACAGGTCATCGGTGTCGCGCCATTTGACGATGCCCGACACCGAAAAAATCAGGAAACCCACCAGTGCACCGATGATCATCGAGTCCAACAGCAGTTGCACAATGAAGGCGGCGGCAATCGCCACCCCGGCCACCATCAGGCTCAGCGGGTTGTACTGCACCGCGACCTGCTCGACTTGCTCGATTTTCTCCAGGTTATAGACGCGCTTCTTGCGGTAGCTGATAAACGCGATCAGCAGGCCCGCCACCATGCCCAGCGCCGGAATGCCCATGGCGTGAGTGACATTGATGCCGGTGATGTCCACGCCGCTGCGGGCCACGTTGGCCAGCAGGATTTCATTGAGGAAGATATTGCCGAAGCCCACCGGCAGGAACATGTACGGCGTAATCAAACCGAAGGTCATGACACAGGCGATCAAACGTCGATCCAGTTGCAGCTTGGTCAGTACATAAAGCAGCGGCGGCACCAGCAACGGGATAAAGGCGATATGTATCGGCAGAATATTCTGCGAGGCAATGGCCACCACCCACAGCAGGCCGATCAGCAACCACTTGACCTGACCACCCCCGCTGGCGTGCTGGCGATCGACCATCGCCAACGCCTTGTCGGCCAGGGCATGGGCCAGGCCGGACTTGGCGATGGCCACGGCAAACGCACCGAGCAATGCGTAGGACAGCGCCACCGTCGCCCCGCCGCCGAGGCCACTGTTGAAGGCCTTGAGCGTCGCGTCGATGCCAAGGCCGCCGGTCAGGCCACCCACCAGCGCACCGACGATCAGCGCGATGACCACATGCACGCGGGACAGGCTGAGTATCAGCATGATGCCGACCGCGGCAATCACTGCATTCATTTCATTACCTCGAGACAAACGGAAAGAGTCCGTCCGGCAGTCTGCGTGAGCCGCCAGCGGATAAAGGAATGGGTTTTATTAGAGGGCGCGCACTGTGCCTCAGGCTCGCCTTCGTGTCAAAGCGGCCGGGCCCTGTGCAGATGTAACGGCATATGAATACCTGTAGGAGCGAGCCAGCTCGCGATGCAAATGAGAGCACCGAGGGGTATCAGGATTCCATCGTCATCGTTGGCGACCATCGCGAGCAGGCTCGCTCCTGCAGGGCGATTAACGATACACGGGATAAAGAAACCAGAATCCCGGCCGTTACAGTACAAAGTCTCAGATATATATCGAATAAGGACGTCTCCATGTCACTCAAGCAACTGTCCATTCAATGGAAAATCACCCTGCTGGCCGGGCTTTGCCTGGCGGGCATCGTGACCCTGCTGGTGGGTCTTTCGCTGTATCGCATGGAGACCAGCTCGGAATTGGTGAAAGCCTCGAGCATGGAAATGCTGACCGAATCCGCCCAGGCACGGATCGAGTCCCAGGGTGAAAACCAGGCGCTGGGCATTCGCCAGCAGTTCATGGACGCCTATCAATATGGCCACGGCTTTTCGCGCCAGGTGCTGTTTCTGCGCGACCAGGCCGAAAAGCGCTTTCTCGATGCCTTCGACTTGCGCGAAGACCTGACCCGCCAGGTCAAGTCGGCACTGCAAGCCAACCCTGACCTGCTCGGCCTGGCCCTGGTGTTCGAGCCCAACGGCCTGGATGGCAAGGACGAACTGTTTGCCGGCCAGAGTGACGTCGGCAGCAATGAAAAGGGGCGTTTCGCCTTGTACTGGTCGCAACCGACGCCAGGCCAGCTGACCTCCATGCCATTGCCGGAAAAAGACATCGCCGACGCCAGCACCGGCCCCAGCGGCGAAGCGGCCAACGCCTGGTTCACCTGCCCGCGCACCACCCTCAAGCCCTGCGTGATCGAGCCCTACTTCTATACGATCGACGGCCAGAACGTGCTGATGACCAGTATCGTTTTCCCCCTGATGCTCAACGGCAAGCTCATCGCCTCGCTGTCGGTGGACATCAACCTCAACAGCCTGCAAACGATCAGCCAGAACGCCAGCAAAAAGCTCTATGACGGCCAGACCAGCGTCAGCATTCTCAGCCCGGTCGGTTTGCTCGCCGGCTACAGCCCCGACGCCAGCAAACTCAGCCAGCGCCTGGAAACCGTGGACAAGACCAACGGTGCCGAGCTGGTAAGCATGCTCGCCGCCAGCACCAAGACCGCCAGCCTGCACAGCCAGCAACAGCTCAAGGTGCTGTCGCCGTTCCAGCCGATTCCCGGTGGCAAAACCTGGGGCGTATTGCTCGACGTCCCGGAAAAAGTGTTGGTTGGCCCCGCCGAAACCCTGAAAAAGCAACTGGATGAAAGCAACACCGCCGGCACCCTGACGGAACTCGCATTGGGCGTTCTGGCGGCGTTGATTGGCCTGCTCCTGGTCTGGCTGATGGCTCGCAGTGTGACCAGACCGATCCTCGGCGTGGCGCACATGCTCGAAGACATCGCCAGCGGCGAAGGCGACCTGACCCGACGCCTGGCCTACGACAAACAGGATGAACTGGGCCAGTTGGCCGGCTGGTTCAACCGTTTCCTCGACAAGCTGCAGCCGATCATCGCCGAGGTCAAACGCTCGGTGCAGGACGCCCGCAGCACTGCGGACCAGTCCTCCGCCATCGCCACCCAGACCAGCGCCGGCATGGAGCAGCAATACCGCCAGGTGGATCAGGTCGCGACCGCTTCCCACGAAATGAGCGCGACCGCCCAGGACGTTGCCCGCAGCGCCGCACAAGCGGCACAGGCTGCGCGGGATGCCGATCAGGCGACCCGTCAGGGCCTGACCGTGATCGACCGTACCACCACCAGCATCGACAACCTCGCCGCCGACATGAGCGCGGCAATGGTGCAAGTCGAAGGCCTGGCGGCCAACAGCGAGAAAATCGGTTCGGTGCTGGAAGTGATCCGCGCCATCGCCGAACAAACCAACCTGCTGGCGCTCAACGCGGCCATCGAAGCGGCCCGTGCCGGTGAAGCCGGCCGTGGTTTTGCCGTGGTCGCCGATGAAGTGCGCAACCTGGCGCGGCGCACCCAGGAGTCGGTGGAAGAAACCCGCCTGGTGATCGAACAACTGCAAAGCGGCACCCAGGATGTGGTCGGTTCGATGGGCAACAGCCATCGACTGGCCCAGGGCAGCGTCGATCAGGTCGGCCAGGCCGTGACCGCGCTGCGCCAGATCGGCGATGCCGTGACAGTGATCAGTGACATGAACCTGCAGATTGCCAGCGCCGCCGAAGAACAAAGCGCGGTGGCCGAGGAGATCAACAATAACGTGGCGACCATCCGTGACGTGACTGAATCGCTGTCGGGTCAGGCCAATGAATCGGCGCGGGTGAGCCAGTCGCTCAACAGCCTGGCCAATCAACAGCAGAGCCTGATGGACCAGTTCCGCGTCTGACCCCGCCCCCCTGTAGGAGCGAGCCTGCTCGCGATGGAGTATCAGTTGGCACCTCGGTGACTGACACACCATCGCGAGCAGGCTCGCTCCTACAGGGGCCGCCATCATGATGGCGAGTGGACATCCCCCAGACGTTGATTATGCTTTAAGGAACCTTGCAGCGATTCGAGGCGTCCACCCTGCATGCACGCTTCGCGCAATCGCTCATCCGACGACATCAGCCCCAGGGCCAGGGTGCGCCAGCGGTAAGGAAAAACTCCGGCCTACGACAAGAGCAAGACGGAGAACACTCATGGCAGCCATCGACACTGCAACTTCGGGCAGCGCCCCCGGACACGGCATCACCAGGGAAGAGCGCAAGGTCATTTTCGCCTCGTCCCTGGGCACCGTGTTCGAGTGGTACGACTTCTACCTGTACGGTTCCCTCGCCGCGATCATCGCCAAGCACTTCTTTGCCGGCGTCAACGAGACCACCTCATTCATCTTTGCCTTGCTCGCGTTCGCCGCCGGCTTCGCCGTGCGGCCGTTCGGGGCGATTGTGTTCGGCCGGTTGGGCGACATGATCGGGCGCAAACACACCTTTCTCATCACCATCGTGATCATGGGTCTATCCACCGCCGTGGTCGGTTTTCTACCCGGTTACGCAACCATTGGCGTGGCGGCACCGATCATCCTGATCACCCTGCGCCTGTTGCAAGGCCTGGCCCTGGGCGGTGAATACGGCGGCGCGGCGACCTACGTGGCCGAGCACGCGCCGAAAGGCAAGCGTGGCTACTTCACTTCGTGGATCCAGACCACCGCGACCCTCGGCCTGTTTCTGTCGCTGCTGGTGATCCTGGCCTGCCGCACGGCGCTGGGCACCGAAGCCTTCGAAACCTGGGGCTGGCGGATTCCATTTCTGCTGTCGATCCTGCTGTTGATCGTTTCGGTGTACATCCGCTTGCAGCTCAGCGAATCGCCGGTGTTCATGAAAATGAAGGCTGAGGGCAAGGCCTCCAAGGCGCCACTGACCGAATCCTTCGCCCGCTGGGAGAACCTCAAGATAGTGATCATGGCCCTGCTCGGCGGCACCGCCGGCCAGGCTGTGGTCTGGTACACCGGGCAATTCTATGCGCTGTTCTTTCTGCTGCAGACGCTGAAGATCGACCCGCAGACCGCCAACTTGCTGATCGCCGGCTCGCTGCTGATCGGCACGCCGTTCTTCGTCATCTTCGGCAGCCTGTCCGACCGCATCGGCCGCAAGGGCATCATCATGGCCGGTTGCATCCTCGCGGCAGTGACCTATTTCCCGATCTTCCATGCGCTGACCCAGTACGGTAACCCCGATGTCTTCATTGCGCAGGAGAAGAACCCGGTCACGGTGATCGCCGATCCCGCTCAGTGCTCGTTCCAGTTCGACCCAGTGGGCAAGGCCAAATTCACCAGCTCCTGTGACCTGGCGAAAACCCTCTTGGCAAAACGGGCCATCCCCTACAAGAACGTGACCGCCGAACCGGGCACCGTCGCGCAGGTCCGCATCGGCGATAAAGTGATCCCCAGCTTCGAAGGCACCGGCTTGCCGGCCGCCGACTTCAAGACCCGCAACGACGCCTTCACCGCCACGCTCGCCACTTCGCTCAAGGACGCCGGCTACCCCGAGAAGGCTGACCCGGCCAAGACCAACTACCCGATGGTGCTGCTGTTGCTGACGATCCTGGTGATCTACGTGACCATGGTCTACGGCCCGATTGCCGCCTGGCTGGTGGAACTGTTCCCGGCGCGCATCCGCTACACCTCGATGTCACTGCCCTACCACATCGGCAATGGCTGGTTCGGCGGCTTCCTGCCGACGGTGGCGTTCGCCATGGTCGCAGCCACCGGCGATATCTACTACGGGCTGTGGTACCCGATTGTCATTGCGGTGATGACGGCCATCCTGGGCATTTTCTTCATGCCGGAAACCAAGGATCGGGAGATTCATCACACCTGAACCTGACACCACACAAACCAATGTGGGAGCGAGCTGGCTTCAGGTGCGCCCGGGCAACTCGATCAGCACTTTCAGCCCGCCCCACTCGCTTTCCTGCAATACCAACGCCCCGCCCCACGCCTCGACGATATCGCGGACGATCCCCAAACCCAGGCCGTGTCCGTCAGTCTGTTCATCCAGCCGGGTGCCGCGGCTGAACACCTGCGCGCGGCGGTCTTCGGGGATGCCAGGCCCGTCGTCTTCCACACTCAGTTCAAAGCCTTCGACGGTTTCGAGCACGCTCAGTCGCACTTCGGCATCCGCCCATTTGCAGGCGTTATCCAGCAGATTACCGAGCAATTCCAGCACATCCTCGCGATCCCACGGCAATTGCAGGCCCGCCGCGGCGCGATAGCTCAGCGTCAAATGTTCACCGTGGATCATGTTCAAGGTCGCCAGCAGTCCTGGCAGTTCCCCAGCGCAATCAAACAGTGCCCCCGGCAGCGTATCGCCGGCCAGACGGGCACGGTTGAGCTCGCGATTGAGCCGTTGCTGCACCTGCTCCAGTTGTTCCTTGAGGGTCTTGCGCAATTGCGGATGCGCGTCCAGCTGTGCACTTGAGGCCAGGCTCAGCAATACCGCCAGCGGGGTTTTCAAGGCGTGGCCGAGGTTGCCCAGGGCATTGCGCGAACGCTTGAGGCTGTCTTCGGTGTGGGCCAGCAGGTGGTTGATCTGCGCCACCAGCGGCTCCAGTTCCACCGGCACCTGATCATCGAGTTGCGAGCGTTGGCCCTGCTGCAACTGAGCGATCTGTTCGCGGGCCTTTTCCAGCGGGCGCAAGGCGCGCCGCACGGTGATTCGTTGCAGCAGCAGAATCAGCAACAATCCCGCCAGCCCGAGCCCCAACCCCACCTGCTGCATGCGCCGGAAGCTCTCGCGCACCGGGGTGTAGTCCTGCGCCACGCTGATGGAGATCGACTGACCCAGGCGGCGATAGTCCGAGCGCAGCACCAGCAACTGCTGCCCTTCGGGTCCCAATTGCAGGTTGCTGTCCAGGCCGGGCTGTTCGAGACGTGGCAGCTCCTGGTCCCACAACGAACGGGAACGCCAATGGCTGTCAGCAAAATCGATGCGGAAATAATGCCCGGAAAAGGGTCGTTGATAGGCCGGTGCCAGGTGCCTTTCGTCCAGCTGCAAACCTTGCGGGCCACGCACCAGCGCCACCAACAGGTTTTCGCTGTCATTGCGCAGCCCGGCTTCGAGGTAGCGCTGCAACCCCATTTCAAACAGCCACAGGCTGGTCTGCGCCAGCACCAGGCCGACAATCACCATCACGCTGATCAGGCCCAGACTCAAGCGGCGCTGGATCGACCTCACCGGGTTTGCCCACCGAACAGATAACCCTGGCCGCGACGGGTCTCGATCACGCTGCGCCCGAGTTTGCGCCGCAGGTGATTGACGTGGACCTCCAGCACATTGGAGTCGCGTTCGGTCTCGCCGTCGTAGAGGTGTTCGGCGAGGTGGCCTTTGGAGAGGATCTGATCCGGGTGCAACATGAAATAGCGCAGCAAGCGGAATTCGGCGGCGGTCAGTTGAATCTCGGCACCGTCGCGGGTCACACACTGACGCCCTTCATCCAGCTGCAGGCCCGCAGCCTTGAGGGTCGGGTGATTGACCTGGCCGTGGGAACGGCGCAGCAACGCCTGGACTCGCAGGTGCAACTCTTCGGGATGAAAGGGTTTGGTCAGGTAATCGTCGGCACCGGCCTTGAGGCCTTCGATGCGCTCGGCCCAGGAGTCGCGGGCGGTGAGGATCAGCACCGGCGTGGGCAAACCTTCGGCACGCCAGCGGGCCAACACTTCAAGCCCTGACAATCCCGGAAGGCCGAGGTCGAGGATGATCAGGTCGTAAGGCTCGGTGCTGCCCTGATGGACCGCGTCGCGACCGTCGGCCAGCCAGTCCACGGCGTAGCCCTGGCGATTAAGGCCGGCCATCAGTTCGTCGGCCAGGGGCACATGGTCTTCCACCAGGAGCAAACGCATCGGTCAATCTTCCTTGTCTTTGAGTAAACGGCCCGTGGCGGCGTCGATATCGAGCTCTCGCACCACGCCTTCAGCGGTCAGCAACTCGACTTCATAAATGTAGACGTCGTGCTTCTCTTCGAGCTCGGCTTCCAGCAGCTTGGCCCCTGGATAGCGGTCCAGCGCCTGCTGCAACACTTGCTCGAGCGGCAGGATGATCCCTTGCTGGCGCAAGCGCAGGGCTTCGTCCTGGTCCAGGTCGCGGGCCATGACCACCGAACAGAAAGCCAGCAACACCAGCGCCAGGCTGGCCGCGCGCCGTGTGGAAAAAGAAAGCAGCGTCATTACGAATCCTGATGATCCTTGAGTCACTGGCCGCCGACCGCGTCTGGCCGACCGCGTCTAATTGCAGATCCCGGTCGATGCCGCGGCGTTGAGTTTCTCGAAAGGCACAATGGTACCAGCGTCGTGCAACCTCGAGGCTTTGTCCGGCCCCTGGGTGTTGCATACGAGTTCCACCTTAGCGACCTGAACTTAATTGAAACTGAATGGCCATCATAGGGCCGCAGTGGCAAGCAGATACAGATGCAAACCCTGTGGGAGCGAGCCCGCTCGCGATGACGGTGGCCCATCCAAAATCAATGCAGCTGCACCAGCGCTATCGCGAGCAGGCTCGCTCCCACATAATTCATCCGCTTGCCCGACATCGAGACCGGTATGACAGCCATCCACATCAAGTTCCCTTCCCTGACGCTCAAGGCCGGTCCCCGTACCTTTGCGCGCATCCGTGAAAACGGCCTGAGCGCCATCGATGTCGGCACGCTACCGGGTGCCGCCGGTGGCCCGAAGGCGCTGGGGATACAAGGGCTGGACCTGGCGTTGTTCGGCGAATGGCTGCCGGCGGCGCCCCGGGAGCGCTCGCTGATCGGTGCATCGGTCGGTTCCTGGCGCTTTGCCAGTGCCTGCCTGCCGGACGCCGCCGAGGGCATCCGCCGCCTCGGCCACCTCTACACCGAGCAGAACTTCGCCAAAGGCGTGACCATGGCGCAGATCAGCCAGAGCTCGCGGCGCATGCTCGATGAGCTGCTCGACGGCCGCGACGCCGCCCTGCTCGACAACGCCCATTACCGCTTGAACATCATGGTGGTCAAAAGCCACGGCCTGCTCGCGGACGATCATCGCGGCCGCCTGGGCCTGGGGCTGTCGTCGGTGATCGCCGACAACCTGCGCGGCCGCGCGCGGCTGTCGCGGCACTTCGAACGGCTGATCATCCACGACCCGCGCCTGGCGCCGCCGGTCAACGCGCTGAACGACTTTCCGTCGCGTTTCGTCGCACTGAACGCTGGCAATCTGCGCCAGGCCTTGCTCGCCTCGGGCTCGATTCCGATGGTGATGGAAGGCGTGCGCGACCTGCCGGGTGCAGGCACCGGGACCTTCCGCGATGGCGGTCTGCTGGACTACCACCTCGACCTGCCCTACAGCGGCGACGACATCGTGCTCTACCCGCATTTCACCGATCGGGTGATTCCGGGCTGGTTCGACAAAACCCTGCCATGGCGCCGCGCCTGCCCTTCGCGTTTGCAGAATGTGTTGTTGCTGGCACCGTCCAGGGAATACCTGGCGCGCCTGCCCTACGGCAAACTGCCGGATCGTAATGACTTCAAACGCTTCATGGGCGACGCCCCGAGCCGGCAGAAATACTGGCGCGCGGCGATGGATGAAAGCCGTCGCCTGGGTGATGAATTCCTTGAACTGGCCGCCAACGGTCGCCTCGGCGAGCGCTTGCTGACCCTTTAGTCAGGACAAGCTGTTAAACTCGCCGCCTGCCCCTATCGCTGCGGCGATCGCCACCTGAACAGAGCTGAAAACACTGTGGAAATCTTCAAGGAATTTACTTTCGAATCCGCCCACCGCCTGCCCCACGTCCCGGACGGCCACAAGTGCGGTCGCCTGCACGGCCATTCGTTCAAAGTGGCGATTCACCTGAGTGGCGATATTGATCCGCACACCGGCTGGATCCGTGACTTTTCGGAAATCAAGGCGATCTTCAAGCCGCTGTATGAGCGTCTGGACCACAACTACCTGAACGACATTCCTGGCCTGGAAAACCCGACCAGCGAAGTACTGGCCAAATTCATCTGGGCCGAACTCAAGCCCCTGCTGCCGGAACTCAGTGCGATTCGTATCCACGAGACGTGCACCAGCGGTTGCATCTATCGCGGCGAGCTGTAGGAGCGAGCCTGCTCCTACAGAAGAAATGCGTTTCGTCAGTGATATAAAAAACAGCCTTCAACGGCTGTTTTTTTATGCCTATGCTTTTTGGCTTTCACACGCCAAGAGGACTCGCCCATGATTGACTGGCCACTGGCTCAGAGCTACCGCTTCAATGGTCACTCCGTTCGCTATGCGGTAAGGGGCGACGGCCCGCCGTTGGTGTTCGTGCATGGCACGCCTTTCTCTTCTTATGTCTGGCACCGGATTGCACCGCACTTCATCACCTCGCACCGGGTGCATTACTTCGATCTGTTGGGCTATGGGCAATCCGAGAAGGTCGACGGCGACGTGTCGCTGGGTGTGCAAAATCAACTCTTGGCGCAGCTGCTGGAGCATTGGGGGCTGGATCGTCCCGATGTGGTGGCCCATGATTTTGGCGGCGCGACCGCCCTGCGCGCCCACCTGTTGAACGGCAAGGAGTACCGCAGCCTGACACTGATCGATCCGGTGGCGCTGACACCCTGGGGTTCGCCGTTCGTGCAGCATGTTCGCCAGCATGAGGCAGCGTTCAGCGGGCTGCCCGACTACATTCAGCGCGCCATCGTACCGACCTATATTCGCGGGGCGATCAAGCGGGATATCCCTGATGACGAGCTCGCACCTTACGTGCAACCGTGGGTGGGCGACCCCGGGCAAGCGGCGTTTTATCGGCAGATCGCCCAAATGGACGAGCGCTACACCCGCGAGGCCGAGGGCTTGTACCCGACGATCCGCTGCCCGGTGCAGATTCTCTGGGGTGAAGACGATCAATGGATCCCCATCGAACGCGGGCGCGCCCTGCAACAGATGATTCCGGGAGCGCAATTTCACGCCATTCCCAACGCCGGTCATCTGGTCCAGGAAGACGCCCCCGAAGCCATTGTTGCGGCGCTGATGCGCTTTTTGCCGCAGCACCCGTCTTCCTGAAGAAATAGCCCTTGTGGGCGCGAGCTTGCTCGCGATGACGGCATCAACCGCGACACTGGGTTGACTGACCCAACGCCATCGCAAGCACGCTCGCCCGACATTTGCACAGGCAAGATCAATGACGCTGGCAGGGATTGCCTCCGTCGCGCTAACGTAGAGTCATTGTCTATCGAAAAGGACGCTCCTGATGCACATCATCAACGCCCGGCTGCGTCACCAGGAAGGCCTGCATGAGTTGCACCTGGAAAACGGCCTGATCAGCCACATCGCCCGGCAAACCGAGGCCCCGACCCTGGGCCCCGACGATCTGGATGCCGGTGGCAACCTGGTGGTACCGCCCTTCGTCGAGCCGCACATCCACCTCGACGCCACCCTGACCGCCGGCGAGCCACGCTGGAACATGAGCGGTACGTTGTTCGAGGGCATCGAATGCTGGGGTGAACGCAAGGCGACCATCACCCTGGAAGACACCAAGACCCGCGCCAAAAAAACCATCCAGACCCTCGCCGCCCACGGCATCCAGCATGTGCGCACCCACGTCGATGTCACCGACCCGCAACTGACCGCCCTGAAGGCCATGCTCGAGGTGCGCGAGGAAAGCCGTGATCTGATCGACCTGCAAATCGTCGCCTTCCCCCAGGAGGGCATCGAGTCGTACCGCAACGGCCGGGACCTGATGGAGGAAGCGATCCACATGGGTGCGGACGTGGTCGGCGGCATTCCGCATTTCGAATACACCCGCGATCAAGGCGTGAGTTCGGTGAAGTTCCTCATGGACCTGGCCGAACGCACCGGCTGCCTGGTGGATGTGCATTGCGACGAGACCGACGACCCGCACTCGCGCTTTCTCGAAGTACTGGCCGAAGAAGCCCGCAGCCGCGACATGGGTTCGCGGGTCACCGCCAGTCACACCACGGCCATGGGCTCCTACGACAATGCCTACTGCGCCAAGCTGTTTCGCCTGCTCGGGCATTCCGGGATCAGTTTTGTCTCTTGCCCCACCGAAAGCATTCATCTGCAAGGACGCTTCGATAACTTCCCGAAACGCCGTGGCGTAACCCGGGTCAACGAGTTGCTCGAAGCGGGCATGAACGTGTGTTTCGGCCAGGACTCGATCGTCGACCCGTGGTATCCGCTGGGCAACGGCAACATCCTGCGGGTGCTCGAAGCCGGCCTGCACATCTGCCACATGCTCGGTTACCGCAACCTGCAAAGCGCGCTGGACCTGGTGACCGACAACAGCGCCAAGGCCATGGCCCTGGGTAATCGTTACGGGCTGGAGCCGGGGCGGCCGGCGAACTTGCTGATTTTGTCGGCGGAGAGCGATTACGAGGTGATCCGCAGCCAGGGCCTGCCGCTTTATTCGGTTCGCAGGGGCAAGGTGTTGATGAAGCGGACGATGCCGGTGGTGGAGTTCGGTAGTCCGGATTGAGATTTGCCTTGACCGGACTGACGCCATCGCGAGCAGGCTCGCTCCCACATGGGTTTTGTGTCGATCACATTTCCCCCTGTGGGAGCGAGCTTGCTCCGGGCGGCGTTCCGACGATGACGTAGGCCCAGTCAACTCACCAACCGAGCCGTACCAAACAGGCTCACCCGACTCAACGCCCCCCGCTCTTCCTCCAGCAAAATCGGCGCCGTCCCACCCGGCATCGTCACCCTCACCTCCCCCGCATCGACCCAGCCAACCCGCCATGCCGCACACGCCACCGCACTGGCACTGGTGCCCGAGGACGCCGTCGGCCCCTCCCCGCGCTCGAACACCCGCGCGGCGATGTGCCCTGGGGACAGCCGCATTGCCCATTGCAGATTGATCCCCGCCGGGCAAGGTTTCCCTGCGCCGGTCGGCATGGCATAGGCGATCTGCGTCAGCCCTTCGCCCAACACGGGTTCGCGCATCTGCTCATTGCCCGGTAAGGCATCGGCGCTGTCGACCAGGGTCACGCAGTGCGGATTGCCGAGCCGCACGAACTGGCTGCGCGACCAGGCGCCATTGAGTGCTGACAGTTGTTCAACGTGGCTGAGTTCGCGCCCGTTCAACAGCACCGTGTCAATGCCCGCCGCGCTGACCGCCGCCGGCCCGAACCCAGGTTGGCCCAAGTCAAGCCAGAAACCCTGGACACCCTCGATTTGCGCGGCTTTCACGGACGTCTGGCCCGGTGAAGGCGTGTCGGATTTGTCGTGGTGAACCCTGAGCACGCAAGGGTCGTCGCTGGGTAAAAGCCCTTGGTCGCTGAGCGCCTGGGAGAAAATCGTCAGCCCGTTGCCACTGCGCTCGGCCAGTGTGCCGTCGGTGTTGACGATCAGCAGATCAAACGGCGGCGACGACTGGAACGGGCCGACCAACAGGCCATCGCTGCAATGGTCTTTGCTACCGGGTGGTTGCGTACCCGGGGCCCAGCCACAGTGCGCCGCAACGGCCGCCAACGCCCAGACCTCGCGGGTTTGCGCGGCGTGGCCGGCCTGATCGGGTACGGCGATACCCTGTTGGCGCAGCGCCTCGGGCGCCACAACGATATAGATATTGCCCCGTGCATCGTACATCCGCGCCATGGCGCCCTCCCTGCTGGAATGATTGGACTGGCTCAACATATCGCGAAACACACTCTGGCTGTGCAAGGATGTCAGCCTGTTTGAGCGCAAGCCTGGCGGACACTGATCGAACCCTTGCAGGCGGATCACTGTCCCTTGGAAACGCGACGTTTTTTGGCCAAGGATCGATATGACCAACCTCAACACCCAGACCTCATTCGTGCCGGGGCGACTGGAACAAATGTCCACGCGCATCGCCTTTTTCATCGCCGGGTTCGGCATCGCTGCGTGGGCGCCACTGGTGCCGTATGCCAAGGCCCGGGCCGGGCTGGATGAAGGCACCCTCGGTCTGTTGCTGCTGTGCCTGGGGGTGGGCTCGATTCTGGCGATGCCCATGGCCGGACTGCTCGCCTCGCGTTTTGGCTGTCGCAAAGTGGCCACCGGCGGCACCTTGCTGATCTGTCTGGCGCTGCCACTGCTGGCAACGGTGTCATCGATTCCGGCCCTGATCGCGGCGTTGTTCATCTTCGGTGCCGGCCTCGGCACGGTGGACTCCACGGTGAACCTGCAAGCAGTGATCGTCGAACGGGCCAGCGGCAAGAACATGATGTCGGGCTTTCATGGCCTGTTCAGCCTCGGCGGAATCGTCGGAGCGGCCGGCGTCAGCGGGCTGCTCGGCCTGGGGATTTCACCGCTGGGCGCGACCCTGGTGGTGATCGTGATCCTGCTGATCGCCCTGGCCAAAGCCGCGCCGCATCTGCTGCCCTATGGCAGCGACAGCTCGGGACCGGCATTTGCCGTGCCCCACGGCATCGTGCTGTTCATCGGCGTGATGTGTTTCATCGTATTCCTCGCCGAAGGCGCAGCCCTCGACTGGAGCGCGGTGTTCCTGGCCCAGGAGCGTGGAATCGACAAGGCCTATGCCGGATTGGGTTACGCGGCGTTTGCCCTGACCATGACGGCGGGACGATTGACCGGTGATTCGATCGTGCGTCGCCTTGGCGCCACACGGGTCATTGTATTCGGCGGGCTGACGGCTGCGGCCGGTCTGTTTCTGGCCACATTCGCGCCGGGCTGGGAGTCGGCACTGCTGGGGTATGCGTTGCTGGGCGCAGGCTGTTCGAACATTGTGCCGGTGCTGTACACCGCAGTGGGCAAGCAGACGGTCATGCCGGAAAGCATCGCCGTACCGGCCATTACCACCCTCGGTTATGCGGGGATTCTCGCCGGACCTGCGGTCATCGGCTTCATCGCCCATGGCAGCAGTTTGAGTTTTGCCTTTGGCTTGATGGCGGTGCTGCTGGTGGCGGTGGCCATTGGCGGGAAGGTTTTGAAGGTCTGAAAAGCATCGCTGGCACGCCAGCTGCCGTTGATCCATGTCGTTCACAAGCGCTTCCCGTTAACTTGCAGCGATGCGATGGCAAAACGCTACATCCGCTTGCCAAGCCCCCGCCAGTCGGGAAAGCTGATTGCGGCACAGAGCCAAAGGATTCTGGCAGGAATCCAAAAGCAGCCATCGCCGGGCTGTTGCAAAGTACAGGTGTGCTGTCACCGGCTTTTTCGAAGGAACCCAGAATGTTCACCTCCCTTGCGTTGCGACACAGAAAACCGCTTGCCCGGCTCGCGCTGGCCATCACCCTGGGCACCCTTGGCCTGCCTTATTGGGCAGGCAATGCCCAGGCCCATGGCGGTCACGCCGAAATGGTGCCGCTGCAGGCGGGCCTCGAGGAGTTCGGCGCCACGGTCAAATGGGACGACTATTCCAACCTGTTCACCATTGCCAAGGACGGGGTCTACCTCAAGGTCAAGCCGAACAGCAAAGTGGCCATGCTCAACGGCAAGCCCATGGCGCTGACAGTGCCGGTGGTGTTCAAGGGCAAGACCGCATTCATGTCCAAGGACTTCATCAACCAGGTGTTCCAGTCCGGCCTGGACAAGACCTTTGTCGTCGAAACCCGCCCTAACCCGCTCAATCCCCTGAGCGCGGACGAAATCACCGCGGCGGTGGACATCGTCAAGAAGTCCGAGCATTACCAACCCGGTTTCCGCTTCACCGAGGTCTCGGTCAAGGAGCCGCCGAAAGATCAGGTGTGGAACTTCGTCTACACCGGGCAGAAGGTCGATCAGCCGCGCCAGGCCAATATCGTGGTGCTGGACGGCAAGCACGTGATCGAAGCACTGGTCGATCTCGACAGCAAGGAACTGAAGTCCTGGAAACCGATTGAAGGCGCCCATGGCATGGTCCTGCTGGACGATTTCGCCACGGTGCAATCGGCCGTCGAGACCAGCCCGGAGTACGCTGAAGCCCTGGCCAAGCGCGGCATCAACGATGTGAAAAAGGTCGTGGCCACACCGCTGACCGTCGGCTACTTCGACGGCAAGGACGGCCTGGCACAGGACAAGCGCCTGCTGAAAATCGTCAGCTACCTCAATACCGACGACGGCAACTATTGGGCGCATCCAATCGAAGGCCTGGTGGCGATTGTCGATCTGGAACAGAAGAAACTCATCAAGATCGAAGACGAAGCGCTTATCCCGGTGCCGATGAAGCCGACGCCCTATGACGGGCGCGGACGCAAGGGCACATCGGTCAAGCCGCTGGAGATCATCGAGCCCGAGGGCAAGAACTACACCATCACCGGCAACAGCATTCACTGGCAGAACTGGGACTTCCATGTTCGCCTCGACTCGCGGGTCGGGCCGATCCTGTCCACCGTCACCTATGACGACAAGGGCAAGAAACGCAAAATCATGTACGAGGGTTCGCTGGGCGGCATGATCGTGCCGTATGGCGATCCGGATGTCGGCTGGTATTTCAAGGCCTACCTGGATTCGGGCGACTACGGCATGGGCACCCTGACCTCACCGATCGCCCGCGGCAAAGACGCCCCGGAAAACGCCGTGCTGCTGGACGCGACCATCGCCGACTACACCGGCGCCCCGACGGCGATCCCGCGCGCCATGGCGGTGTTCGAACGCTACGCCGGCCCCGAGTACAAACACCAGGAAATGGGCCAGCCCAACCTCAGTACCGAACGCCGGGAACTGGTGGTGCGCTGGATCAGCACCGTCGGCAACTATGACTACATCTTCGACTGGGTCTTCCAGCAGAACGGCACCATCGGCATCGACGCCGGCGCCACCGGCATCGAAGCGGTCAAGGGCGTGAAGTCCAGGACCATGCACGAGGACACCGCCAAGGAAGACACCCGTTACGGCACGCTGCTCGATCACAACATCGTCGGCACCACCCACCAGCACATCTATAACTTCCGCCTCGACATGGACGTGGACGGTGAAAGCAACTCGCTGGTGGAGGTGAACCCGGTGATTGCCCCCAACGACCGTGGCGGACCGCGCACCAGCACCATGCAGACCGAAACCAAAGTGGTCAGCACCGAGCAACAGGCGGCGCAGAAATTCGACCCGTCGACCGTTCGCCTGCTGACCAACTTCAGCAAGGAAAACAAGGTCGGCAACCCGGTGTCCTATCAGTTGATTCCGTATGCCGGCGGCACGCACCCGGTGGCCAAGGGCGCCAACTTCGGCAAGGACGAATGGCTGTATCACCGCCTGAGCTTCATGGACAAGCAACTGTGGGTGACGCAATACAACCCGGAGGAGAAATACCCGGAAGGCAAGTACCCGAATCGCTCGGATAAAGACTCGGGCCTGGGGCAGTTCACCCAGGACAACCACTCCATCGAAAACACCGACGACGTCGTGTGGCTGACCACCGGCACCACCCACATCGCCCGCGCCGAAGAGTGGCCGATCATGCCGACCGAGTGGGTGCACGTGCTGCTCAAGCCGTGGAACTTCTTCGATGAAACGCCGACGTTGAACCTCAACGCACCAAAATAACGTACATCCCCCCTGTAGCGGGCTTGCTCGCGAAGAACTCAAGGACATCGCGTTTCTCCAGAATTCACGCGTTATCGTTGACGTCCATCGCGAGCAGGCTCGCTCCTACAGATGTGCACGTGATCAGGCGTGTTGTTTACGATACTCCCCCGGCGCAATACCGAAGCGTGACTTGAATGCCGTGGAGAAGTAGCTCGAATCGGAAAAACCCCACGAGTAGCCCAGCACCGACAACTTTTGCTCCTTGCCCGATTGGCGCAGGGATTCGGCGCACAGGTCCAGGCGACGATTCTTGATGTAGCGCGCCACCACCAGGCCCTTCTTGGCAAACATCCGGTACAGCCCGCGAGTGGACATGCCCACCTCCCGCGCCAGCCATTCCGGGCACAGCTCTTCCGAGCGTATGTGCTGGTCGATAACACTCAGGGTCTTGCGGAAGGTGCGCTCGTGCGGATCCGTGCAGTCGTCGGTCTGGCTGATCGCCGGGCGCAGCAGGCTGACAATCGCCTCCAGGGTCGCTTCGCTTTCCTGACGGCTGAGGCTTGGCTGACGGGTGGCATCGAGGATCAGCCGGTGCGACAGCATGGCGATGGGCGATGTCGCGGCGATGCGGTGACCGCACTTGACCTGATTGAAGCGCAGGGTCTGCTCGACCAATGGGTAGGGCAGGATCAGCGACAACTGTCGGGAGTTTTCGCTGTAGGTGAAGTCGCTTGGGCGCGACGCATCGATCAGTGTGATGTCGCCGGCGGACAGCAGCACCTTGTCGTCGCCCTGGGCCATGCCCGCCGAGCCATCGAGCTGGAACACTGCGAAGTACTTGCCGCCCTCGCCCGCCGCGACTTCCTGCGGCGTGCGGTACAGGCGCGCCTGACAGGCATCGACGAAGCTGAGCTTGAGGGCATCGCTGCGGTATTCCCGGATCTGCCCGGTAAACCCCGCGCCCAGCGGTTGTGCATTGAAAGCGCCACAGATCTGGTTGATCTGGTGGATCCACTGATCGAACCCATCCTGGCGCTGTGCAATTGTAGAAATCATGTCAGGCCTCACGCAGGCTTATTTTTATTGTCTACGTCAAAACACAGGTTCTCCTGAACAGCGACTCTCCCTGAACGGCGACGGGTTACTTCAACCCGCCAAACCGTCGATAAAAACTTTCACCCACATCCGGCAATGGGCCGTCGGCGGTTTCCAGTGCACTGTTCAGCCATTCCTCGGCCTTGGCATAGATCAAACGGTAAATGTTGCGGCACAACTGCCGGGCCGCACGGCCTTCCCAATCGCCGGGCAACAACTCGTCCGGCAGTTGCGGGTCGCGCAGCAGCAATTTGCGGTACTCATGAATAAGCAGGATCCGCGCCAGGAAGCAGTCGGACGGTTGCAGGTTCTCCTGCTCGCGAAGCGCCTGCCAGAGCGGCCGGAACAGCTGAATGAATTCGCTGTAGTGCGTTGCCAGTTCCTCGATGTTCCAGCTCTCGCGCACTTGCAGACGCAGGGCCTTGGAGGCGAGTACGTCCTGGGCGGTGGTTTCGAAGACGATGGTGTCTTCCTGGGCGCCGAGATCGAGCAGCGTCGCGTTGACATCGGAACGGTCGCTGCGCGGGCAGGCCAGGACAACCGGCGAAATCGCACCAAAACCTTGCCACTCCAGCTCTTCGCGCACCTGTTTGCGCTTGTCCTGGGTCAGCTGCGACAGCATCACCAGGCACCAGGAACCATCCCAGGCCGGCATGCTGGTGCTGTAGACCCGTTTGAACGCCTTGTCGAAACGCCGGCGACCGGTGCCGGTCAGGCTGTAGTAACTGCGACGCCCGACTTTTTCGGCGGTCAGCCAGCCTTCCTTGGTCAGGCGGAAAATCGACGTGCGGATCAGCCGTTCATTAATGCCGATCGGTTCGAGCAACTGAATCAGGCTGCCCAGCCACACCGTCCCGCCGTGGGGCTCAATGGCATCGCCGTACAACGTGATGATCAAGGAGCTGGCGCGGATCGGCGTCTGCTCCTGGAAGCGGGTAATCAAGTGATTCAAAGGTGTCAGGGACGACATGGGCGTACCGAGCGAAAAAAGAAAAGGAATATACCGAATGTCTGTGGGTTAATCGCACCCCCTTGTGGGAGCGAGCCTGCTCGCGATGTTGGGTCAGCTAGCCTGGCGTCGACTGACACACCATCGCGAGCAGGCTCGCTCCTGCAAGGGACCGTGTTCACAACGTACTGCCCTTTGGCCGCAAACCGCTGTCGCTGATGCGCGGGCGATCCGGCTCCGGCTCGCTCAACGGTTCGCAGACCTGCATCTGTTCCAGGCAACGTTGGGCCAATTGCTGATACTCGCGGGTGCCTGCCTGTTTCCACGCCACTTCCTGATCGCTGAGGCTGCGCTTGATGCTGGCCGGGGCGCCCATCACCAGCGACTGCTCGGGGCATTCGAAACCGGCCTTGACGAATGCTGCCGCCGAGACGAATGAACGCGGGCCGATGTGCGCGTTGTCCATCACCACCGCATTCATGCCCACCAGTGCGTCGGCGCCGATCCGGCAACCATGCAGCACGGCACCGTGGCCGATGTGGCCGTTGCGCTCTACCACCGTGTCACTGTCGGGAAAACCGTGCATCACGCAGGTGTCCTGCAGATTGGCGCCTTCCTCCAGGACGATCCGGCCAAAGTCGCCACGCAGGCTCGCGAGCGGCCCGACGTAGCAATGAGGACCGACGATCACATCACCGATCAGCACGGCAGACGGATGCACATAGGCAGTGGGGTCAACCACCGGGGTCAGGCCATCAAGGCTGTAGCAGGTCATGGCAGGTTCCTTCACAAAGCGATGCAAATAGTGACTCATTTTGTATCACATCGCTTTTACCGGCACAAAGACAAAAAACCGTATCACTTGAAAAGGCCGGTCAACGCCGCCACTCACCCACCGCAACGACGGGATTAGCAGCCAATAAAATCGGGACATTCAGGCATATCAGCGCCCACTTCCGGCAGGCACGCAATGACTGAAGCAACGACAAAAGGACACATTAAATCTATTTTTGTATTGCATTTACGTATCACGTTGTAGGTATACTCGGGCAAAACCGGTTCCTGTGACCGATCCAATAACAAGCCGGCATCACCGCCGAGCGTGCACCGTGAGGGCATCCGCCATGCCTCTAACCCTTGCCGTCGAACTGATCGAGCCCGGCGTCCGCCTGATTACCCTGCAGCGCCCGCAAGCCCTGAACGCCCTGACCACCCAATTGCTGGGTGAGCTGGCCGACGAACTGAGCGCCGCACAAGCCGATCCCGAGACCCGCGCCGTGGTCCTCACCGGTAGCCGCAAGGCCTTCGCCGCTGGCGCCGACATCAAGGAAATGGCCGAACGCGACCTGGTCGGCATCCTCGACGATCCGCGCCAGGCTTCGTGGCAAGCGATCACCCGCTTCAGCAAACCCCTGATCGCCGCCGTCAATGGCTTCGCCCTCGGCGGTGGCTGCGAACTGGCGATGCACGCCGACATCATCATTGCCGGTGAGGACGCGCGCTTCGGTCAGCCGGAAATCAACCTCGGGATCATGCCCGGCGCCGGTGGCACCCAACGCCTGCTGCGTGCCGTCGGCAAATCCATGGCCATGCAGATGGTCCTGACCGGCGAGCCGATCGATGCGCGCCAGGCCCAGCGCGCCGGGCTGGTCAGCGAAGTGACGCAACCGGAATTCACCGTCGAACGCGCCGTGCAAATCGCCCGCAGCATTGCCGGCAAAGCCCCGCTTGCGGTGCGCCTGGCCAAGGAAGCGCTGCTCAAGGCCATGGACACAGACCTGGCCACCGGCCTGCGCTTCGAGCGCCATGCCTTCACCGTGCTGGCCGGCACCCGCGACCGCGAGGAAGGCATTGCCGCCTTCCAGGAAAAACGCACGCCGACCTTCACCGGCCAGTGATCACCCCGCCCCTTTTAAAAAGAACGATCTCTCAGAGAGCGCCAAGACCATGAACTTCGAACACATTCTGTTTTCCATCGAGGCCGGCGTTGCCCTGCTCAGCCTCAATCGCCCGGACCAGCTCAACAGCTTCAACACGCAGATGCACGGCGAAGTGAAGGACGCGCTCAAGCAAGTGCGGCAGAACCCGGACGTGCGCGTGCTGCTGCTGACTGGCGAAGGTCGTGGCTTCTGTGCCGGACAAGACCTCAGCGACCGCAATGTCGCACCAGGCAGCGCCGTGCCGGACCTGGGCGAATCCATCGAGAAGTTCTACAACCCGCTGATCCGCCAACTGCGCGACCTGCCGATGCCGGTGATCTGCGCGGTCAATGGTGTGGCGGCCGGCGCCGGCGCCAACATTCCGCTGGCCTGCGACCTGGTGCTGGCGGCACGTTCGGCCAGCTTCATCCAGGCGTTCTGCAAGATCGGCCTGATCCCCGATTCCGGCGGTACCTGGACCCTGCCGCGCCTGGTCGGCATGGCCCGCGCCAAGGCCCTCGCCCTGCTCGGCAATCGCCTGAGCGCCGAACAGGCCGAGCAATGGGGGCTGATCTACCGCTGCGTGGACGACGCCGAACTGCGCGACGAAGCGCTGAAACTCGCGCAACACCTGGCCACGCAACCGACCTACGGTCTGGCCCTGATCAAGCGCAGCCTCAACGCCAGCCTGAGCAACAGCTTCGACGAACAGCTCGAACTGGAGCGCGACCTGCAACGCCTGGCCGGGCGCAGCGAGGACTATCGCGAAGGCGTGAGTGCCTTCATGGAAAAACGCACCCCAAGCTTCAAGGGACGCTGAGCCATGACCGCACTGAACGTCAACGCACGCATCGCGGTGATCGGTGCCGGCGCCATGGGCGCCGGGATTGCCCAGGTTGCGGCACAGGCCGGTCACCCGGTGCTGCTGCTGGACAACCGCCCCGGCGCCGCCGCCCAGGCCATCGAAGGCATCGACCGGCAACTGGGTAAACGGGTCGAGAACGGCAAACTCTCGGCCGAATCCCGCAGCGCCACGATTGCCCGTCTGCACGCGGTAGAAGCCATTGAAGCGCTGGCCGATTGCGAGCTGATCATCGAGGCCATCGTCGAGAACCTTGAGGTCAAACGCGCGCTGTTCCGCCAGCTGGAAGGCATTTGCGGTGAACACTGCATTCTGGCCAGCAACACTTCGTCGCTGTCCATCACCAGCATCGCCGCGCAACTTGATCACCCGAATCGCCTGCTCGGCCTGCACTTCTTCAACCCGGCGCCGGTCATGGCGCTGGTGGAAATCGTTTCCGGCCTGGCCAGCGATCCAACGCTGGCCGAGTGTCTGTACGACACCGCCAAAGCCTGGGGCAAAAAACCGGTGCACACCCGTTCCACGCCGGGTTTCATCGTCAACCGCGTGGCCCGGCCGTTCTACGCCGAGAGCCTGCGCCTGTTGCAGGAAGGCGCCGCCGATTGCCCGACCCTGGATGCGTTGATGCGCGAGGCCGGCGGTTTTGCCATGGGTGCGTTCGAGCTGACCGACCTGATCGGCCACGACGTCAACTATGCCGTGACCTGCTCGGTGTTCGACGCCTATTACCAGGACACCCGCTTCCTGCCTTCACTGATCCAGAAAGAACTGGTGGACGGCGGACGCCTGGGACGCAAAAGCGGTCAGGGTTTCTACAGCTACGCCCCAGGCGCCGAACGTCCGCAAGCCGCTCAAATCAGCAGCGAAGCAACGGTCGAGGTTTGCGCTGCTGAAGGCGACCTTGGCATTGCCCAGGGTTTGCTGGCGCGTTTGCGTGAACAAGGCGTCGAGATCATCCAGCGTGATGGCCAGGGCCTGCTGCGGGTCGGTGACGCCGTGCTCGCCTTGAGCGACGGGCGCATGGCTTGTCAGCGCGCTCGGGAAGACGGACTGCGCAACCTGATCCTGCTGGATCTGACCCTCGATTACAGCAAGGCCCAGCGCATCGCCATCAGCTGCGCGGCGGGCATCGATCCACGGGCCCTCGAACAGGGCGTCGCGCTGCTGCAACGGGCCGGTTTCAAGGTCAGCCTGCTCAGCGACAGCCCGGCACTGGCGGTCCTGCGCACGGTGGCGATGCTCGCCAACGAAGCCGCCGATGCCCTGCTGCAAGGCGTGGCCTCGGCCGCCGACATCGATCTGGCCATGCGTGCCGGGGTCAATTACCCGCAAGGGCCGCTGGCCTGGGCCGATGCCATTGGCCTGGCACACATCGTTACCGTGCTCGACAACCTGCAAGCCGCCTACGGCGAAGAACGCTATCGCCCGTCGCTGCTGTTGCGCCGTCGGGTCGCCGAAGGGAGAAATTTCCATGACTAATCACGAAGCCATGACCCTGGCCAGCGATTGCGCCCAGGCCCTGTTCCAGCGTGATAGCGCCAGCCAGGCCATGGGCATGCGCCTGCTGTCCGCCGGCCCCGGTTGCGCCCGGGTGGGCATGACCGTGCGCGCCGACATGCTCCAGGGCCACGGCACCTGCCACGGCGGTTACCTGTTCGCCCTCGCCGACTCGGCGTTCGCCTTTGCCTGCAACAGCTACAACGAAGCCACCGTGGCCATCGGTTGCAGCATCGACTACATCGCCCCGGCGCGCCTGGGCGACACGTTGAACGCCGATTGCACCGAGCAGAGCCGCTCGGGTCGCACCGGCAACTACGACGTACGCATTGAAAACCAGCAGGGCCAGTTGATCGCCCTGTTCCATGGCAAATCCTACAAAGTGCGCGGCCCGGTGCTGACGCAGGAGAACCCGAATGAATGACGCCCTGATCATCGATGCGGTACGGACCCCAATCGGCCGCTACGCCGGAGTCTTGAGCAGCGTGCGCGCCGACGACCTCGGCGCGGTGCCGCTGCGCGAACTGCTGCGCCGTCACCCGCAAGTGGACTGGAGCAGCGTCGATGACGTGATCTACGGCTGCGCCAACCAGGCCGGCGAAGACAACCGCAACGTCGCGCGCATGTCGGCGCTGTTGGCCGGGTTGCCGGTCAGCGTGCCCGGCACCACCCTCAACCGCCTGTGCGGTTCCGGGCTGGATGCGGTCGGCACGGCGGCGCGCGCCATTCGCAGCGGCGAGGCCGGGTTGATGCTGGTCGGCGGCGTCGAATCGATGTCCCGCGCACCGCTGGTGATGGGCAAGGCCGAGCAGGCGTTTTCCCGTCAGGCCGAGATTTTCGATACCACCATCGGCTGGCGCTTCGTCAATCCGTTGATGAAAAAGACCTTCGGCATCGACTCCATGCCGGAAACCGCAGAGAACGTGGCCGAACAGTTCAACATCTCCCGGGCCGACCAGGACGCCTTCGCCCTGCGCAGCCAGCAACGTGCCGCTGCCGCCCAGGCCAATGGCCGCCTGGCCAGGGAAATCGTCGCGGTAGAAATCCCCCAGCGCAAAGGCCCGGCCAAAGTGGTCGAGCAGGACGAACACCCGCGCGGCGACACCACCCTCGAACAGCTGGCCAAACTCGGCACGCCGTTCCGCGAAGGCGGCAGCATCACCGCCGGCAACGCTTCCGGGGTCAACGACGGTGCCTGCGCGCTGCTGCTGGCCAGCCCGGAAGTCGCCAAGCGTCACGGCCTGACCGCCCGTGGCCGGGTGGTGGCGATGGCCACCGCCGGGGTCGAGCCACGCATCATGGGCATCGGCCCAGTGCCAGCGACGCGCAAGGTGCTGGAACTGGCCAACCTGAGCCTGGCGGACATGGACGTGATCGAACTCAACGAAGCCTTTGCCGCACAAGGCCTGGCGGTGCTGCGCGAACTGGGCTTGAGCGACACCGATCCACGGGTCAACCCCAACGGTGGCGCGATTGCCCTCGGCCATCCACTGGGCATGAGCGGCGCGCGCCTGGTGACCACCGCCCTGCATGAGCTTGAGGAACGGAGTGGCCGCTATGCCCTGTGCACCATGTGTATCGGCGTCGGCCAGGGGATCGCGCTGATCATCGAGCGACTCTCCCGTTAAAGAACCGCGATTCCCGGGGAGCCGAGAGGTATCCTTGGGTCATGCACTCAAAGCCCCTGTGCAAAGGGGCTGGAACACAAAAACAATTCGAGTGAAGTCATGAACATGCCAATTGCCCAATCCGTGCTTGATCCTGTGCTGGACCCGCTGGAAACCGCCAGCATCGACGAGTTGCGTCAACATCAGCTGGATCGCCTGCGCTGGAGCCTCAAGCACGCCTACGAGAACGTGCCGCTGTACCGCCAGCGTTTCGATGCCCTGGGCGTGCACCCGGACGACATCAAGTCCCTCGAGGACCTGGCGAAATTCCCGTTCACCACCAAGTCCGACCTGCGTGACAACTACCCGTACGGCATGTTCGCCGTACCGATGCATGACATCGTTCGCCTGCACGCCTCCAGCGGCACCACCGGCAAACCGACCGTCGTCGGCTACACCCAGAACGACATCGACACCTGGGCCAACGTCGTTGCCCGTTCGATTCGCGCGGCAGGCGGACGTCGCGGCGACAAGGTGCATATTTCCTATGGCTATGGCCTGTTCACCGGCGGCCTCGGCGCGCACTACGGTGCCGAACGCCTGGGCTGTACGGTGATCCCCATGTCCGGCGGCCAGACCGAGAAACAAGTGCAGCTGATCAAGGATTTCCAGCCGGACATCATCATGGTCACGCCGTCGTACATGCTCAACATCGCCGATGAAATCGAGCGCCAGGGCATCGACCCGCACAAACTGGCCCTGCGCCTGGGCATCTTCGGCGCCGAGCCATGGACCGCCGAACTGCGCAGCGCCATCGAAACGCGCCTGGGCATCACCGCCCTGGACATCTACGGCCTCTCGGAAATCATGGGCCCGGGCGTCGCCATGGAATGCGCCGAGACCAAGGACGGCCCGACCCTCTGGGAAGACCACTTCTACCCGGAAATCATCGACCCGGTGACCGGCGAAGTGCTGCCGGACGGTCAGATGGGCGAACTGGTGTTCACCTCCCTGAGCAAAGAAGCCCTGCCGATGATCCGCTACCGCACCCGCGACCTGACGCGTCTGCTGCCGGGCACCGCACGGCCGATGCGACGCATCGACAAAATCACCGGACGCAGCGATGACATGCTGATCATCCGTGGGGTCAACGTGTTCCCGACGCAGATCGAAGAACAGGTGCTGAAAGTCAAACAGCTTGCCGAGTGCTATGAGATTCATCTGTATCGCAATGGCAACTTGGACAGCGTTGATGTGCACGTCGAGTTGAAGGCCGAACATCAGCACCTGAGCGACGAACAGCAGAAAGCTGTTTGCGGGGAGCTGAGCAAGCACATCAAGACCTATATCGGGATCAGTTCTCGGATTGTTTTGCAGCCTTTCCACTCGATCAAACGTTCAGAGGGCAAGGCTTGCCACGTGATGGACAAGCGCCCGAAAACATGACTGCTGCACCCCTTACGGCCCCGCTTTTGCGGGGTTTTTTTTGATTTTTTTAGGTGTACGCCCATCAGCTTTTCCGTAGGAGCGAGCCTGCTCGCGAAAAACGCCGGGACAACGCGGGCATTCAGACAGCCCGCGTCATCGTTATCCACCATCGCGAGCGGGCTCCCACAGGGTTTGCGTTGTCTCTGCAGGAGCAAGCCTGCTCGCTACCACAGGGTTTGCGTTGTCTCTGCAGGCGCGAGCCTGCTCGTGAAGAACGCCAGGACAACGCGGGCATTCAGACAGCCCGCGTCATCGTTATCCACCATCGCGAGCAGGCTCGCTCCCACAGGGTTTGCGTTGTCTCTGCAGGAGCGAGCCTGCTCGCGAAAAACGCCGGGACAACGCGGGCATTCAGACAGCCCGCGTCATCGTTATCCACCATCGCGAGCAAGCTCGCTCCTACAGGGGGCGGCGTTACGCTCTTCCAAATGGTTCGCCTGAACGGCGAAACCGCCAGCCGCCATCACCGAAGAAATGGATATACCCCCTCCCAAAAGAACGCCCCTCCCCCCAAAGCGATACAAAAAACAAATACGACACATCATTTTCCGTTTGATATTAATTTCCGTATCGCTTATAAAGTTCTCCATGCCCTCGAACAGATTCACGGCGGGAGACCCCCCATGTACGCACAGCTCGTAGAAACAGGCGTGAAGCGCATCAAAGACCTGTCGGAAATGTCCGACCAGGAACGCGCTTTTCAGGAAAAAATCGATTCAGAAATCAAGATCGAAGCCAAGAACTGGATGCCAGATGCCTACCGGCAAACCCTGATCCGGCAGATTTCCCAGCACGCCCACTCCGAGATCGTCGGCATGCTGCCCGAAGGCAACTGGGTCACCCGCGCGCCGACGCTCAAACGCAAACTGCAATTAATGGCCAAGATTCAGGACGAGGCCGGTCACGGTCTATATCTGTACAGCGCCATGGAAACCCTGGGCGCCGACCGCGATGAAGAGATCGCCAAGCTGCACAGCGGCAAGGCCAAGTACTCGAGCATCTTCAATTACCCGACGCTGAACTGGGCCGACATGGGCGCGGTGGGCTGGCTGGTGGATGGCGCGGCAATCGTTAACCAGGTGGTTTTGCAGCGCACCTCCTACGGCCCCTACTCCCGCGCCATGGTGCGTATCTGCAAGGAAGAGAGCTTCCACCAGCGCCAGGGCTACGAAATCCTCCTGACCATGATGCGTCACGGTACTCAGGCGCAAAAAGACATGGTCCAGGACGCGATCAACCGCCTGTGGTGGCCGTCGCTGATGATGTTCGGTCCAAGCGACGAACACTCGCCAAACAGCGCCCAATCCATGGCCTGGAAAATCAAGCGCCAGAGCAACGACGAACTGCGCCAGCGCTTTATCGACCAGACCATCCCGCAACTCGAGCTGCTGGGCTGCACCTGCCCCGATCCGGACCTGAAGTGGAACGCCGAACGCGGCCACTACGATTTCGGCGAGATCCAGTGGAGCGAATTCTACGAAGTGCTCAAGGGCAACGGCCCGTGCAACCACGAACGTGTCGCCACCCGCCGCAAGGCGATTGAAGACGGTGCCTGGGTTCGTGAAGCCGCCGTCGCCCACGCCCGCAAAAAACAAAACAAGAACGCCGCCTGATTCGGCCACCTGATGTGGAGTAATTGAAATGTCCGAGTGGACCCTCTTCGAAGTCTTCGTGCGCAGCAAGCACGGCCTCAACCACAAGCATGTCGGCAGCGTGCATGCCGCCGACACCACCATGGCCATCGAGAACGCGCGCGAGCTCTACACCCGTCGCAGCGAAGGCGTCAGCCTGTGGGTCGTGCCATCGGCGCTGATCACCGCCTCCTCCCCGGATGAAAAAGACCCACTGTTCGATCCGTCGGACGACAAGGTTTACCGCCACGCCAGCTTCTACGAGCTGCCGGCCGAAGTCGGGCACATGTGAGATCGACCATGAATAACAAGACCGATCTGATCGAATACCTGCTGCGCCTCGGCGACAGCGCCCTGATCCAGGGCCAGCGCCTGTGCCAATGGTGCGGCAAGGCCCCGGCCCTGGAAGAAGAGCTTGCGCTGATGAACGTCGGCCTCGACCTGGTGGGCCAGGCGCGCAACTGGCTGGACTACGCCGCCGAATTGCTCAACGACGGCCGCGACGCCGACGACCTGGCGTTCCGTCGCGACGAGCGCGCCTACCGCAACCTGCTGCTGGTGGAGCAACCCAACGGCGATTACGCGGTGACGATCCTCAAGCAGTTCCTGTATGACGCCTGGCACCTGCAAGTGCTGAACGGCCTGAGCCAGTCCAGCGATGAACGCATCGCCGGGATCGCCGCCAAAGCCGTGAAGGAAGTCACCTATCACCTGCGCCGCTCCGGCGAGTGGGTCGAGCGTCTGGGTGACGGCACCGAGGAAAGCCACAAACGCATGCTCGCGGCGATCCCTGAAGTCTGGCGTTTCACCGTCGAACTGACCAGTGCCGACGACAGCGAACAGCGTCTGCACGCGGCCGGCATCACCCCGGACACCGCGCAAGTCGCCGCCGCCTGGCAAGCCAAGGTCAACGAAATCTTCGCCAGCGCCACCCTGCCCGTGCCTGCCGCGCCCAGCTATTTCTACCTCAATGCACGCAAGGGCCTGCACACCGAACACCTGGGCATCCTGCTGGCCGAAATGCAGTTCCTGCCACGAGCGTACCCCGATGCAACCTGGTGAGCTGATCGCCAGCGACCTCGGCGCCCGGCCGGCACAACCGACCGACCTGGCCGCTGCCTGGGCGATCCTGGCCGAGGTCATGGACCCGGAAGTGCCAGTGGTCAGCGTGGTCGACCTGGGCATCGTCCGCGATCTCGATTGGCAGGCCGGCCATCTGCATGTGGTGGTCACGCCGACCTACTCCGGGTGCCCGGCCACCGAAGTGATCGAAGGCGATATTCGCCAGGCACTGGAGCAGGCCGGTTTCCAGGCGCCGCAGCTGGAGCGCCGGTTGACCCCGGCCTGGACCACCGACTGGATCAGCGACAGCGGCCGCGAACGCCTGCGCGCCTATGGCATCGCGCCGCCCGAGGGCAGCACCAGCAAACGCAGCCTGCTCGGTGAAAGCCCGGTGATCCGCTGTCCGCAATGCGGCAGCGCCCACACCGAGGTGCTCAGCGAGTTCGGTTCCACCGCGTGCAAGGCGCTGTATCGCTGCGTCGATTGCCGGGAACCGTTCGACTATTTCAAGTGCATCTGAGCGGCGATCGGCCGTCCCAGCTGGAGAACAACAATGAGTAAATTTCACAGCCTGACCATCAAGGACGTGCGCACCGAGACCCGTGACGCGGTGTCCATCGCCTTCGAAATTCCGCAGGACCTGCAAGACAGTTTTCACTTCACCCAGGGCCAGCACCTGGTGATGCGCACCCAACTGGACGGCGAAGAAGTGCGTCGCTCGTACTCGATCTGCACCGGGGTCAACGACGGCGAACTGCGTGTCGCGATCAAGCGCGTGGCCGGTGGACGTTTTTCCGCCTTTGCCAACGAACAGTTGAAGGCCGGGCACAGCCTGGAAGTGATGCCACCTGCGGGGCATTTTTGCGTCGAACTCGATCCGGCGCGCCACGGCCACTACCTGGCGGTCGCGGCGGGCAGCGGCATCACACCGATCCTGTCGATCATCAAGACCACCCTGGAAACCGAGCCGCACAGCCGCGTCACCCTGCTGTACGGCAACCGTTCGAGCTCCGGCGCCTTGTTTCGCGAACAGCTTGAAGATTTGAAGAACCGTTACCTGCAACGCCTGAACCTGATCTTCGTGTTCAGCCGCGAGCAGCAGGATGTCGACCTGTACAACGGCCGGATCAACGCCGAGAAATGCGAGCAACTGTTCAGCCGCTGGATCGATGTCAAAGCCCTCGACGCCGCCTTCATCTGCGGCCCGCAGGAAATGACCGAGACCGTGCGCGACAGCCTCAAGGCCAAGGGCATGGCGCCTGAACGCATCCACTTCGAACTGTTTGCCGCCGCTGGCAGCCAGCAAAAACGTCAGGCCCGCGAAGCCGCGCGCCAGGTCGACGCCGCCGTCAGCCAGATCACCGTGATCAGCGACGGCCGCGCCCTGGCCTTCGACCTGCCACGCAACAGCCAGAGCATCCTCGACGCCGGCAACGCCCAGGGCGCCGAACTGCCTTATTCGTGCAAGGCCGGCGTGTGCTCGACCTGCAAATGCAAGGTCATCGAGGGCGAAGTGGAAATGGACAGCAACCACGCCCTGGAAGACTACGAAGTGGCCGCCGGCTATGTGCTGTCGTGCCAGGCGTTTCCGGTAAGCGACAAGGTGGTGCTGGATTTCGATCAGCTCTAACCCCCAACCGCCTCCCCTGCAGGAGCGAGCCTGCTCGCGAAGAACCTGAGAGCAACGCGTGTATCCAGACAACACGCGTCATCGTTCACGGCCATCGCGAGCAGGCTCGCTCCCACAGTTGTTCAGTGATCAACCCGAATACACCGTTACACCCAAAACAAAAACAACAAAGGAGCTCGCGTCATGACCCCCCAGGAAATAGAACTCATCGGCCAGCACCCGGATTTCATCCAGCTGGTTCGTCGCAAACAGAAACTGTACTGGTCACTGAGCCTGGCCATGCTGGTGATCTATTACGGCTTTGTACTGCTGGTGGCTTTCTCCCCTTCTACCCTCGGCCAATCCCTCAGCGGCGGCGTGACCAGCGTCGGCATGCTGGTGGGTGTAGTGATCGTGCTGCTGGCCTTTGCACTGACCGGTTTCTATGTCTATCGCGCCAACAACGTGATCGATCCGCTGAATGAAAAACTCAAGCAGGAGTGCGCCCGATGAGCCGTCTTCTCGCGATGTTCCTGCTGCCGCTGGCGGCAGTCACTGATTTCGCCGTGGCTGCCGACGGCGCGTCCCGACCACTGAACTGGAACGCCATCGGCATGTTCCTGGTGTTCGTGCTGTTCACCTTCGGCGTGACGCGCTGGGCGGCACGTCGTACGCGTTCCGCCAGCGATTTCTACACCGCAGGCGGTGGCATGACCGGTTTTCAGAACGGCCTGGCAATTGCCGGCGACATGATCTCGGCGGCGTCCTTCCTCGGCATCTCCGCGATGATGTTCCTCAATGGTTATGACGGTTTGCTGTACGCCCTGGGCGTATTGGCGGGCTGGCCGATCATTCTGTTTTTGATCGCCGAGCGCCTGCGCAACCTCGGTAAATACACCTTTGCCGACGTGGTGTCCTATCGCCTGGAACAAACCCCGGTGCGCCTGACTTCGGCGTTCGGCACCCTCACGGTGGCGTTGATGTACCTGGTGGCGCAAATGGTCGGCGCCGGCAAACTGATCGAATTGCTGTTCGGCATCGATTACCTCTACGCGGTCATGCTGGTCGGCGTGCTGATGGTGTTCTACGTGACCTTCGGCGGCATGCTCGCCACCACCTGGGTCCAAATCATCAAAGCCGTGATGCTGCTGTTCGGCACCACGTTCATGGCGTTCATGGTGCTCAAGCATTTTGGTTTCAGCACCGAAGCGATGTTCGCCGGCGCCACCGCCGTGCATGCCAAGGGCAACGCCATCATGGCGCCCGGCGGGTTGCTGTCGAACCCGATCGATGCGATCTCGCTGGGGCTGGGCATGATGTTCGGCACCGCCGGCCTGCCGCATATCCTGATGCGCTTCTTCACCGTCAGCGATGCCAAGGAAGCGCGTAAAAGCGTGTTCTACGCCACCGGTTTCATCGGCTATTTCTACTTGCTGCTGATCATCGTCGGCTTCGGCGCGATCGTCATGGTCGGTACCGACCCGGCGTTCCGTGACGCCAGCGGCGCGATCATCGGCGGCGGCAACATGATCGCCGTACACCTGGCGCAAGCCGTGGGCGGCAACCTGTTCCTCGGTTTCATCTCGGCCGTGGCCTTCGCCACCATTCTGGCGGTGGTCGCGGGGCTGGCATTGTCCGGCGCGTCGGCGGTGTCCCACGATTTGTATGCCTGTGTGATGCGCAAGGGTCAGGCCACCGAGCAGCAGGAAATTCGCGTGTCGCGCATTGCCACGCTGTGCATCGGCGTGCTGGCAATCATCCTCGGTCTGTTGTTCGAGTCGCAGAACATTGCGTTCCTGTCCGGGCTGGTCCTGGCCATCGCCGCGTCGGTGAACTTCCCGGTGCTGTTCCTCTCGATGTACTGGAAAGGCCTGACCACCCGTGGCGCAGTGACCGGCAGTCTGGCGGGGCTGGTGTCGGCGATTGTCCTGCTGATCCTGAGCCCGGCGGTATGGGTCAACGTGCTGCATCACGACAAGGCCCTGTTCCCTTACTCCAACCCGGCGCTGTTTTCCATGAGCCTGGCCTTCTTCAGTGCCTGGGTATTTTCGGTCACCGACACCTCGCCCCGTGCGGCCCTTGAACGCGGCCGTTACCTGGCGCAGTTCATCCGTTCAATGACCGGAATCGGTGCCTCCGGCGCCAGCAATCACTAAACGACAATCGATCTGATGGCAGGGAACAAAAATAATGAAGCCCGCGCGTACCGCATCCTACGAATCACTGTTTTCGCTGGCCGCCGCATTGAGTCTGCCCATGGTCGCCACCAGCGCCATGGCCGACTTCATCGACGATAGCAAGGCCCGCATTGAAATGCGCAACCACTACATCAATCGCGATTTCCGTCAGGACAACGCACCACAATCCAAGGCTGAAGAATGGGCCCAGGGGTTCACCGCGCGCATCGAGTCCGGGTTCACCGACGGCACATTCGGCTTCGGTCTGGACGCGCTGGGGGAGTTGGGGCTGAAGCTCGACTCCAGCCCGGATCGCCGGGGTACCGGGTTGCTGCCCTACGGCCCGAACAGCCATGAACCGGCGGACGAGTACAGCCAACTGGGGCTGACCGGCAAGTTGCGAGTGTCCAAAAGCGTGCTGAAGCTCGGCACCCTGCAACCCTTGCTGCCGGTGGCAACCTACAACGACACCCGCCTGTTGGCGTCGACCTTCGAGGGCGGCCTGCTCACCAGCCAGGAAATCAGTGGCCTGACGGTGAACACCGGGCGCCTGACCAAGGCCAACCTGCGGGACTCCTCCAGCAACGATGACATCGGCTACGGCACCGCCAGCAGTGATCACTTCGACTTTGCCGGCGGCACCTACGCCTTCAGTCCGCAACTGAACCTGAGCTACTACTACGGCAAGCTCGATCAGATTTATCGCCAGCAGTTCGTCGGGCTGGTGCACACCCAGCCGCTGGGCAATGGCTTCAACCTGCGCAGCGACCTGCGCTATTTCGACAGCCGGGGTGACGGTGCCGAGCGGGCCGGGCGTATCGACAACCGCAACTTCAACAGCATGTTCACCGTGTCCCACGGTGCCCACAAGGTCAGTGCCACGTACCAGCAGTTGTCCGGCGACAGCGCCTTTCCGTTCCTCAACGGCGGCGATCCGTACGTGGTCAACCTGGTGACCTACAACACCTACACCCGCGCGGACGAGGACTCCTGGCAGCTGCGTTACGACTATGACTTCGCGGCGCAAGGCATCCCCGGCCTGACCTTCATGACGCGCTACACCGATGGTCGCCACGTCAAGGCCGGCAGCGTCGACAACGGCCGCGAGCGGGAGCGCGACACCGACATCAGTTACGTCATCCAGAGCGGCGTGTTCAAGGACGTCAGCCTGCGCTGGCGCAACGTGACCTTCCGTTCCGGCAATGGCTTGAAGACCGCCATCGATGAGAACCGGCTGATTGTCGGTTACACCCTGGCGCTTTGGTAATCCCTGAAAGGCGCGGTTGCCGCCGCGCCAACACCTTTCATAACCTGGAGCAATCGTGATGTCCTCTTCACCTGCACTGCATGCCCCCACCCTGCAAAGTTTCATCGCCGGCCGCTGGATCGGCCAACACGGCGCCCAGGTGCTGCGCAGCGCTATCGACGGCCATGAAATTGCACGTACCCATGAAGAGCGCCCGGACTTCGCCGAAGCCATCGAACATGGCCGTCGCCAGGGTGTCAGCGCACTGATGGCGCTGGACTTCCAGCAGCGTGCCCAACGCCTCAAGGCCCTGGCCCTGTACCTGAGCGAACGCAAGGAACAGCTCTACGCGATCTCCCACCACAGCGGCGCCACCCGCGCCGACAGCTGGATCGACATCGAAGGCGGCAACAGCACGCTGTTCACCTACGCCAGCCTCGGCTCCCGTGAATTGCCGTCGGGCAACGTCGTCCACGAAGGCCCGGCCCTGCAGCTGAGCAAAATGGGCACCTTCGCCGGCACCCACATCCTCGTGCCTCGTGGCGGCGTGGCGGTGCACATCAACGCCTTCAACTTCCCGATCTGGGGCATGCTGGAAAAATTCGCCCCGAGTTTCCTCGCCGGCATGCCGTGCATCGTCAAACCGGCCAGCGCCACCAGCTACCTGACCGAAGCCGTGGTGCGCCTGATGGACGAATCCGGCTTGCTGCCAGCGGGCAGCCTGCAACTGATCATCGGCGGTACCGGCGATTTGCTCGACCGCCTGCAAGGCCAGGACGTGGTGACCTTCACCGGTTCCGCCGACACCGCAGCCAAGCTGCGGGTCAACCCGAACCTGATTCGCAACTCGGTGCCGTTCACCGCCGAAGCCGACTCGCTGAACTGCGCGATCCTCGCCCCGGATGTCACCCCGGATGACGAAGAGTTCGAGCTGTTCATCAAGGAAGTCGCCCGGGAAATGACCACCAAGGCCGGGCAGAAATGCACCGCCATTCGCCGTGCCATCGTCCCGGCCAGACACATCGATGCCGTGGCCACGCGCCTGCGCGATCGCCTGGCCAAAGTGGTGGTCGGCGACCCGTCGGTGGAAGGTGTGCGCATGGGGGCGCTGGCGTCCCACGATCAGCAGAAAGACGTCGCCGAGCGCCTGGAAGCCCTGTTGCAGAGCAGCGACATGCTGTTCGGCGCCCGTGACGGTTTTGAACCGCGCGGTGAGAACGTGAGTCAAGGTGCGTTCTTCGCCCCGACCCTGTTGCAGGCCTGCGACCCGCATGCCGAAGGCGGCGCCCACGATATCGAAGCGTTCGGTCCGGTCAGCACCTTGATGGCCTATGACGATCTCGACGAAGCCCTCGCCCTGGCCGCACGCGGCAAAGGCAGCCTGGTGGCCAGCCTGGTGACCAAGGATCCGCAGATCGCCGCCAAGGCCATTCCGGTGGCCGCTGCATTGCACGGGCGTTTGCTGGTGCTGGACCGCCACTGCGCGGGCGAATCCACCGGCCACGGCTCGCCGCTGCCGCAACTCAAGCATGGCGGCCCCGGTCGTGCCGGTGGCGGTGAAGAACTGGGCGGCCTGCGTGCGGTAAAACACTACCTGCAACGCGCGGCGGTACAGGGTTCGCCCACCATGCTCGCGGCGGTGACCGGTGAATACGTGCGTGGCGCCAAGGTCATCGAAACCGACGTGCACCCGTTCCGTCGTTACTTCCAGGACCTGCAGATCGGCGAGTCGCTGCTGACTCACCGCCGCACGGTCACCGAAGCGGATCTGGTGAACTTCGGCTGCCTGTCGGGGGATCACTTCTACATGCACTTCGACGACATCGCCGCCAAGGAATCGCAGTTCGGCAAGCGCATCGCCCACGGTTATTTCGTGCTGTCGGCCGCCGCCGGCCTGTTCGTATCCCCAGGCGTCGGCCCGGTGCTGGCCAACTACGGCCTGGACACCCTGCGCTTCATCAACCCGGTGGGCATCGGCGACACCATCCAGGCACGCCTGACCTGCAAACGCAAAATCGACCAGGGCAAAAAGAGCCCGCAAGGCGTCCCGCAAGGGGTGGTGGCGTGGGACGTGGAAGTCACCAATCAGCTGGGTGAGCTGGTGGCCAGCTACGACATTTTGACCTTGGTGGTTAAACGCGAAGACTGATGCAACACCTGTAGGAGCGAGCTCGCTCGCGATGGACGTGAATAATGGCGCGCGCTTTCTGGATGAACGCGGTGCTCTCAGGTTCTTCGCGAGCAAGCTCGCTCCTACATTGGCTCTGCGTTGTAGTCAGTGCTTGCGCAACCACTCAATAAACAGCGCAAACAACTCCGACTGCGACCCCACTTCCAGTTTCAGGTACAGATTCTTGCGGTGCATGCGCACGGTTTCCGGGGAGATGCCCATCTGGCTGGCGGTGGATTTCACCGAGTGGCCGCGAAGCACCATGTGCGCCACTTCCCGCTCACGCTCGGTGAGCACATCGCACCCGAATTGCTCGAATGCCGACTGCACCCGGTGCTTGAGATCATCGCGCAGGCCTTGATCGTTATTGCTCTGGATTTCGTGACTGCGCAGCAGGCCACGCTGACTGAACTCGCTGACAAACTCGCGCACCAACGGTTCGACGGCGCGCAGCAGGTTCAGCTGATCGACCCGCAGGCATTCCCCCCCGAAACCCTGGAACAGGCTGACGGAGATCTTGGTGTCGTTGCCCGTATCGACGATGTAGTAACTGTCTTCCGAACAACCCGCCTTCAGGTAATAGGACTTGTAGTAGTCACTGTCGAAGAAGTTGTCCGGGGCGATTTCCTCCAGATGATAGAAGCCTTGCGCCAGACCATGCTCCACCGCCAGGCAAAACGGGTCGAGCAGGTAGCCCCCGGAAAAATAGCGCTCCAGTATCGAGACCTGATACTCCTGGGCAATCCCGCGCTGATGCAGCAACCGGGGCGCGCGGTCCTTGCGCTCCAGGCTGATCATCATCGACTCGATGGACACCAGTTGCGCCAGGGCTGACGCCAGGTATTGCAGGGCGTCAGGCTCGTCGACATGGGCGAATGCCTCGCGCATGCCCCCATGCCATTTGTGCAACGCCCCGAAGGGCATTGCGATCAGTGTGTCGTCGTCTGGTTTGCTCATGCCCCGCAGTCTAGCGGGTGCGCCGGCCCTTGGTAAAAACCTGACGGAAAGACTCATTGGCCGAAATACTGGCCGCTCTGCTCCAGCTCGGCCGCCACTTCCAGGATGCACACCCGCAGGATCTCGACAATTTCGTCGACCTGGTCATAGGTGAGAATCAAGGGCGGCGACATCACATTGAGGTGCATGATCGGCCGCACCAGCAAGCCCCTGGCCTGTGCCCGCACATGGATTTTTTCGCCGATATTGATTTCATCGGCGAACAACGCCTTGGTGCGTTTGTCGGCGACGAACTCCACGCAGGCCATCAGTTTCTGGCAACGCACATCCCCCACCAACGGCAGATCCCTGAGCGTGGCCAGGCGCTGTTCCAGATAGCCGCCGACATCGTCGACATGGGCCAGCAGGTTTTCCCGCTCGATGATTTCAATGTTCTTCAACGCCGCCGTGCAGCACACCGGATGACCGCTGTAGGTGAAGCCGTGGGTAAAGCAGCGGCCCTTGCCGGGTTCGGCGATGACTTTCCAGATACGGTCGGAAAAGATGCACGCGCCCAGCGGCAGGTAGGCCGAGGTCAGGCCCTTGGCGGTGGTGATGATGTCCGGCTGCACATCAAACACATCATAGGAAGCGAAAAACTTGCCCAGGCGCCCGAACGAAGTGACCACTTCGTCGGCAACGAACAGGATGTCGTAGCGCTGGCACACCTCCCACATGCGCTTGAGATAACCCTTGGGCGGAATGATCACCCCGCCCGAGCCCATGATCGGCTCGGCGAAAAAGCCGGCGACCTTGTCCACGCCGATCGACAGGATCTTGTCTTCGAACTCCTTGACCAGGAACTCGAGGAACTGCGCTTCATCCATGCCGTCCGGGGCGCGGTACGGGTTGGGGTTGGACACGTGATGGATCAGCGGGTTGGCGTAATCGAACTCCGGCACCCGGTCGGCGGCCTTGTTGCCGATCGACATGGTCAGGGTGGTCGAGCCGTGATAGGCGTTGAAGCGCGCGATGATGTGTTTCTTTTCCGGCTTGCCGCGACAGTTCTGGTAGTACTGAATCAGTCGGTACGCCGTGTCCACCGCCGTGGAACCGCCCGTGGTCAGGAACACATGGTCGAGGTCGCCGGGGGCGAGGCTGGCGAGTTTTTCGCACAACTCGATCGCCACGTTGTTCGACATGTCGGAAAACGGGTTGGAATACGCCAGTTGCCGCACTTGATCGGCAATGGCCAGGGCCATTTCTTCACGGCCCAAACCGATGTTGGTGCACCACATGCCGCCGACGGCATCGAGAAAACGGTTGCCCTGGGTGTCATATATATAGGCGCCGTCGCCGGCGACGATGTTCAGCGAGCCCTGCTCGGCATGTTCGTCGAACACGTGATAGCCGTGCATGTGATGGGCCTTGTCGGCCTTGACCAGTTCAGCCGCTTCGACTGTCGAGAACACTTTTTTAGTGGGGGTAGCCATACAAGAACCTCAAACGAAACGATTGGACGTTCAAATCCCGCTTTTCACGGTGCTCCAGACGCGTGTCATGGCTCGCATGTCTTTGGCGTCCTGGGTTTTCTGCGGAAACAGCCGTTGACGAACATCTTCATCGGGGTAAATCGCCGGATTGTTTCGCACGCTGGCATTGAGCAATGGCGTGGCCGCCGCGTTGCTGTTGGCGTAATTGATGAAGTCGCTCACGTCCGCCATCACCTGCGGCTGCATCAGGTATTCCAGAAACCTGTGGGCGTTGGCGACGTGGAGCGCATCGGCCGGGATGTACAGGTTGTCGAACCAGATCAGCGAGCCTTCCCTGGGAATGAAGTACGCCAGGTTGATCTGCTTCTTGGCTTCTTCGGCACGGGCCATGGCCGTCGCGTAGTCACCGGACCAGGTCATGGCCATGCACACGTCGCCATTGGGCAGACTGGTGAGGTAATTGACCGAGTCGAACTTGCGGATGTACGGCCTGACCGACAGCAGCAAGTCCTGGGCGGCTTTCAGGTCCGCCGGGGCCGCGCTTCTCGGGTCGCGTCCCAGGTATGTCAAGGCCATGGGAATGACTTCGGTGGGGGCATCGAGCAGGGTCACGCCGCAGTCGGCGAAGCGCGAAACGATCTTCGGGTCGAAGATCATCGCCAGCGAGCCGATCGGCGCGTCCGGCATGCGCTCCTTGATCTTGTCGACGTTGTACGTGACCCCGTTGCTGCCCCAGGTGTAGGGCGCCGAGTAGGCGGTGCCCGGATCGAACCCTTGCAGGTCGTGCAGGACTTTCGGGTCAAGATTGCTCCAGCCCGGCAGCAATTTTTTATCCAGCGGCTGGAAGACCCTGGCCTGGATCAGCGGCGGTGCGAGGGAGGCGTTGAGCACGATCAGGTCATAACCGGAGTGGCCGGTGAGCAATTTGGCCTGCACGGTTTCATAGGAATCGAAGGTGTCGTAGATGACTTTGATGCCGGTGGACTTTTCAAAGTCCGACAGGGTTTTTTCACCGATGTAATCCGCCCAGTTGTACAGCCGCAGCGTATGGCTGTCGTCCACTTCGGCGGCCTGGGCATTGATGATCAACGGAAGAGCAAACAGACTGGAAATCACCCTCAGTGTCTTGCGCATTGCACATTCACCTTATCAAGCGAGTTCGGCTCTGGATGAGCGGTGAACCTACTATTGGGCGATTCGCCAGGCGGCACCATACCCCGAATGGGTGTGTGCGGACCGACTGGCACTGCCGGGCAAGTCACGGCACATGGCAAAAAGCATCAGGTGGGTTGACCCGTTTTGTCATAGCTGCGGGGTTTGCCTGCCGCTTAAAGTGGCGGCCGAACCGACTCTGCAAGAGCCATCCATGACCGACCTGATCAAACATGAACAACACGATGGCGTGCTGACGCTGACCATCGACCGCCCCGACAAGCTCAACGCGTTGACCAACGGCATGTACATGCGCCTGGCCGACCTGTTGTTCGCGGCGGACGAGGACGATTCGGTCGGCGTGGTCATCCTGACCGGTGGCCCGACCTGTTTTTCCAGCGGCAATGACCTGGTGGATTTCCTGCAGCAGCCACCCACGCATCTGGACAGCCCGGCGTTCCGCCTGATGCGCGCCGTGACCCATCTGCAAAAACCACTGATCGCGGCCGTGTGTGGAGCCGCCATCGGCATTGGCACCACCGTGCTGCTGCATTGCGACCAGGTGCTGGTCACCCGCAATGCCAAGCTGCGCATGCCGTTCGTCAACCTGGGCCTGTGCCCGGAGTTCGGTGCCAGCCTGCTGCTGCCGCGCCTGCTCGGTCAGGCCCGCGCCGCGCGCCTGTTGCTGTTGGGCGAGAGTCTGGACGGCAGCGAAGCGGTGGCATGGGGCCTGGCCAACGAGGTATTCGACGACGGGTCGCAATGCCTGGCGGCGGCTACTCGACTCGCCCATCGACTGCTGGCAATGCCTCAGCAAGCGCTGCGGCAATCGCGACAACTGATGAAACAGGCCGGCATGGCCGAACTGCAAGCCACCCTGCGTGAAGAGAACCTGTTGTTCATCGAACGCCTCAATAGCGACGAAGCGAAAGCGGCCTTGAACGCCCTGCTCAATCGCAGTAATGATAAGAATCCACCGAAAGGAAACCTGCCATGAACACTCCGGAAATCTACGTCGTCAGCGCCGCCCGTACCGCCATCGGCACCTTTGGCGGTTCACTCAAGGACGTGCCGCCGGCCGACCTGGCCACCACCGCCGTGAAGGCCGCCCTGCAACGGGCCGCCGTGGACCCGGCGCTGGTCGGTCATCTGGTCATGGGCAACGTGATCCCGACCGAAAACCGTGACGCCTACATTTCCCGGGTCGCCGCGATGAACGCCGGCATCCCGAAAGAAACCCCTGCTTTCAACGTCAACCGTCTCTGCGGTTCCGGCCTGCAAGCGATCATCAGCGCAGCGCAGACGCTGCTGCTGGGCGATGCCGAAATCGCCATCGGTGCCGGTGCCGAGTCCATGAGCCGCGGCCCGTACCTGCTGCCTTCGGCCCGTTGGGGCGCGCGCATGGGCAACGTCCAGGCCATCGATTACATGCTGGGCATCCTGCATGACCCGTTCCACAACATCCACATGGGCATCACCGCCGAGAACATCGCCGATCGCAACGGCATCACCCGCGAAATGCAGGATGCCCTGGCGCTGGAAGACCAGAAACGCGCCGCCCATGCGATTGCCAACGGTTATTTCAGCGAGCAGATCGCGACCGTGGAAATCCAGGATCGCAAGGGCACCAAGCTGTTCAACGTCGACGAGCATCCACGCGCCACCTCCCTGGAACAGCTGGCCGCAATGAAGCCGGCGTTCAAGAAGGACGGTTCGGTCACCGCCGGCAACGCTTCGGGCTTGAACGACGGTGCCGCCGCACTGGTCATGGCCACCGGCAATGCGGTCCAGGCTAACAACCTGCGTCCACTTGCGCGTCTGGTCAGCTACGCCCACGCCGGCGTCGAGCCTGAACTGATGGGCCTGGGACCGATCCCGGCCACGCGCCTGGCACTCAAGCGCGCCGGCCTGACCGTCGCCGACCTGGACGTGATCGAAGCCAACATCGCCTTCGCCGCCCAGGCCTGCGCCGTCAGCCAGGAACTGGACCTTGATCCGGCCAAGGTCAACCCGAACGGTTCGGGCATCGCCCTGGGCCACCCGGTGGGCGCGACCGGCGCCATCATCGCCACCAAGGCCATCCACGAACTGCACCGCATCAACGGCCGTTACGCCCTGGTGACCATGTGCATCGGTGGCGGCCAGGGGATTGCGGCGATTTTTGAACGCGTCTAAGCAATAGGTCCAAAAAGGCCGGTGATCGCGCAGATCACCGGCCTTTTTCATTCCAGTAAACCTGTAGCGATTCCCTGTGGGAGCGAGCTTGCTCGCTCCCACAGGGTCCTCCAGCGCACACAAAACCTTCTTTATTTCCACTGGACAAACCACCTGACGACCGGCCGCAAAAACCATTTGCCACAAAATATTACATACGTCATATTACGTTCGTAATTAAAGGCCTCTCCCGACAGGTAATTCTCCATGACCAGCATGCCCTCCGTTGAACCCGACCTTGCTGTCCCGGTGAACACCCCCAGGTCTCCCCTGCTCAAGCGCCTGCTGCTGCCGACGCTGGGAGTGGCGGCGCTGGTACTGGCCGGCGTGTACGCCGCGCACTGGTGGACGGCCGGCCGCTTCATCGAAGCAACCGACGACGCCTACATTGGCGGCGACGTAACGGTGATCGGGCCGAAGGTGGCGGGTTACATCGACGAAGTGCTGGTGACCGACAACCAGAAGGTCAAGGCCGGCGATGTGTTGATTCGTCTCGACGCCCGCGATTACCGCGCCAACCTGGCCAAGGCCGAAGGCGCGGTGGCGGCCGAGGAAGCCTTGCTCGCCAACCTCGACGCCACCGAACAACTGCAGCAAGCCGTCATCGGCCAGGCCCGCGCCGGCATCGACGCCGCCGGCGCCGAAACTGCCCGCTCGCGGGATGACGACGCGCGCTACAAAAAACTGGTCGGCAGCAACGCGGTCTCGGTGGAAAGCGCGCAGCGGGCCAACGCCACCTTCAAGACCGCCCAGGCCCAAAGCAGTCGCGCCCAGGCCGAATTGCTGGCGGCACAGCGGCAGTTGAACGTGATCGCCACCCAGAAACAGCAGGCCCGCGCCGCGCTGGTCCAGGCCAAGGCCGAACGTGATCTGGCGCAGTTGAACGTTGGCTATACCGAACTGCGCGCACCGGTCGACGGCGTGATCGGCAATCGCCGGGCACGGCTCGGCGCCTATGCCCAGGCCGGTTCGCAACTGCTGTCGGTGGTGCCCTCCAGCGGCTTGTGGGTCGATGCCAACTTCAAGGAAGACCAACTGGCGCGCATGACGCCCGGCCTGCGAGTCGTGATTCATGCCGACGTGCTCTCGGGTCAGGAGTTCCACGGTCACCTGGACAGCCTCGCGCCGGCCAGCGGCGCTCAGTTCAGCGTGCTCCCGCCGGAAAACGCCACCGGCAACTTCACCAAGATCGTGCAACGGGTGCCAGTGCGCATCCACCTCGATCCGGCTGACGGCGTGCTCGGCCACCTGCGCCCCGGCCTGTCGGTGACCGCCGAAGTGGACACGCGCAAGGAACCTGAAGCGCCAGCCGTGGCCAGCGCGCCATGAGCCGCGCCCTCGCCGCCCCGGCGCAACCGTTCAATGCGGCGAACATGGCGACGGCGACCAAAGTCTTCGCCTTCGCCAGCCTGTGCATCGGCATGTTCATTGCCTTGCTGGACATCCAGATCGTCTCGGCGTCGCTGCGTGACATTGGCGGCGGACTCTCGGCCGGCACCGACGAAACCGCCTGGGTGCAAACCAGTTACCTGATCGCCGAAATCATCGTCATTCCGCTGTCGGGCTGGCTCTCCCGAGTGTTTTCCACCCGCTGGCTGTTTTGCGCCTCGGCCGTGGGCTTCACCCTGACCAGCCTGTTGTGCGGCGCGGCGTGGAACATCCAGAGCATGATCGCCTTCCGCGCCCTGCAAGGGTTTCTCGGCGGCTCGATGATCCCGATGGTGTTCACCACGGCCTTCGTGTTCTTCAGCGGCAAGCAACGGGTCATCGCCGCCGCGACCATCGGCGCCGTGGCTTCCCTGGCGCCGACCCTCGGCCCGGTCATCGGTGGCTACATCACCGACATTTCGTCCTGGCACTGGCTGTTCTACATCAACCTGGTGCCGGGGATTTTTGTCGCCGTGGCCGTGCCGATCCTGGTGAAAATCGATCAGCCGGAACTCTCGCTGCTCAAGGGCGCCGACTACCTAAGCATGGTGTTTCTCGCGCTGTTCCTCGGTTGCCTGGAGTACACCCTCGAAGAAGGCCCGCGCTGGAACTGGTTCAGCGACCGCACGATTCTGACCACCGCCTGGATCAGCGGCCTGGCGGGCCTGGCGTTCATTGGCCGGACCTTGCACGTGGCCAACCCGATCGTCGATCTGCGTGCTTTGAAGGACCGCAACTTCGCCCTCGGCTGCTTCTTCTCGTTCGTCACCGGCATCGGTCTGTTCGCCACCATTTACCTGACGCCGCTGTTTCTCGGTCGGGTGCGTGGCTACGGCGCGCTGGACATTGGTCTGGCGGTTTTCTCCACCGGCGTGTTCCAGATCATGGCGATTCCGCTGTACGCCTTTCTGGCCAACCGCGTCGATCTGCGCTGGATCATGATGACCGGCCTTGGGCTGTTCGCCTTGTCGATGTGGGATTTCAGCCCGATCACCCATGACTGGGGGGCCAGGGAATTGATGCTGCCGCAGGCCCTGCGCGGGATTGCCCAGCAACTGGCGGTGCCGCCGGCGGTGACCTTGACCCTGGGCGGGTTGGCACCGGCGCGACTGAAACATGCTTCGGGGTTGTTCAACTTGATGCGCAACCTGGGCGGCGCGATTGGCATTGCCGCGTGCGCCACCATTCTCAATGACCGCACCAACCTGCACTTCACCCGGCTGGCGGAAAATCTTAACAGCACCAACGAGGCGCTCAACCAGTGGCTGTCGCAGGTCGCAAACAACTTCGCCGCCCTGGGACAGAGCGGCGATGTCGGGGTCACTGCCAGCCTGCATCAACTCTGGCTGTTGACCTATCGCGAAGCCCAGACGCAAACCTATGGCGACGCGTTTCTGATGATCGGGGTCTGCTTCGTCATCGCCACGGCGATGGTGCCCTTGATGCGCAAGGTGCAACCACCGGCCGCGCCGAGTGCCGATGCCCATTGAGGCGCATCGGCAGCGACTTGAGGATCAGGCCTGAGGGGTTTTGCGGAAGCCTACCGCCAGGCGGTTCCAGCTGTTGATGGTGCTGATGGCCACGGTCAGGTCGACCATTTCCTTCGGTGTGAACTGGGCGCTGACCACTTCGTAGTCTTCATCCGGCGCGTGGGTCAGGCTGAGTTGGGTCAGGGATTCGGTCCACAGCAGCGCAGCGCGTTCGCGCTCGGTGAAGAACGGCGCCTCACGCCAGGCGGTCACGGCGAACAGGCGACGCGGGGTTTCACCCCCCTTGATCGCATCGGCGGTGTGCATGTCGATGCAGAAGGCGCAGCCATTGATTTGCGAAGCACGCAGCTTGACCAGCTCGATCAGGGGCTTCTCCAGCGGCAGCTTGGAAACTGCGGTTTCCAGGGCGATCATCGCTTTGAGGGCGTCAGGGCTGGCGGTATAGAAATCAGTACGTGGTTGCATGGGATGTGTTCCAGGGCAAGTGGGTGTGTGACTACGTTAGTGCCCGAAGCGCTTTGGACAAATAGCCAATATTCCAGAAGTCGAGGAGGCCACTTGCGCAAGAAGAAAGGTCAACCGCCCCCACGAACCCTGCAACGACCCTTCATACCCGATTACGCAACCAATGCAAAAAACCCGTTTTCTGCACAACCTGCGGCACGTCCTGAGTCAGTGTCTGCGCTTTGTGCAAACGGAAATCCAGCAAGGATTGCATGGCGTCGTTGATGTCGTGACGGGCATCCAGACAAGGTTTGAGGTATTCCTTCTCGATGCGGTAAAGCGCACACGGGGTTTTCGCCGCAAACGCGGCGGGCACCGAACTGTCTTCCAGGATGCCCGCCTCGCCGATCACTTCGCCCGGTCCCATGCGCCCGGATTCGAAAGGCGTACCGTGGCGGTTCAAGCTGACCGTCACCACCCCGGATTCAATGATGAACAAATGATCACTGACCTCCCCCGCCGCCAATATCGTCTCGCCGGCACGAAAGGTTTGCAGGCTCATGTTCTGGCTGAAGGTTTCTTTCTCTTCCTGTCGCAAGGTGGAGAAGATCGGTGAGCTGTCGAGCAGCGCCCGTGGCCGCGAGAGGTTGCTCGGCGTGCTGGGTTCCTCGCTCGAGAGCAAGTTGACCCCGGACGACTGCAAGTGCCGGTAGGCCAGGTCGAACAGTTGATTGCGGACCTCGCGTTTTTCGCTCATCGAGGCGACAAACCCGATGATTTCGTATTCCACGCCGCTGCTGGAGGAGCTTTTCAGTGCCACTTTGGCTGGCGGCGTGGTCAACAGCTTGCGGCAGCCCTGCATCGCCCGCTCAAGGGCATCGATCACCCTGTTCGGCCGGACATGGGGGCTCACCTGCAAACTGATCGAAATGCCGAAAATGTCGCTGGGCCGGCTGAAGTTGACGATCTTGGCCTTGGCCGCCAGCGAATTGGGAATCACCGCCATGCTGCCCTGGGACGTCTGCAGGCGCGTGGCGCGCCAATCGATGTCGATGACCCGGCCTTCGGTGCCGTCAATGGAGATCCAGTCATCCAGTTGATAGGGTTTGGTGGTGTTGAGGACGATCCCGGAAAACACATCGCTGAGGGTGCTCTGCAAGGCCAGGCCGACGATGATCGCCAGCGCGCCGGATGTGGCCAGGACGCCCTTGACCGGCAGATCGAGCACGTACGCCAGGGCCGCGATGACCGCGACCAGGAAAATCACCGCGCCGAGCAGGTCCTGCAACAGTCGCCCGGTATGCCCGACCCGCTGCATCATCGCCGCGCCAATCAACACGGTCAGGGTGCGCGCACCGAACAGCCACCAACCGATCTGCAACCCTGTCGCCGCCAGATGCAACGGCACGTTGTCGGCCCACGGCGCCGGCTCCATCGGATTCAAGCCTTCGTTGAACAGCAGAAGACTGAACAATGAAAAAATCACTACCCGCACCAACAGCTTCCAGCCATTGCGATTGGCACTGACCAAACGCCACAGCCCGAGATCGATCAACACCAGCACCATGGCGCAAATCAGCGGGTGTTCGGTAAGAAAAGACAACATCAAGCAACTCCAGCCCGAAACAATGAACAAAAGATCGCACACATTGGGCCCAGTGTAGGAGCAATTGATTTCCCTTGATTCCGCCTGCAGCACAAAAACAATGTGGGAGCGGTCTTGCTCGCGAAAGCGCTCTGACATTCAACCAATAGTCGACTGTCAGACCGCCTTCGCGGGCAAGCCCCGCTCCCACCGTTGAGGCGTATTGCCGGGATTACTTGTTGTTGGTCAGGGTGTTGTAGCTGGTCATCAGGTTGCGGTAATCCGGGATGTGATTGGAGAACAGGGTCGCCAGGCCTTCCACATCGTTGCGCCAGTCGCGATGCAGCTCACAGGCCAGGCCAAACCAGGTCATCAATTGCGCGCCGGAGGCCGACATGCGGTTCCAGGCCGATTCACGGGTCAGTTCGTTGAAAGTCCCGGATGCGTCCGTCACCACGAACACGTCAAAGCCTTCGGCCAGCGCGGACAGCGCCGGGAATGCCACACACACTTCCGTCACCACGCCTGCGATGATCAGTTGTTTCTTGCCGGTGGCCTTGATCGCCTTGACGAAATCCTCGTTGTCCCAGGCGTTGATCTGCCCAGGGCGAGCGATGTAGGGCGCGTCCGGGAACAACGCCTTGAGTTCGGGCACCAGCGGGCCATTGGGGCCGGTTTCGAAACTGGTGGTGAGAATGGTCGGCAACTTGAAGTACTTGGCCAGGTCGGCCAGCGCCAGCACGTTGTTCTTGAAACGATCCGGCTCGATGTCGCGCACCAGCGACAGCAGTCCCGCCTGATGATCCACCAACAGAACGGCGGCGTTATCCTTGTCGAGTCGTTTGTATGAAGTCGTCATTGCAGTAGTCCTCGCGTGTTATCGATGCCGAGTGGACGTCGGCGTGGGGTAACCGGTCAGCGCTGGGAATCCAGCGATTCGTGTTCGTTAGCCACTTGCCGGGCCTTGAGGTAGCTTTCGATCAACAATTGATAATGCGGCATGGCCTGGGCGTAGACCGCCGCCACTGCTCGGCGTCCGGACGGTTCCACGAGCCTTGCAGCTCAGAAAGCGTAGCCATGATGTCGATGGGCACCACCCCGGCTTGCGCCAAACGGGCAATTGTCAGATCAGTGGCCAGTTTCGAGTGATCGATCAACAGCCATCGCGGCATCGTTGGTATCGATGGTCGGTTTTTGGCCATTGAAGTTGACCGCATTGACGGTGTTCATGTGCGTTTCCTCTTATCGATAGGCAACAGCCATCCCTGGCCCGGAAACCGGCCCACGCGTCCTGTGCAGAGCGGGTTGTTGAAGCGAAACGGTTTAACCGTGCATCTGGCCGAAGCGGCCGGACTGGAAGTCGGCGAAAGCCTGGTGGATCTCCTGTTCGGTGTTCATCACGAACGGACCGTGACCGACGATCGGCTCGTCGATCGGCTCGCCGCTGAGCAACAGCACCACCGCGTCCGTGCTGGCTTCAAGGGTCAACTGATCGCCCTTGCGATCGAGCAGGGCCAACTGCCCTTGACGCACCGACTCCAGACCGTTGACCTGAACCGCGCCGCGCAAGACCACCAGTGCGGTGTTGCGCCCTTCGTGCAGATCAAGGGTGAGCAACTTGCCGGCATTCAGGCGCAGATCCCACACATCGATCGGCGTGAAGGTGCGCGACGGCCCTGTGTGACCATCGAATTCACCGGCGATCAAACGCAAGCTGCCAGCGTCGTTGCTCAAGGCAATACTCGGAATGTCGCTATCGAGAATCGTCTGGTAACCGGCATCGGCCATTTTGTCCCTGGCGGGCAGATTGACCCACAGTTGCACCATTTCCAGGGTGCCGCCGCTCCTGCCGAAATCTTCGGAATGGAACTCTTCATGAAGAATTCCCGAGGCGGCGGTCATCCATTGCACATCGCCAGGGCCGATCTTGCCGCCACTGCCGGTGGAGTCGCGGTGTTCCAGTTCGCCCTTGTAAACGATAGTCACGGTTTCAAAGCCGCGATGCGGATGCTGGCCAACGCCGCGCCGCAGGGTCGTCGGGGTGAATTCAGCGGGACCTGCGTGATCGAGCAACAGGAACGGGCTGATGTGCTTGCCCAGGTTGTCGTAGGAAAACAGCGTGCGAACCGGAAAACCGTCGCCGACCCAGTGGGCCTGTGGACTGGTGTAGATACCGATGATGCTTTTCATGGTGTCTCCTGATGAGGTGAGTGAAGCCATGGACAAAGCTTAAAACCGTGACCTTTGCTGCGCTAGACTGCAAAAACCAGCCTTAGCGTTCTATCTGGAGAACGATGCGCGTGGAAGCGCCTGACCGAGACGGGACTGGCGCAGTGAGCATGTGTGCACCATCAATCTCCTGTGGGAGCGAGCCTGCTCGCGATGGCGCCAGAACAACCACCATCCATGTACCTGCCCGCCCCGGGATTCATGATTTCCAGTAAACATTGCTTTGCCATTGCAGCGGTTTTTCCTTCGGATGCAGACATGGATACTCGCGCCCATTCCCACTGCAACCTCTGGAGTCTTTCATGTCCATCCCCGCATTCGGCCTGGGTACCTTTCGCTTGCAAGGCCAGGTGGTCATCGATTCGGTGCGCACCGGCCTCGAACTGGGCTACCGGGTCATCGACACCGCGCAAATCTACGAGAACGAAGCCGAGGTCGGCGAGGCCATCGCCGCCAGTGGCATCGCCCGTGAAGAACTGTTCATCACCAGCAAGATCTGGGTGGCCAACTTCGCCAGGGAGCGCCTCATCGACAGTCTCAAGGAGAGCCTGCGCAAACTGCGCACCGACTACCTGGACCTGACGCTCATCCACTGGCCGTCGCCGGAAGACCAGGTGCCGGTGGAGGAGTTCATGGGCGCCCTGCTCGAAGCCAAGCAACTGGGCCTGACCCGGCAGATCGGGGTATCGAACTTCACCATCGACCTGATGAAACAAGCCATCGCCGCCATCGGCGCCGAGCACATCGCCACCCACCAGATCGAACTGCACCCGTATCTGCAAAACCGCAAAGTGGTCGAGTTCGCGCAGCGCCAGGGCATCCAGATCACCTCGTACATGACCCTGGCCTACGGCGAAGTACTCAAGGATCCGATTATCCGGCAAATTGCCGAACGCCTGCAGGCGACTCCGGCACAGGTCACCCTGGCCTGGGCCATGCAACTGGGTTACGCGGTGATTCCTTCGTCCACGAAACGCGCCAACCTTGAAAGCAACCTGAAGGCTTGCGAACTGAAGTTGAGCGATGCCGACATGGCATTGATCGCCAGTCTGGATCGCGGTCAGCGCCTGACCAGCCCCAAAGGCATCGCGCCACACTGGGACTAAGCGTCAGCCCTGCTCAAGGCCTTGTTCCAGGCGCCTCATGGCTTGCTGCAGCTGATCGACGGCGACGTCGATCAGTGACGCGTTGCCCTCGCCACACGCACGTTCCAGCTGTTCGCAGCACTCCACCAGATTCATGGCCCGGACCATCAACGCTCCGCCCTTGATCCGGTGCGCCAGCTCCTGCAAACCATGGTGATTGCCGCTGGCATGCGCCTGCAGCAGGCGTTCGCGATCATCGCGATTGGTCACTGCCAGATCGTGCAACAACTGGGTGATCAGCTCATGATCGGTGCCCACGTAGCGCTCCAGTCCGCTCAAGTCGATCTCGCCGGGTGAAGGCGCTTTGACCGGCGCGGCCGGCTCGCTCAAAAACCTTGCGGCCAACCAGGCGCTCAGATCCTCCAACCGAATCGGCTTGAACAGGCAATCGTCCATTCCCGCCTCGATACAGCGAATTTTCTCCTCGGGTTGCGCATTGGCCGTTAACCCCAGGATCACCGTCGGCGACAATCCCTGGCACCGCTCCTCGTCGCGAATCGCCCCCGCCAACTCATAACCACTGAGCACCGGCATGTTGCAGTCGGTGATGACCAGGTCGAGTTCGTACTCGCGCCACTGCTCAAGACCTTGCTGGCCATCCTCGGCCTCCAGCACCTGATGCCCCAGCCAGCTCAGTTGCCGCGAGAGCAACAGGCGATTGGCCGGGTAATCGTCGACCACCAATATCGTCAGCGGTCGTGTCGGTGCCTGCACGGCGCGCTCCTCCAGCGCGCTGGCGGGCAGCGGTTGCAGGGCGACCAGTTCAAGGTTGATGTCGACACGGGTACCGCCCCCGAGGGTGCTTTCGAGCTGCAAGCGGCCACCCATCATTTCGCACAAGGTGCGGCTGATCACCAGCCCCAGCCCGGAACCCTGCCGACCCGATTGCTGACCATTGCCGGCCTGCACGAAGGGACTGAACAAGCGCTGCTGATCGAAGGCGCTGATGCCGATGCCGCTGTCCTGCACTTGCACACTGACCGCCAGACGCTGCGATGACAGCGGATCCACCCGCAGCGTCAGACTGACCTCGCCGTGAGGGGTGAACTTGATCGCATTACTCAATAAATTGGACAGCACTTGCTTGAAACGCGTGGGATCGATCAGCACATCACAGTCGCTCTGTGGGTCGAGCTCAACCCGCCATTGCAGGTTTTTCTGTCGCGCCAGGCCTTCGAAGATCCGACACACCGACAGCACCAACGCCTGCAAACGGGTGCGTTCCGGCGTCAGCGACAGATGCCCGGACTCGATACGGGCGATGTCCAGAATGTCACCGATCAATGCCAGCAATTGTTGGCCGGCATTGGATGCCACTTCGATGGCCGAACGGTCGGTGACACCTTCATCCGCCCGTTTCAGCGCCAGTTCGAGCATGCCGATCAGGGCGTTCATGGGCGTGCGGATTTCATGGCTCATGGTGGCCAGAAACGTGGTCTTGGCCCGGTTGGCGTCGTCCGCCGCGTCCTTGGCGTCCTGCAGTTGCGTCAGCAATTGTTGACGTTGCCGGATCTGCCGACGCTGCCAGACGATCCCTGCCAAAGCGATCAAGAGCAAGACGCCAGCGGCGGCAAACGCCTGGAAAATGCTCTGCCGATGCCGCAGCCAATAGCTCTGCTCGACCATCAGGTCATTGCGCCAGGGCAGTATCAGCTCGTCGATTTCTTCAGGGGGGATACTCAGCAGCGCCTTGTCCAGGATCGAATGCAACTCGGTGGCTTCGCGACTGGTGGCCAGGGTACTGCGCGCGGGGTCGGTGCCCACCGTGCTGGTCACTTGCAGACGATCGCGGTATTGCCGGGAAATCTGGTAGCGGGCGCCGATCAAGGAGTTGATGCTGCCATCGGCCTTGCCCTGGGCGACCATTTCCATGGCCTCCGCCGACAGGGGCGCATCCACACAGCGGATCAACGGGTAGTGCTCCCGAATGTACTCGCTGGCGATGTTGCCCCGGGTCAGCGCGAGGGTTTTTCCGGCCATCTCATCCAGGGTTTTGGGGCTGCCCGGTGCCACCCGCGTCACCAGCACCGAAGGACTGGTCAGGAATGGCCGGGTAAAGAGCAGCGCCTCTTCCCGTCGAGCACTGAGGCCGATCCCGGCCAGCATGTCGATCTGGCCGCTCTTGATGCCCTCTAACATCTCGCTCACCGAATGCATGACGTGGATGTCGAACTGCATGCCGGTGCGCAGGCCGATTTTCGCCAGGACATCGACACCGATGCCACGAAACCGGCCCTCGCTGTCAGTGAACGTGATCGGCGGGATGTTCGCATTGATCGCCACATTCACGCGCGGGTGCCGGTCGAGCCAACGCTGCTCGGCCACGCTAAACTGCAGTGACTGAGTGCCCGGCATGGACACGCCCCCTGCCCCCCAGCGCCGCAAAATGTTCATCTGCTCATTGGTGGCAATCATCGCCAACGCCTGGTTGACGATGCGCAGTAACGGACGGTTGTCGCGGGTCATCGCAAAGGCGAAGCGACCTGATTCCATGCGCGAGAAGTCGGCCAACTGCACATTGTTGAGGTAGTTCTTGCTGATCAGGTAATGGGCGCTGATCGCATCGCCCAGATACGCATCCGCCTGGCCGAAGGCCACGGCACCCACTGCCGCCAGCGTCGAGGGATAGAGCTGAACGTTCGCGTCGGGGTAAAACTGCTGCACGCTGTGTTCGGGCAGATAGTGGTACAGCATCGCCAGTCGCTTGCCGGCCAGCGTCGGGTCCGTTATCCGAGGCGCATCGGTCTGGGTCACCAGCACCGGTTGATCGACGGCATAGGCACTGGACATCTGTAACTGCGGGTCCTGAGCCTCATAACCATTGGCCGTGCCCAACAGGTCCGCATGCCCCTCCTTGAGCGCCCGGACCGCTTCCTCCCGGGACTCGTAGCGCTGAACGTCGATCTGCACCTGCAACAGCTGTTGGAGCACTCCGGCATAGTCCGCCGTCACCCCTTCCAGCGCATGGCCGGTGGTGGTGATATCGAAGGGCGGATAATCCGGAGCCGAGACGGCCAGCACCAGCCGCCCCTTTTGCTGCAGCCAGCGCGAATCGGCCGCTGACAGCTTGACGCTGTCACCCTCCACGCTTGAGCGCCCGAGCAGGGTCAGCGTTTGCGGCTGCGCGCAGGCACTCGATGCCCACAGGCAAAGTCCCAGTAGCAAAAGGATGCTCAGGTCGCGCAGGCGTCGAAAGATGTTCATTCAGATCAGATGATTGCGCCGGGCAAGATCGCGCAGGTGCACCGGCGAATCGACGTTGAGCTTTTCCGTCAAACGGGTTTTGTAGGTGCTGACGGTCTTGTGGCTCAAATGCATGATTTCGGCGATAGCCTTGTTACTCACCCCCCTGGCCAGGTGCTGGAAGATCGACAGCTCACGGTCCGACAGATTGGCGATCATCTGTTTTTCGCTGCGTTGCAGTGCGCTCAACGACACTGAACTGGTGGGTAACCGGGTGAAATAGGTGTAACCGGACATCACGGCGTGCACGGCTTTATGCAAATGCTGCAGGTCATTGGTCTTGGCGACGAAGGCAGAGGCGCCGGCACGCATGCACCGGTCCTGGAAGAACTCCGGCTCCTGGGACGTGAAGACCACGATCCGGCACGGCACCTCACCGGTCTTGATCCTGGCCAGCACATCCAGCCCGTCGAGGGACGGAATGTTCAGGTCCAACACCACCAGTTCCGGTCGGTGCTCACGGATCATCGGCAGCACTTCGTTACCGCTGGCCGCTTCGTAAATGCGCTTGTACCCCTCTTGCTTGAGTACGATTTTGAGCGCGCCGCGAATCACCGGGTGATCGTCCACTATCAGCACTGACTTCATGGCTACTCCCTGTGCAACAACACGACGATTAGGCACTGATTACCCATGAGCAAAGCTCGAATTGGACGCAGTAGCTGCGCATAGACTGTTGCATGAAAAGCCTCTGCGAACTACCTGACAGAAATGACAGTGCCGACGAACGGCAGGCGTGGATCGATGATCGCCATCAGGCGCTGGATCGTCCCCGGATCCGGCAGCGAGGCATGGCTGACCTGAATTTTCTGCCGCTCGCAGGCTGGGACAGGCGGCAGTTGCGCCTGCTGGCCGTCGTAGATCAACACGCGATCCAACTGCCGGTTGTCGAGGCAGTAATCCAACAGATCCAGCTTCCCGCCCGGCAGTGCGGCGTTGATGACCAACAGGTCGAATGGCTCGCCACCGTATTCCACCAGGCTCAGCAACTCGTCGAGATTTTGCACTGGCGCTATCCGAAAGTAATTGAGTTGGTTGAACCAGCGCTCGATTCTCAGCCGATTGAAGTGTTGCTCGTCAGCGATCAGGATGCGTAAGGACTTGTTCGACAACGTGCGCCCCCAGAAAGGTGTCAGAAGAGTGAGGGCGCAAGGCTACGGAAGACCTGTCGAGCTTTCTGTAGGACTTTTCCTAAATCCCGTGCCCCGTTGGCGGCGCGTTCTCCCGCAGGCACCGGGCTTGCCCGGCGCCTGCGATTGACAGCCTTATTGCCAGCCGAATCGCCGGATGTAGAACCCCTTCACGGCCTGGGTCAGGCCCATGTACGCCAGCAGAATCAACGGCAGGAATACAAAGTACAGCGAGGGCAGTGCCTGCAGTTTGAAGTAGTGCGCCAACGGTCCCATTGGCAGGAAAATCCCCACGGCCATGATGAGGGCGGTCATCACCATCAGCGGCATCGCCGCGCGGCTTTGCAGGAATGGCACTTTCGGCGTGCGGATCATGTGCACGATCAGCGTCTGGGTCAGCAGACCGACCACGAACCAGCCTGACTGGAACAGGGTTTGATGGTCCGGGGTGTTCGCGTCGAACACGTACCACATCAACGCGAAGGTGGTGATGTCGAAGATCGAGCTGATCGGCCCGAAAAACAGCATGAACCGCCCGACGTCGGCGGGTTGCCAGCGCTGTGGTTTTTTCAGCATGTCCGCATCGACGTTATCGAACGGAATGGCAATCTGCGAGATGTCGTAGAGCAGGTTCTGCACCAGCAGGTGCATCGGCAACATCGGCAGGAACGGAATGAACGCACTGGCCACCAGCACCGAGAACACGTTGCCGAAGTTCGAACTGGCGGTCATCTTGATGTACTTGAGCATGTTGGCGAAGGTCCGCCGACCTTCCAGTACGCCCTCCTCCAGCACCATCAGGCTCTTTTCCAGGAGGATGATGTCCGCCGCCTCCTTGGCGATGTCCACGGCACTGTCCACCGAAATCCCGATGTCGGCGGTGCGCAGGGCCGGCGCATCGTTGATGCCGTCGCCCATGAAGCCGACCACATGGCCATTGCCCTTGAGCAAACGGACGATGCGCTCCTTGTGCGATGGCGTGAGTTTGGCGAACACATTGGTGTGCTCCACCGCCACCGCCAGTTCCGCGTCGCTCATGCGTTCGACGTCATTGCCCATGAGCAGGCCTTGTTGCTCCAGGCCGACTTCACGGCAGATCTTCGCGGTGACCAGTTCGTTGTCGCCGGTCAGCACTTTCACCGCCACACCGTGGGCGGCCAGCGCCTTGAGCGCGGGCGCGGTACTTTCTTTCGGCGGGTCGAGGAAGGCGACGTAGCCGATCAGCGTCAGGTCCCGTTCATCCGCCAGGCTGTAGGCGTCACGCCCTTCAACCATCGGCCGCGCGGCCACGGCAACCACCCGCAGCCCTTCAGCGTTGAAGGTCGCGGTCACTTGGCGAATCCGCGCCAGCAGTTCCTCGCTCAGCGCTTCGTCAATCTCGCCATGACGCACCCGCGAGCAGACCGCCAGCACCTCTTCGACCGCCCCTTTACAGATCAGCAAGTGTGGCTGGTCACGCTCGGCCACCACCACCGACATGCGCCGGCGATTGAAATCGAACGGGATCTCGTCAACCTTGCGAAACGCCGTGCCGACTTTCAGTTCACGGTGGATTTCCACGTGTTCAAGCACCGCCACATCCAGCAGATTTTTCAGGCCGGTCTGGTAGTAGCTGTTCAGGTAAGCCATTTCCAGCACATCGTCGGAGTCGTTGCCCCAGACATCGACATTGCGCGCCAGGAAGATTTTGTCCTGGGTCAGGGTGCCGGTCTTGTCGGTGCACAGCACGTCCATGGCACCGAAGTTCTGGATGGCGTCGAGGCGTTTGACGATGACTTTCTTGCGCGACAGGAACACCGCGCCCTTGGCCAGGGTCGAGGTGACGATCATCGGCAGCATTTCCGGGGTCAGGCCCACGGCAATCGACAGTGCGAACAACAGCGCTTCGGTCCAGTCGCCCTTGGTGAAGCCATTGATGAACAACACCAGCGGCGCCATCACGAACATGAAGCGGATCAGCAGCCAGCTGACTTTGTTGACCCCGGTCTGGAACGAGGTCGGTGCCCGGTCGGTGGCGCCGACCCGCTGCGCCAGTGCGCCGAAATAAGTGCTGTTGCCCGTGGTCAGGATCACCGCCATGGCCGTGCCCGACACCACGTTGGTGCCCATGAACAAAATGTTGTCCAGGTCCAGCGGGTTGCAGGTGTCGTTGTCCTGTTGGCGCGGAAATTTTTCCACCGGCATCGATTCACCGGTCATGGCCGCCTGGCTGACGAACAAGTCCTTGGCGCTCAGCACCCGGCAATCGGCGGGAATCATGTCACCCGCCGAGAGCACGATCAGATCGCCTGGCACCAGTTGCTTGATCGGCAGCTCAATGCGCTGGGCTCCGTGGTCTTCCAGATCCCGCCGCAGCACAGTGGCGGTGTTGCTCACCATGGCCTTGAGGGCGTCGGCGGCCTGGTTGGATTTGGTTTCCTGCCAGAAGCGCAGCAGGGTCGAGAGCACCACCATCGAGAAAATCACGGTGGCGGCCTTCATGTCTTCGGTCAGCCAGGAGATTACCGCCAGCAGGGTCAGCAGCAGGTTGAACGGGTTTTTGTAGCAGTGCCACAGGTGAACCCACCATGGCAGCGGTTGTTCGTGCTCGACTTCGTTGAGGCCGACCTGCTCACGCACGGCTTCGGCTTCGAGTTCGCTCAGGCCGTCGGTGTGGCTGCCGAGGGTCTCCAGCAAGTGGCCGGTGTCGCTGATCGCGGCATTGACCAGGGTTTGTGCCAGGGTGGGCGGGACCTCACGGCTGACCTTGGTGTCGGTGAAGTTTTCCAGCAGTGCCAGGCGACGGAAGTGCCGGGCAATGTGGCGGGTGCGCAGGAATCCGGCAAAGAATTCCTTGAGCAGGGTCAGGTTCATGGCAGTTCCCCCAGGGTCGGCCAGGAAACCGTCGAGCAGGCGTGTCGATGCGCCGCGATGACGACACAAAGTCGAACATCACGCACGGTTCAGCGTCGATGAGAGGACGTCGGGAATCCAGCCTGGGCCGGCCGGAATCGGGATGCCGCTGCTCGCTTTACGGCGAGACAACGGCATAAAAAAGCTGCGCGTTATCTTGCCGGGAAGGTGCCGGTTATCGAAACCGGCCGACTACTGTCACTCGAACAAGTACCCACTGTGGGTCTCCGCTATTGATGAAAACGCGCGAAGCTTACGCCCCGGTTTTTGGAGAGTAAACCTGTTACAGAATCTTGCAGGGGGAATCGCGGGGTTCTTCAGGAAGGGTTCAGTTTTCAAGCGTTGCAGTGCTTTTGAGGGCCCTATCGCGAGCAAGCTCGCTCCCACAATGGCCCCTCCATGTAGGCGCGAGCGTGCTCGCGATGGCGGCGTAACAGCCAGCGGAAATGTGAGCTGGCAGCCCCCGGCGCCCCCTGTTGCGCAGCGGCTGCAAGGCTGTTTTTTATGAAAAGGACGGGCAACGGGCCGATCAATGCGCATCCCATTGCCGCATGCGCACCCGGCAGTGCTTCATCGCATTGACGATGTGCTTTTCGACCATGGCCTTGGAAATACCCAGGTGCTCGGCGATCTGCGGGTGGGTCAGACCTTCGATCTTGCGCAGCAGGAAACTCTCGCGGCACAGCTGTGGCAGTTCGGCCAATGCGCGCTGGAGCATGTCGATGCGTTGGTCATGGTCGAGGCTGTTGAGGGGCGATGGACTGACATAGCGCTCTTCGCTGTCCAGCACCTCCAGCGATTCAACCTGGCGCAAGGCATTGCGCCGATGATCATCGATCACCAGGTTCAGCGCGGTGCGATAGAGAAACGCCCGCGGCTGCTTGATCGGCGTGTCACTGGAGCGTTCCAGGACACGCAGGTAAGCGTCATGCACCACATCTTCGGCCACCTGACGGTTGCCGAGCTTGGCGTTCAGGAAACACACCAGCTCCCGATAGTAGTTTTCCAACATGACTCCCGTCCGCACGGGTGCGGTTTCTGTCCTTGGGCGACTTGATCGGACACTGAATCAGGCAGTGGCACGATAGTGGCAATTTGAGGTGCGTAATTTATAGTAATTCTCATGTAGATTTAAAGTAATGCTTTGCCCTGCTCGGAAATAGTCGTGGACCCACGCACCGCTTTCTGTAGGCACGAGCCTGTTCGCGAAAAACGTCAACGATTACGCGAGACAACCTGGCGATACGCGGCGCCCAGACGTCCATCGCGAGCAGGCTCGCTCCTACAGGTTGTTTTTCGCCCCCCGCTCCGCCGTTTTCTGTAGGCACGAGTCTGCTCGCGAAAAACGTCAACGATTACGCGAGACAACCTGACGATACGCGGCGCCCAGACGTCCATCGCGAGCAGGCTCGCTCCTACAGGTTGTTTTTCACCCCCCCGCTCCGCCGTTTTCTGTAGGAGCGAGCCTGCTCGCGAAAAACGTCAACGATTACGCGAGACAACCTGGCGATACGCGGCGCCCAGACGTCCATCGCGAGCAGGCTCGCTCCTACAGGTTGTTTTTCACCCCACCTGAACCTAAAAACCTCGGCCATTCATCATTCTGAAATTTCTTTTCCGGTTTCGCGCCCACGCCTCGTCTTAATAATAATTCCCATTAACAAAAACTCCGCACGACATTTTTCAGGAGCACAGGCAAGTAATGCGATCCCTTTCACGCCGCACACCTCTCGCGCTGGCCGTTCAGCGCCCGACCCTGCATCGAACCCTGCTGACCGGCATTCTGCTGACCGCCACCCTGCTGGGGAGCTCGATGGCCAATGCGCAACCGGTAAAAGTCAGTATTGCCGTGCAACCACTGTCCAGCGCCCTGACGGAACTGGGCCTGCAGACCAACCTGCAGATCCTGTACAGCCCCGACCAAGTGGCCGGTATCAAGTCCCGTGCGGTGTCCGGGTCGCTGGAGCCTTCCGCGGCATTGGCGGAAATGCTCAAGGGCAGCGGCATTTCGTTCCAGATCAATGGCAACAGCGTCACGCTGACGTCCGGCGGCGCCTCCAGCCTGCAACTGGGCGCGACCACCATTTCCGGCCAGGCCCTGGGACTGGTCACCGAAGACACCGGTTCCTACACCACCGGCGCGACCACCACCGCCACCAAGCTGCCGCTGACCATTCGCGAAACCCCACAGACGGTCACCGTGATCACCCGCCAGCAAATGGACGATCAGGGTGCAAAGAGCGTCGGTGATGTGCTGCGCAACACCCCCGGGGTCTCGGCGCAGAAGTACGACAGTGACCGTACCGAGTTCTCCGCCCGTGGCTTTGCCATCACCAATTTCCAGTACGACGGCGTCAACATCCCTTACGACGGCGTCTACGGTGAAAACCCGAACAACAGCGACGACGCCGCCAGCCTGGATCGGGTCGAAGTCATCAAGGGCTCGACCGGTCTGATGACCGGCGCGGGCGACCCGTCGGCCACCGTCAACCTGGTGCGCAAGAAGCCGACCAAGGATTTCAAGGCGTCGATCAGTGCCACCGCCGGTTCCTGGGACAACTATCGGACCGAAGGCGACATCTCCGGCTCGCTGACCGACTCCGGCAACGTGCGTGGTCGCTTCGTCGGTGCCTATCAGGACAAGGATTCGTACATCGACCACTACAGCCAGAAAAAAGACCTGTTCTACGGCATCCTCGAAGCCGACCTGAGCGACGACACCCTGCTGACCTTCGGCGTCGACAAATCCAGCGCCACCCCGCGCGGCAGTTCCTGGACCGGCAACGCGGTGTACTTCGCCGATGGCGGCCGCACCGACTTCCCGCGCAGTTTCAACCCGGGTGCCGACTGGAGCCGTCGGGATTTCGACAGCACCACCTACTTTGCCTCCCTGGAACAGGCACTGGCCAACGACTGGAAACTCAAGCTCAGCCTCGACCAGAAAACCACCGATCACGACACCCGCCTGGCGTCGGCCAGCGGTGGCAGCCCGGACCGCGCCACCGGTGAAGGCATGTTCCTTTATTGGGGTCGCTGGGAAGGTCATCGGGTGCAGAACACCGCTGACGTGAACGTCACCGGCCCATTCACATTGGGCGGTCGCGAGCATGAACTGGTGGCGGGTTTCATGACCTCCCACTCCCGTCAGACCGGTGCGACCTACGACACCAGCGCCTTCGAACTGGTGCCGGGGAGCATCTATGACTGGAACGGCGACCTGGCGTACCAGGACTTCCCGAAAAACGGCAAGTACGAGCGCACCCAGAGCCAGAACGGCATTTACCTGGCCACCCGCCTGCGCCCGACCGACGACCTGTCGTTCATCCTCGGCGGCCGCCTGAGCACGTTCAAATACAACGAAGATTACCGCTACAACGCCGACGCCGGTCAGGCCGACACCCACGCCAGCTATAAGGAGCACGGGGTCGTCACACCTTATGCCGGTGTGGTCTACGACCTCAACGACACCTACTCGGTCTATGCCAGCTACACCAACATCTACCAGCCACAAATCTACAAGGACGCCAGCGGCAAGACCCTGGACCCGGTGGAAGGCGACAGCTACGAAACCGGTCTGAAAGCGGCCTACCTCGAAGGCCGGCTCAACGCCAGCCTGGCCCTGTTCCGCATCGAGCAGGACAACATCGCCCAATACGTCACCACCGACACGAACACCGGCCAGGACATCTACAAACCGACCTCCCACGCGACCACCAAGGGTGTCGAACTGGAACTGGCCGGCGAACTGGCCGAAGGCTGGAACGTCTCGGCCGGCTACACCTACGCCCGTACCCGCGACAAGGACGAACAACGCATCTACGGCTTCCCGCTGGCCACCACCAAACCGGAACACGTCGTGCGCACCTTCACCACCTATCGCCTGCCCGGCGTCCTGGACCCGATCACGGTCGGCGGCGGCATCAGTTGGCAGAGCGCGTTCTACGGCCAGAGCTCCAGCCCCACCGAAGGCGCCACTTCCCTCAAACAAGGCGGCTACACCCTGGTGGACCTGATGACCCGCTATCAGTACGACGACCACCTGAGCTTCACCGTCAACGCCAACAACGTGTTCGACAAGCGCTACCTGACAGGCCTGGGCAACTTCGGCACCACGTTCGACGGCGAACCGCGCAACCTGCAACTGACCGCGAAGTACAACTTCTGAGCGGGTGAACCGAAATGAAAAATGCCCGCATTGTGAGGTGCGGGCATTTTTTGTCGTCTGCGATGCCGCCATCGCGAGCAAGCTCACACGGGTGAATCACCCTTTCAAATGACGATGGCTTTGCACCGCCGAACCGAGCACAACCGCCCCCGCCGCAATCGCCACCCAGAACCCGCTTCGCGCCCCGAACGCATCCACCAGCCACCCCGAACTGGCGGCGCCGATTGCCACGCCGATGCTCAACCCGGTGACCAGCCAGGTCAGGCCTTCGGTGAGTTTGGCCGGTGGCACGATTTGCTCCACCAGGGCCATGGCGACGATCAGCGTCGGCGCAAAAAACAGCCCGGCGACGAACACCGCCAGCGACAGCCCGAGGATGTTCACCGCCAGCAGCAGCGGCAAGGTGGTCACCGCCGTCGCCACTCCGCCGTACAGGAACAGGCGCGGCAGCGGCACGTTCGAACGCAATGCGCCGAACGCCAGCCCGGCCAGGCACGAACCAATGGCATACACCGATAACACGACGCTCGCCGCCGCCGGTTGCCCCTGTTGCTGGGCGAAGGCCACGCTGACCACGTCCACCACGCCGACGATGGTGCCCACGGCGACCATCAACAGCATCAGCAACTGAATGTCCCTTGAGCGGATGATCGACCCCTGGTGATGTTCTTCATGGGGATGCAGCGCGGGCTCGGTGTCGCGTTGCAACACAAACGCGGTCACGCCGATCGCCAGCATCAGTGCCGCTGCCAAGGGCCCGGCCTCGGGGAACGCCACCACGCACAGCCCCACCGACAAGGGCGGCCCGACAATGAAGCAGACTTCGTCCAGCACCGATTCCAGGGCATAGGCCGTTTGCAGTTGCGGCTGACCGCGATAGACCTCGGTCCAGCGCGCCCGCACCATGGCCGACATGCTCGGCATGCAACCGGCCAGCGCGGCGAACACGAACAGCGTCCAGTGCGGTGCCTGCAAGCGGGTGCAGAGCAACACCATCAACAGCGCCCCGCCCCCGACCAGCGCCGACACCGGCAGGATCCGCCGCTGGCCAAAACGGTCCACCAGCCGCGACACCTGCGGCGCACAAAACGCCGTGGCCAGGGCAAATGTCGCCGCCACCGCCCCGGCCAACCCATAGCCGCCCTGCAACTGCGAGAGCATGGTGATCAGACCGATGCCGGTCATGGAAATCGGCATGCGCGCGATCATCCCGGCCAGCACGAACGCGCGGCTGCCAGGAGCGTTGAACAGTTCGCGGTAGGGGTTCGCCATGGGGTCCGGCCTCGATAGGGGCCTGCAAGTTGCCACAACGGCGGATTGAGGGGGAAGCGGCAATTTGTTGGTTGAATGTGAAGGCCCCAGACACCCTGCCCTCCCATCGAATGAACTCCGGGGCGTTCGTGCCAGTCAGTTGCATAGGAGCTCAACTCCCGGAGTTTCACGGTTATGCCTGATCATCACCCGGAACGACAAAGCCCCATCGACGCCCACGGCATCATCGGTGACATGCGCAGCGCCGCGCTGGTCAACGACAAGGGCAGCGTGGATTTTTTCTGCTGGCCGGAGTTCGACAGTCCGTCGATTTTCTGCTCGCTGCTGGACACCCCCGAGGCCGGCGTTTTCCAGCTGTCCCCGGATTTGCCCGATGCGCGTCGCGAGCAGATTTACCTGCCAGACACCAACGTGCTGCAAACCCGTTGGCTCAGTGACCGCGCTGTTGTTGAAATCACCGATCTGCTGCCCATCGGCGACACCGAAGATGATTTGCCGATGCTGATGCGTCGGGTGCGGGTGGTCAGTGGCCGGGCGACGTTTCGCCTGCGCTGCGCCGTACGCCATGACTACGCCCGCGCCAATACCCTCGCCCGGCTGGACGGCAAGGACGTGATTTTCAGCGCCGCCGATCAACCGTCACTGCGGCTGTCCACGGACCAACTGCTAAGGATCGACGGCAACGCGGCGGTCACCGTATTCACCCTCGAACAGGATCAGACCGCCGAGTTTCTGCTCGGCGCCATTGACGATCCGCGCTTCAGGGAAGGCGCCGCCGATCTGTGTCTGGAGCGCACCCTGAAGTTCTGGCGCGACTGGATCAGGCAGTCCAGCTATCGCGGGCGCTGGCGGGAAATGGTCAATCGCTCGGCGCTGGCAATGAAGCTGCTGACCTCGCGCAAACACGGCGCCATCCTCGCCGCCGCGACCTTCGGCCTGCCGGAAAGTGTTGGCGGCGAACGCAACTGGGACTATCGCTACACCTGGATCCGTGACGCCTCGTTCACCGTTTACGCCTTCATGCGCCTGGGTTTCGTCGACGAGGCCAACGCCTACATGCGCTGGTTGCGCGGGCGGGTCAGTGACTGTCGGGGCCACGCGATGAAACTCAATATCCTGTATGGCATCGACGGCCGTCAGGAACTGCCGGAAATCGAACTCACACACCTGTCCGGCCATGGTGGTGCAACCCCGGTGCGCATCGGCAATCTGGCGTATGCGCAGGTGCAACTGGATATCTTCGGCGAGCTGATGGATGCGGTGTACCTGGTCAACAAGTACGGCGAAGCCATTTCCCACGAAGGCTGGAAGCACACGGTAGAAGTGGTCGACCAGGTCTGCGAAACCTGGCAGCAGGAAGATGTCGGCATCTGGGAAATGCGCGGCGAGCAGCATCATTTCCTGCATTCGCGCCTGATGTGCTGGGTGGCGCTGGACCGGGCGATCCGCCTCGCCTCGAAACGCTCCCTGCCCGCCCCGTTCGCCCGTTGGGACCAGACCCGGCAGGCCATCTATTCCGATATCTGGGAAAATTTCTGGCACGAGGAACGCGGGCATTTCGTCCAGCACATCGGCGGCACCGCCCTCGACGGCTCGATGCTGCTGATGCCATTGGTGCGTTTCGTCAGCGCCAAGGACCCACGCTGGCTGGCCACCCTCGATGCCATCGAAAAGAACCTGGTGCGCGACGGCATGGTTTATCGCTATCACAATGACGACAACCCCATCGACGGCCTGCCCGGCATCGAAGGCGCGTTCGCCGCGTGCTCGTTCTGGTACGTCGAATGCCTGGCCCGGGCCGGCCGCGTGGATAAGGCCCATCTGGAATTCGAACAGCTGCTGCGCTACGCCAACCCGCTGGGGTTATACGCGGAAGAATTCGACAGCCAGGCGCGGCACATGGGCAACACGCCGCAAGCGCTGACGCACCTGGCGTTGATCAGCGCGGCGTGTTTTCTGGATCGGAAATTGAGTGGGGAGAAGAGTATGTGGCAGCCTTGAAGCCAGCGCCAGTCACCTGTGGCGAACAGGCTTTTGTGGTGAGGGAGCTCCACTGAACCCCAGGTGGATGTCCTACATTTTTTAAACAACACATGCGGAAATACTCTGTTGCCAGCCGTTACAACCCCACCTAACATCCTCGATCAACGGGCACAGCGGAGCTGTCCAGCCACCCCGAATTCAAGGAACCGGAATGACCCAACGCATCCATCGCAGCATCGACTCGCCCTTGCGCTCGGGCCTGACCCGCGACGAACTGTGGGAGGCCCACGACAGGGGCCTGATCAAATGCTGGGAGATCGGCCGCCAGCGTGCCGTCCGCTTCCCTGACCTCGCGCAACGGTGCCTGGCCGGTGAACTTCCGGTGCTGGGCTGGAAAGGGGGGGTCAGCCGCAGCCTGAAAAAACTCGAAAAATACGGTTCCCTCAAATACCTCGCCCAATGGCAGGGCTTGCGTGGCGAGGATCTGGATGTGGATTTGAGTGAGGAGCGGGCACTGACCTGTTCACGCACGCGGATGGTGGTGACGTTTACACCGGATCGGGCGAAGTACTTCAATCAGGTGACGGAAGCCGAGGCGGCTGAATAGAAGCGCCGCGCAGGGCGCCACCGTCAGGGTCAAGGCAGCACCGGATCTGTTCCGGCGTTGACGGAAAACCGCTCACGATAGGCCTGTGGTGTCACGCCCATGGCGCGCAGAAAGCTGCGACGCAGGGTTTCCTCGCTGCCGAACCCGCATTGCACGGCGACCCGTTTGATCGGCACGCCGGTGTCGCTGAGCAGCCGCCGCGCGGTCTCGACGCGGATCTGTTCGATGGCCCGGGCCGGGGTCTGGCCGGTGTCGGCGCGGTAGTGGCGCACGAAGCTGCGCTCGCTCATGCCGGCCTGCTGGGCCAGGGTCGGAATGCCGAGGTCCTTGGTCAGGTTTTCGCTGATCCAGGCGTGAAGCTCGTCGAACCGGTTGCCTTCTTTTTGCAAGGACAGGGTCACGCTGAATTGCGACTGACCGCCGGGCCGCTTGAGGAACACCACCAGTTGCCGGGCCACTTCCAGGGCCATGCCACGGCCGAGGTCTTGCTCGACCATGGCCAGCGCCAGGTCGATGCCGGCGGTGACCCCGGCCGAAGTCCAGACCGGACCGTCGTTGATGAAAATCGGATTGGGTTCGACCTGCAATTGCGGATGCTGCTGCGCCAGCTGCTCGCAACGGGTCCAGTGGGTCACCACACGCCGCCCATCGAGCCAGCCACTGGCCGCAAGCAAAAACGCCCCGGTGCACACCGATGAAACCCGCCGACACCCCGCTGCATGCTCGCGCACCCACGCCACCAGCGGCAGGTCTTCAGCCGCCGCATAAACGCCCCAGCCGCCAGCGATGATCAAGGTGTCGCTGCCCTGCTCCGGCAACGGTTCGGCCATCAAGGCCAACCCCGCCGACGACATCACCGCCCCGCCGCCGCTGGCGATCACCGTCGGCGCATAGGGCGGCGGCAAACCTTGCTGACGGGCGATGTCGTTGGCAGAAGCGAAGACCTGCAACGGCCCGGTGACGTCCAGCAATTGCACATTGGTGAAGGCGAGCACATGAATGGTCTTGGGCATGATTGGCGTAATTCGTGGGGTAATTGGCGTATTCGCCAAATCCTACGAGCCTACAGTGAAGCCGTCCACCCACTTCATGAGAAATACACCATGACCCTGCAGATCGGTTTTCTGTTGTTTCCACAGGTTCAGCAACTCGACCTGACCGGCCCTTACGACGTGCTGGCCTCGCTGCCGGATGTGAAGGTGCATTTGATCTGGAAGGACCTGATGCCGATCACCGCCAGCACCGGTCTGATGTTGAAACCGACCGTCACCTTTGACGACTGCCCCGCGCTGGATGTGATCTGCATTCCGGGCGGCAGTGGCGTCGGGCCATTGATGGAGGATGAGCAGACCCTGGATTTCATCAGGACCCAGGCTGCCAACGCGCGGTATGTCACCTCGGTCTGCACCGGTTCGCTGGTGCTCGGCGCGGCGGGCCTGCTCAAGGGCAAGCGTGCGACCACCCACTGGGCCTATCACGAACTGTTGGCACCGCTGGGGGCGATTGCGGTGAAAGACCGGGTGGTGCGCGACGGCAATTTGCTGACCGGTGGCGGGATCACCGCCGGCATCGATTTCGCCCTGACCCTGGCGGCGGAACTGTTCGATAAGGACACCGCCGAACTGGTGCAATTGCAGCTCGAATACGCCCCGGCGCCGCCGTTCGCCGCAGGTAGCCCGGAAACGGCGCCCGCCAGCGTATTGGAAGAAGCCCGCAAACGCGCTGCCGGTTCATTGAAGCTGCGCGCGGAAATCACCGAACGTGCTGCGGCGAAACTGGATCGACGCTGATAGAAACGGCTGCGGGAGCCGGGCTCCCGCAGCCAATACTTTTTTTGCGCCCATAAAAAAACCCGCCGAAGCGGGTTCTTCCCAGACCATTACGACTCCCTGTCGTGAGCATTCCATGCAGGCCGATCATCCATGATCCTGAGCGCTCCCTGTGCTTCAGTGGATGGGGCCAGAATACGCATGGGATCCAATCTGCGATAGAGGACATATCTACTAACACTTGTAGGACATTCGCTATAGCCACCCTTCCAAAATCCCTGAGATACGTCGGAAATTGAGCACGGAGGTCGCGAGTGACGCGACCGGCGGCTGACTTGCAGCTATGCGGGTGCGATCACTCCACCTGGCGTTCATGGGCCTTGGCGATAAGAAACTGCTCGATGTTGCTCATTTGCTCATCCCAACCACGGCTGTCCATACGGAATGCCTTGAGGCGGCGATGCTGGGGAATGTGATCGAAACCCGACTCGGACACCTTCAGCAGCGTGCCTTTGTCCATGTCTTCGAGCTCGAATTTCACCAGCGTGGTGGGTTCCTGGGAGTAATCGAAACCCGGCTCTACGGCGTACGGATGCCAGCGAAACGAAAACAGTCGCTCCGGCTCGACCCTTTCGACCAACACATTCCACAACACATGTTCATACCCCGGGTACGTCACCTGCCCCTGGGTCCACTCGCCGGCGACAAAACGCCTTCCGTCCAGCGCCACGCCAAACCATTTCCCGAACTCCTCGGCATGGGCTATCACGCGCCAGACCTGTGAACGCGGCGCCTTGAGCAGGATCTTCCTTTCGATGCGATCTGATGCTGGGTTCATAAGTCACCTCCTGTACTGGACAACAGTAGGCCTGTAAGACCACTTGTCCAACCCTAAAGTTGTGTGGCGATCAACGTTGCCCGAAGTATTCGGCTGTATTCGGGGCGATAAGTTCTGCTTTGAAGGTGGCGGTTGGCGTTGATCGAAACTGCTAACGTTGCCCGCCACAACGCAGCATTCAGCCATGTCACCGGGAGGCACCATGAACAAACTGCACGGCAGCTGCCTATGCAAAGCCATCCAATACGAAGTCGACAGCCTCGACATGCCCATCAGCCACTGTCACTGCCATACCTGCCGCAAGGCGCACGCCGCGGCCTTTGCGTCGACTGCCGGCGTGATGCGCGAGCATTTTCGCTGGATCAAGGGCCAGGATCGGCTGAGCAGCCATGAGTCCTCGCCGGGCAAGTGGCGGCATTTCTGTTCGGTCTGCGGTTCGCATCTGATGGCGGAACGTTTGGCCCAGCCCCACGTCATCGTTCGTGTCGCCACACTGGATGACGATCCGAAAATGACGCCTCAGGCGCATATCTGGACATCCCACGACGTGCCCTGGCTTGCCTGTGAGGCGGTGAAAAAACACCCTGAATGGCAGGCGTAGAGGGCTGGAGATTGCACTGCGCTAAACTGCACCGCTCTTTTCCCTGTCACAGCGAGCTTCTGACATGCATCCACGCTTTCTCCTGGCGCTGGCACCCTTGATGTTGACCCCCATGGCCCATGCCGTGGACTGCGACAACGCCTCCGACCAGGCGACGATGAACCAGTGCGCGTCGCAACAGCACGCCGCGGCTGACAAGGAGCTGAATGCGCTCTACCAGCAAATCACCGCTCGACTGAAGGCCAATCCCGACAGCAAGAAACTGTGGGTGGGCGCACAGCGTTCGTGGATTGCGTTTCGGGATGCCGAGTGCAAGTTTTCGGCGTCGGGGGTGGAAGGCGGGAGTGTCTATCCGCTGGTCTACGGCAATTGCATCACGCAGCTGACCAAGGCGCGGGTCGAGACGTTCAAGACGTATCTGAAGTGTCAGGAAGGGGATTTGGGGTGTCCGGTGCCGGGGATTTGATTCTGGCTATTTTTGCCGTGTTTGTGGGGGCCCCATCGCGAGCAAGCTCGCTCCCACAGGGTTCAGCGGCGTACACAAATTTGTGATCCACCGAAATCCTTGCAGGAGCTGGCTTGCCAGCGAAGGCAGTTCAGGCGCCGCGATTACCGCACAAACACCTGCGCCGTAGTAATTGCCATGTCCCCGCCCGGCATCTTGATGCTGCCGATCTGCTTCAGGCTGTCGGCATCGAAGATCGCCACATCGTTGAAGGTCCCGGCCAGGTAGATCTTGCTGCCGTCCTTGTTGAAGGAAATGCAGTAGTAGGAATGATCCAGGGTGGCGGACTGGAGCAGTTTCTTCTGCTTGATGTCGTACTTGGCCAGGCGGTTAAGCACGCCAAACATCAGGTTCGGGTCCTTGGGTGAGCGCATGCCACTGAAGTAGATTTCCGTCAGGGGACCGAAGTCGGTGGTTTCGGTCTTGCCGGTTTTCAGGTCGATGCTGAACAGGCCATACAGGTATTCGGCGGTGGCCGGGTCCTGTTTCTTGTCCTTGAATTTCGCGGCGGTGTAGAGCAGCGAGAAGTCATGGCGATAGGTCTGCTGGTTCCACACGTAGAGCACGTCCGGGGCGCTGTAGTTCGGGCGCTTCCAGTGGCGGCTCGGGATCAGCACGTCGAATTTGCCGGTCTGCACGTTGACCTTGTAGACATCCGCCCCCGCCACGTACAGCGTGCCGTCGTCACCGCTCTGCATGATGGTCAGCTGTCGCGGTGCCGGGAAGCTGCGCACGGGTTTGGCGTCCAGGCCGGCGTCAGTCTTGTACACGTCGAGCCGCGGCTGCTGCACTTCGTAGCGGTCGTTGAGCATCAACGTCGGGTTGGCGACGGTGAACAGCTCCTTGCCGTCGTGGCTGAGGGTAAAGGCGAACATCGACCGCGCTTTCTCCCCCGGCTTCTGGGTGATGCTGGCGTGGAACACCTGCTTGCAGCTGTCCAGTTCGACGCCGTAGACATCCGCATAGTGGTTGTTCAGCACATAGGCGGTCTTGCGGTCCGGCGACAGTTGCACGGTGCCGGGACCGAAGGCGTCCGGCATCTTGCAAGTCTTGTACAAGGTGTCCGTGGCCAGGTCGATCACGTGCAGGTTGTTCGGGTAATTGGTGGTCAACATGTATTCGTGACCGTCTTGCAGTGCGGTGTTTTCATCGGCCAGAACACTGAGCGAACAGGTGCTCAGGAGGGCGAAAGCGGCCAGGCCGCAGGCTTTGATGCTGTGCATGCTGGAATCCTTCTTCTTATCTGATCACTTGTCTTTGGGGAAGACAGTGCCGAGGTTGCGCCAGTTTTCGTTGGACGCCTGGGCATCCTTGTTCCAGTCCGGATAGGTGCTCATCATGTCGGGCACCTGGGCCGGCCACCAGCACGGATCGGAGCAGCCATACAGGTCGGCTTCCATCGGCTGGCACAGCGACGACACACCGCCAAACGCATCGATCTCCCAACCCGGGTCGGTGGTCGAGGCGCAGCCCGCCACGGAGCTCATCGCCACCACTTCTTCGATGCGGTTTTCGTCCGCGGCCTGATCCAGCTTCAACGCTTTGTTATTGATTGCCTTGAGATGTTTCATATCAGTGAGCCTTGCGCGGAGTGATGTAGCTGCTGATGAACGCAGGGTTGTGAGCCATGATCCGGGTGTAGACCTCGATGCCGAAGTCGACCCAGTCACGCATCAGTTCGCAGTAGTGATAGGTCGGATGGGTCGGGTCGCCGTAGCGGGCGTAGCTTTCGTGGTAGCAACCGCCGGAGCACAGGTTGCGGATCTGGCAGTCTTCGCAGCCGGTGTTGGTACGGTCGAGGCGCTGGGACAGGAAGTCGTTCAGCTCGACCTGTTTCACGCCGCTGTGCACGTTGCCGAAGGTCGGCAGGCTCGAACCGGTAAAGCGGTGGCACAGGTTCAACTCGCCCTTGTGATCGACCGCCAGCATCTTCAGGCCCGCACCGCACGGCAGGGCTTTTTTGTGGCCTTCGTGGATGTCGGTGATCAGCTGATGCAGGTTGGAGAAGCCAATGTTGCGGTGCTCCAGCGCCGCCTCCAGGTAACGTCGACCGAGTTTCTTCATGTTGGCGAAGACTTCGATCAGTTCGTCGCTGGTCAGGTTGAATGTGCTGATGTCGCCTGAGGTGACCGGGGCAAAACCGACTTCGGCAAAACCCAGTTCGTTGAACAGGTGGTCCCAGATGGTTTCGACATCGGTGACGCCGGTGGTCAGGGTCACCCGCGCGCCGACCGGACGGCTGTTGTAACGCGAGAGCAGCATTTCGGCCTTGCGCCGCACCACGTCGTAGGTGCCCTGCCCGCCCACGGTGATGCGGTTGCGGTCGTGCACGGTTTTCGGACCGTCGATACTCACCGAGAGCCCGAAACGGTGGGCGTTGAGGTAGTCCACGGTTTCTTCGGTGAGCAGCGTGGCGTTGGTGGTCATCACGAACTCGACGAACTTGCCGGCCTCGCGAAAACGCTTTTCACAGTAATCGACCATGTACTCGATCAGCTTGCGATTGCTCAGCGGCTCTCCGCCGAAGAACACCACGGTGAAACGCTCTTCATCCGGGGATTCGCGCAGCAGCATCTCCACCGAAGCAATGGCGGTCTCGACGTCCATTTTCTTGCCGGCCGAGGGCTTGTCGAGGTCTTCCTTGTAGCAGTAGGTGCAGCTCAGGTTGCAGCCGGTGTTGACGTTAAGCACCACGGTGTTGATTGCCGTGCGCTCGACCCGTTTGGTGGCGATGTCCGGGGTCAGCGGCGAGCCGTCGCTGACCAGCTCCAGGGCCATCAGCTCGCGCAGGGTTTCGGTGACTTCTTCACCGTTGAAACGCGCGGACAGCCGCTGGATCAGGTCGTCCGACGAGCAACCGGGACCGCGCAAGGTATCGATGATGGTGCCCGTCAGTTCATCGCTGGCAAACAGCGAACTGCTGGGGATATGGAACAGCATGCGGTCGGCATCAACGTGCACTTCGTGCAGGTTGCGTTCGACCAGATTCAAGATAGCGCCCATGGCAAACCTCCTGTGCAAGCCCCGTTCTGCGGGGGCTTGCGGTCATTCCGAAAAGTGTCTGAAGCCTTTGCTGTCAGTGCAGCTCACGTTTCAACCTCACGGAATGGGTGGATTGTTCCAGCGTTGCACGGTCACGATCATGTGGCCTTCGCCGGTCAGGGATTTCCCTGCGTCGTCGACGGCGGCGATCACCTTGAGGTTGCCGGCATTGTTGGTGGACATCTTGCGCGCCGGGTTCGGTCCGGCATCGCCCGGGGTAAACACGCCCGCGTCAGCCTGCATGGTGCCGGCGAACTTGACGTCCTCGTCTTCCCTGGCGCGGTCGTCGAAGGCCTCGACCTTCCACTGCGCCGGGAACACACCGATGCGATACGGCTTGCCATCGGCGCCCTTGCCCCAGGCTTCGGCGTCGAAACGGCCCTGGACTTTCGGCGTCGAACCGCCGCCCTCGCCGATCCGCGCCACCGAGAACTCAGGCACGACTTTGACTTCGGCGATCTGGCTGTACACCGACAGGCTCGGGCCTTTCAGCGTACCGACGGTGACCGCGCGCAGACCCGGCTGGGCATTGGCGGCGGCCTTGAGTTTGACCTTGATCCGCTGCGGACTCTGCTCGACGACTTCGAGCACTTCCACGCCTTTGCCGAAATTCGGCTTGCCACTCAGACCGCTGCCGATCAGGGTGACTTCGCTTTCGCTGCCGGCCTTCAGATAACCCGGCTGCACCGCCAGCAAACGGGCGGAACCCTGTTTGGCGGCGACGAAGTCCAGGCCACGCTCATCGTGCTCGGCCTCAAACATCCGGCCCTGCATCGCATTGCCCTGGGCGGCGAACACCTGGCGCATGGTCACGCCGTCGATGGTCACGTTGCCGCGCCATTCGTAGCCGGTGTAGAGAATCGCGCTGCCGTCGCCGTTGAACGGGGAGCCGTCGGCGTATTGGCCTTTGACACTGACCTTGAAGGTGTCGCTGCCGTCGGCGCTGACGCTCATCACACCCGCCAGTTCACCCTTGCCCGGCAAGTGACCGCTGAAGCTCCAGTCGCCTACCAGTGCGTCGGACTTCGGCGCCACGCTCTGCCATTTCTTCCAGGCCGGGTTGTCCAGCGGATAGCGCTTGGCCAACAGCGGCACCATGTCTTTGCGAGCGATATCGAACCAGTCGCGATCGCGGGCCAGGGCCTGGTATTCCAGGGACGGCCACTGGCCGAGGTGGAAGTTCACCAGACGCTCCCATTCCTGGGCCGGACGTCGTTGCAGGGCGACCCGCGCACCAGAGTGGCAGCGACCGCACATCTGGCTGGTCTGCTCGTCGAATTTCTCGGCGGTGTTGAGCCGGCGTTCCAGTGCATAGCGCACCCCGTCGGTCTCGCTGGGTGCCAGGCCCTGGGTGTCGGCCAGGTACTTGACCAGCGTCCGGCGGTCTTCATCGCTGATCTGCAAACCGTGCATGGTCTGCATCCGGGCGATGCTCATCAACCAGCCTTCCGGCGTCTTGCGTTGTTGGCTGATGCGGCTCAGGGCGTTATCGGCTTCGGGGGTATGACAGCCCTGACAGGTTTCCTTGAGGATGGTCTGGGCGTCGCGGGCTGCCAGGCTGTGAGGCGAATGCAGCGCTATACAAGCGGCTACGGCCAGCAGGCTGGCGCTCATGCCTGATCGGATTCTTCTCTTCATCAACGTCGAACCTCGCACGGTGCTTTATTATTTTTGTGGCTTATCGTTTTTATGGTTTCTGCCGTCGGCGGCGCACCGCAGACGGAGGCAAGAGAAACGTCTGTGATGAGCAATACACGGAGCGTGCCAGCTTGTTAAAACCTCTTTGAATCAATGATTTGCCGATACCGGCGGGTGTTTTCCCCGGGATACCGGCCCGGCAACACGTTTAATTTCGCGACAACTGTTTCAGTCTGAGACAAGCATAGCTTTCTGTAGGAGCGAGCCTGCTCGCGATGGTCGTTAACGATTACGCGTGCTTACCGGCTAAACACAGTGCTTTTTAGTCCATCGCGAGCAGGCTCGCTCTTACCGGGAGTTGTGATCGGAACGTCTCACTTCGTCGCAATTTGCGACGTTTAGCGATCTCCTGGTAACCGCAAAAATACCGGTCACGCCCAGCAGAGCAGGCCTTCGCGCCGATAAAACACAATTGGCACAACCGTTGCGAAAGACCTCGGCACACGAACAAGACGAGGTTTCAACATGTCGCTTCCTAATCTGCTTCCCGCCACTTCGGCCTTTATCCAGCGCGCGCCGCGCATGCTTATCGGCGGTGATTGGGTCGAGGCCGCCGACGGCCAGACCATGCCGCTGCACAACCCGGCCACCGGCGAAGTGCTTTGTGTGGTGCCACGGGCCACGCCGGAAGATGTCGACCGCGCCGTGCTCGCCGCGCGTCAGGCGTTCGATGACTCGGCCTGGAGCCGTACCCGCCCCCGGGAGCGGCAGAACCTGTTGTGGAAACTCGCCGACCTGATGCAACGCGACGCCGAGCTGCTGGCGCAGCTGGAGTGCCTGAACAATGGCAAAAGCGCTGCCGTCGCACAGGTGATGGACGTGCAGCTGGCCATCGACTTCCTGCGCTACATGGCCGGTTGGGCGACCAAGATCGAAGGCTCCAGCGTCGAGGTGTCGTTGCCGCTGATGCCCAACGATCAGTTTCACAGCTTCATTCGTCGCGAAGCGGTGGGCGTGGTCGGTGCCATCGTTGCCTGGAACTTCCCGTTGCTGCTGGCCTGCTGGAAACTCGGCCCGGCCCTGGCCACCGGTTGCACCGTAGTGCTCAAACCCGCCGATGAAACACCACTGACCGCACTGAAACTGGCGGAGCTGGTACTGGAAGCCGGTTATCCCGAAGGCGTGTTCAACGTGGTCACCGGCACGGGCATCACCGCCGGCTCCGCACTGACCCACAACCCGCTGGTGGATAAGCTGACCTTTACCGGCTCCACCGCCGTGGGCCAGCAGATCGGCAAGATCGCCATGGACTCGATGACCCGGGTCACCCTCGAACTGGGCGGCAAGTCGCCGACCATCGTCATGGCCGATGCCGACCTGCCAAGCGCCGCCGCCGGCGCCGCCAGCGCGATTTTCTTCAATCAGGGCCAGGTGTGCTGCGCCGGCTCGCGCCTGTATGTGCAACGCAAGCATTTCGACAATGTAGTGGCGGACATCGCCGGTATCGCCAATGCCATGAAACTCGGCAACGGCCTGGACCCGAGCGTCGAGATGGGGCCGCTGATCTCTGCGCGCCAGCAGGCGCGGGTGTATGGCTATATCGAAAAAGGCCGGGAAAGCGGTGCGACCATTGCCTGCGGCGGCGAGCAATTCGGCCCGGGGTTTTTCGTCAAGCCGACGGTGATCGTCGACGTCGATCAGAAGCACTCACTGGTGCAGGAAGAAATCTTCGGCCCGGTGCTGGTGGCGATTCCGTTCGATGACGAAGCCGATGCGCTGCGCATGGCCAACGACAGCCCTTACGGCTTGGGCGCGAGTATCTGGTCAAATGACCTGGCGGCGGTGCACCGGATGATTCCGCGGATCAAGTCCGGTTCGGTGTGGGTCAACTGCCATAGCGCGCTGGACCCGGCGTTGCCGTTCGGCGGTTACAAAATGTCGGGAGTCGGGCGCGAGATGGGCTATGCGGCGATTGAGCATTACACGGAGTTGAAGTCGGTGTTGATCAAGTTGTAATAGCGGCGTCCTCCCGGACGCCATCGCGGGCAAGCCCGCTCCCACAGGTTTTGTGGTGTTGCTGAATTCTTCGGCCTCACACAAATCACTGTGGGAGCGGGCTTGCTCGCGATGAGGCCGGCCCAAACAGCACAAATCTCAGGGCTTGAATCCCTGAGTCAACAACCAGCCGCGAACCATCCTCCCCTGCTCCACCGTCAGCCCGGCCAGCGCCCGCTCGGCCGGCTCGGTCCGCAACCGCCGTACCAACGGCGCCAGCTCAACCCCCTGTACATGCCAGATCCCCAGCGGCTGATCCGCGGTGATCACCACTTCGGCCTCATCGACAAACCCGTTGCGCAACACCGGTGCCCGCTCGATCCGTAACGCGCTGAAATCCGCCTCGGCATGGGCGATCTCGGCATCCGGCCACTGTCGCCGCGCCTCCCAGAACGGCTGGTTCGACCAGCGCTGCTCATCGGCATAGAAATCCCGACCGATCCGTGCGAACCGCAGAAACAGCTGTTCCACTCGCTGCTGGTGAAAACGCTGGGCCAGCGCCGCCCGTTCGGGTTTGCGCAACAGGGTATTGATCACCGTCGGCGCCTGCAATGCCGACGACAGCGATTGAAAGATGCCATTGCCCGACAGCGGGTCGACCGCCATCGCCGCATCGCCGACCCGTATCCAGTGATCGCCACACACCTGCGGGCTGAGGATGGCTGTGCTGCTGCGGGCGTGCAGGTTCAGGTCAACCTCCGCTTCACCGGCAAAAAATGCCTGGGCCACGGCCGAATCCTGACGCCGCTGGCGACAGTACGCCAGCAACTGCGCCTTGCCCGGCAACCCGGCGCTGTCCACGTCCACAGTCCATTGCCAGTAGCACTGGCCGTCGGCCCGCCGCGCCATCCACGCCCAACCGTCCTCAAGGCTTTCCACGGCGCTGGCGGTGTCGCCCGGGGTGCCTTGCCAGCGATTGAGCAGGCTGACCGTCTCCGGCCCGCGCAGGCCTTTGCCGAGCGCCGGTGCCTGACGCCCACGGGCTTCGACCAGAAAGTCTGCGCTCAGGCTTTCGCGTCCTTCGATGTCGATGCGATGCCGATCGGAAAATGACTGCACGCCCAGCACCCGGCCCTCGATCAACAGCACGCCAGCCGCGCGCAAGTCTTGGCGCAGGCCGCGATCGAAAGTCGGGCGATCCAGCAGGAATTCGATGTTTTGTGCGTGTTGCTGGCCGTTCCAGTTGACCTGCCGTTGCGAAGGCAACGCCGCCTCCTCCACAGCGTGATGCAGCCCTGCACCGCGCAAGGCCTCCAGCACCCGCACGGATACGCCTTCCAGCGCGGCAAACCGGCGCCACTCGCTGACCAGGGTCACGGCATAGCCGAGGCGCCGCAGCCCCAGCGCCACGGCTGCACCCGCCGGGCCGGCGCCCAGCACCACAATCGCGGTCATGGCCCGAGACGCCGTTCAGGGCCGCGATAGCGGGCGTTGTGCTGCAGGTAGTCGATCACCTGTTCGTTGCTCGCCTCGGGGTGTGCCACCAGGAACGCTGCGATATGTCCGCTCAACGCCGCGCAACCGAGACTGGCGCCCGACTGCCCCGGATAAGTGCCGTGCACGCAGGCGGCAAAATCCGCCTGGGTGGTGTTGAGCCACGACCATTCGAGTTCGGCGCAGCGCGCATCGCCGGTCACCCGCAGCACCTGTGGATAATTCGCCGGGAACACGCCCTCGCCCTGGGCCGGGCTGGACGCGCACAGCAATACGCCCTTCGCCACCGCCGCCGCGCAAGCGGCACGCAACAGACTGCGATCCTGACGCAGGCCGAGACTCAAATTGATCAGCCGCACATCCTGAGCCACCAGCCAGTCGATCGCCGTGGCTATCTGCAAGGCACTGGTGACGCCGCGCTGGTCGAACACCTGGGCCACGCAGAACAGTGCCGATGGCGCACGGCGGCCGATGGCTTCAATGACCGCGCTGCCGTGGCCCAGGGGGTCGCCGTGCAAATCGCTCTCGGTAAGTCCGTCCTCCACCAACGCAAAGCGCCGCCCGGCAATGACTTGCACCCGCTGCGCCGCCGAGTGACCGCTGTCTACCACGCCAATACGCAACTCAGGCTTCATGCAGCACCGCTTTGGAAATCAATACGCCGTCGAGCAATTCAAAGCGCAGATCGGCATCGGCCAGGGTCGAAGGACGATGGCTGATCAGTATCCGTGTGCGCCCGGCGAACAGGCGGTCAATGGCCTCGATCACTTCGCGCTCGGTGGCTTCGTCCACCGCCGAGGTGGCTTCGTCGAGCACCAGGATCAGAGGGTCCTGCAAGAGTGCGCGGGCAATCGCGATGCGTTGTTTTTGCCCGCCGGACAACTGCTGCCCACGCTCACCCAGCGGGCTGTCGAGACCTTCGGGCAACGAGGCGATCAGGCTGTCGAGTTGGGCCAGCCGTGCCACTTCGGCAATCGCTTCGCGGCTGGCATCCGGCACCGCATAGGCCAGGTTGTCGGCCAGGCTGCCGCGAAACAGCACGATGTCCTGACTGACCACGGCGATGCGCCGACGCAGCTGGAACAGGTCGAGTTCGCGCAGGTCGACCTCCCCCAGCAACACCCGACCGGATTGCGGGTCGTGGTGGCGCTGCAGCAGGTCGATCAAGGTCGATTTGCCAACGCCGGAGCCGCCGCTCAAGGCGACTTTCAAACCGTAGGGTATGGAGGCCTGGATGCCGCGCAGGGTGGTCGATCGACCCGGATGGCTGAAGTGCACGTCATCGAAACGCAGATCGCCAGAAGCCGGCAGCGGCTGTGGCGTCGCGGGAGTGAGTACGGTCGGTTGTTCGCCGCGCAGTTCCATCACGCGCCCGAGGCTGACGGTCATTCGTTGAATGGCGACATAGAGCCCGAGCAGGCTCTGCACCGGCCCGACGGCCATGCCCAGGTAGGTCGAAAACGCGATCAGCGCGCCCAGTTGCCAAGTGCCCTGCACCACCCAGTATCCGCCGATCAGAAAGGCGCAGGCGCGGGACAGGGAGGTCAGCGTGCCCGGCACGGCCTGGGTGAAAAACTCGGTGACTTGCAGGCGCAGCAACTGGCTCATGTAGCCCTGGCCCAGGTTTTCCAGGCGTCGCGCTTCGCGCTGCTGCTGACCGGCGGACTGGATGAATTTCATCACTGGCAGCGTCTCGACCATGAACGAGGACATGTCCGCCGAGCGCTCGCGCAACTGCCGCACATCACGCTCGACCTTGCGCCGCATCCAGCGCAGCCAGAGCACGTCGAGGGGAATCAGCACCAGTGCCAGCAGCGACAGCTTCCAGGACAGGGTCAGCAGCATCGCCAGCGCCACCACCAGGCCAATCACGCTGGACACCGCCGAAAACAGCGAGTCCACGGCAAAACGCTGGATCTCCGCCACGTCGCCATCGAGGCGCGACATCAGGTCACCGATGCGCCGCTGACCGTAGAAGCTGGGTGACAGGGTCTGCAAATGCCGATAGAGGTCATCGCGCAGGGCAAACAGCATGCGCCCGGACAGGCGCGTGTGCAGATAACGGTTGATCCCGGACAACGCCGTGCCGAGCAACCCGGCGACGATCATCAGCCCGGCGATCAGCACCAGCATCGGGAAATTGCGCGCGAGCAAACCATCGTCGATCAACAGCTTGGTCAGCCACGGTTGCACCAGCACCAATGCCGAAGCAGAGACCGACAAGCCGAGCAGCCCGGCGATCGCCAGTCGATGGGGCCGCACGAAACTGTAGAGCCAGCGCAGCGACGATTGCAGGGCTTCGGGGTTCTGGCTGTCGATCAGCCGAACGATCAGGCGCTGCATCACGAGCGCAACTGTTTGAGCTTGCGATACAGGGTCGCGCGGCTGATGCCCAAGGCGTCGGCGGCGGCCGAGACGTTGCCCTGATGGCTGTCCAGGGACTGGCGAATCATCTCCAGTTCGTTTTCGCGAATACTCCCGGACTGCGGTCGTTCGCTGGCGCTCAGGTCGTCGAGCATGCTGTCGGGCAGGTGATCGAGGGTGAGCACGGTTTCCCCTGGCTCGCGCATGGCCAGTGCCGTGCGCAGGACCATCTCCAGTTGGCGGATGTTGCCCGGCCAGTGATAAGCGCCGAGCAAACGACTCAAGTCGTCATGCAGCACCACCGTGGGCGCATCGAGTCTGGCCAGCAAACGACTGACCAGCGCGCTGAAGTCTTCGCGCTCGCGCAGGGCCGGGAGCATCACGCTGATGCCGTTGACTCGGTAGAACAGGTCTTCGCGAAAATGTTGTTCTTCCACCAGACGCTTGAGGTCGCGGTGGGTGGCGCAGATCAGTGCGATGTCGATGTCCTGTTCTTCGCCAGCACCCAACGGCGCGACTTTGCGATCCTGCAATACGCGCAACAAACGCGCCTGAAGTGCCAGCGGCATGTCACCGATTTCGTCGAGGAACAGCGTGCCGCCGTGGGCCTGTTGCAAACGACCGATCATGCCACCCCGCCGCGATCCGGTGAACGCACCTTCGCGGTAGCCGAACAGTTCGGACTCGATCAGACCTTCAGGAATGGCCGCGCAGTTCACCGCCACGAAGGGCTTTTCGGCGCGGCTACCCGCCATGTGCAGGGCGCGGGCGATGACTTCTTTACCGGTGCCGGTTTCGCCCAACAGCAATACTGGCAGTTCGTTGGCCAGGCCTTGGCGGGCCATGCGCAGGGCCCGGGCATAACGCACATTGCTGCCGGCCAGGGATTCGAGGTCCGGCTGGGTCTTGGCGGGTTTTGCGACGCTGCGCGGCGGGGTACTGACGTTGATCGAACGCTGCGGCGCACGCAGGGTTTTGTAGAAGAACTCGCCTTTGGCGGTCTGCAGGCTGCCAACACCGCCCTGATGCAGCCGCGCCAACAGTTGCAGGCCATCGACGCCGAGAAACTCTTCGCACCGTCGACCAACCAGCGCCGAGCGCTCGGCATGCAGCAACTGGCAGGCCTGGGCGCTGACGGCGAGGATCTGCCCGCCGAGGCTTACGGCCAACAAACCCTGCCAGGGGGATTCGAGGTACTGCCGACGGCTGTGGAAGGCCAGGACGATTTCGTCCGGATAGCTGGCGTTGAACACCCGGCTTTCGATCTGGCTGACGGCCATGGCCAGCAACGCGGTGCTGTCGTGGGCGCGGCCCAGCGGACCTTCGCGGGTCAGGTCGAGGACGCCGAGAATGTCGCCCTGGGGACAATGGATCGGCACCGAGGTGCAGGAAAAATCACTGAGGCGATCCAGGTAATGTTCGCCGCAATCGATCAGGGTCGGCCGGGCTTCGACCAGCGCCGTACCGAGGGCATTGGTGCCGCGTACGGCTTCGCTCCAGCAGGCACCGAGGGTGATGTCTTGCAGGCCGCTGCCCTTGAGACGGTCAGCGCGTCCTTCGACCGCGAGAATGGTCGCCTCGGAGTTGGCGAGAATGATCAGCCCTTCCTTGCCCTGGCGTTCGGCCAGGTAATCGATCGCCGGCAGTGCCGCGTCGATCAGCAGCCGGTTGCTTGCCAGCAACACATCCAGGCTCGCCGTCGATTCCAGCGCCAGTTCATGCTTGGCGTTGAAATGCACGCCATGGCTGAGGCTGCGCCGCCACGAGGCATCGATTTCGGCGCGCAGGACGCCATCCGGTACTTCACCTTCCAGATGCAGCTTTTCCCGGGCCAGCCGGGCTTCGCGGTGCAATTTGGGGGAATTTGTTTTTATAAGTGTCATCAAGCGCTCCGGGTCGGTCCGCCCTGCGCCTTGGTACAACGGCGCCCTGCCGCAATCTTTACGTTAACGTAAGGGCTATGGCAAGTGCCGTAGGGCGTTTGTGTTTCGACAGGTGGATCGCGATGGCTTTCAGACGTGCGGATCGCCCGGTGGTTTGCTCGGCGCGGCGTATTGCGGCTTCAAGTGACCGTCCTGATCAAGTAGCCAGGCGTCCATGATCTGCCGCACCACGGGACCGGCGACGCGGCCACCGGCCTCGCCGTTTTCGATCATCACCGAAATGACAATCTTGGGGTGTTCTGCCGGTGCGAAACCGACAAACAAGGCGTTGTCGCGGTTGCGCTCCAGGGTCTTCGCGCGGTTGTAACGCTCACCCTGCTTGATCGCCACCACTTGCGCGGTGCCGCTCTTGCCGGCGATGCGGTACTGCACCCCCACCGCGGCGGCACGGGCAATTCCTCGGGCATCGTGCATCACCATCTGCATGCCATGATTGACCTGCTCCCAGTCACGGGGATCCTTGAGCAGGATATTCGGCATCGGGTGCTCATCCACAGGTGCGACACCGTCCACGGTCCGGGCCAGGTGCGGGCGGTTCCACACCCCTTTGTTGGCGATCAGCGCGGTGGCCTGGGCCAGTTGCAGCGGGGTGACTTGCATGTAGCCCTGGCCAATGCCGAGGATTACCGTCTCACCCGGGAACCACGGCTGGCGGCGCGTGGCGCGCTTCCAGGCCTGGGACGGCATCAATCCGGGAGACTCTTCGTACATGTCCAGCGAGACCTTTTCACCGAGACCGAACATCGCCATATAGTCGTGCAGGCGATCGATGCCCAGCTTGTGTGCCAGGTCGTAGAAGTAGGTATCGTTGGAACGCATGATCGCCGCGTCCATGTCCACCCATCCGTCACCGCTGTGGTTCCAGTTACGGTATTTGTGATCGAAGTCCGGCAGTTGGTAGTAGCCCGGGTCGAAGACTCGGGTCTGCGGCGTGACCACACCCGCATCGAGGCCGGCGATCGCGACTTCCGGCTTGATGGTCGAGCCCGGCGCATAGAGGCCGCGCAGCACGCGGTTGAACAGCGGCCGGTCGATCGAATCGTGCAGCGCCGCGTACTCCTTGAAGCTGATGCCGGTGACAAACAGATTCGGGTCGAAGCTGGGCTTGCTGACCATGGCCAGCACTTCACCCGTCGACGGATCGAGCGCAACCACCGAACCACGGCGGTCACCCAGGGCTTGCTCGGCGGCTTCCTGAAGCTTGACGTCTAGACTCAGGACAATGTTTTTACCCGGAACCGGGTCGGTGTGCTTGAGCACTCGCAACACACGCCCTTGAGCGTTGGTTTCAACTTCTTCGTAACCGACATGGCCATGCAGCTCCGACTCGTAGAATTTCTCGACCCCGGTTTTGCCGATGGATTGGGTGCCACGGTATTCGACCGAGTCCAGGGCCTTGGATTCTTTCTCGTTGATACGACCGACGTAGCCGATTGAATGAGCGAAGTGTTCAGCGAACGGATAGTGGCGTACGAACTGCGGTTCGACATCGATGCCAGGCAAGCGGAATTCATTGACCGCGAGCACCGCAATCTGTTCTTCGCTGAGCTCATAGAACAGCGTGACCGGTACGAAGGGGTGCCGTGCCTGCTTCATCGCTTTGTCGAACAGCGCGCGGTCTTCGGCAGGCAAGTGCAGCAGGTTGATCACTTCGTCCAGCTCTTGTTTGACGTCCGAAGCGCGCTCGCGGGTGATGGTCAGGTTGTAACTGGGCCGGTTGTCCGCCAGAACCACGCCATTGCGGTCATAGATCAACCCGCGAGTCGGGGTGATCGGCAGGACGTGGACACGGTTGTTTTCAGAGATCGTGGAGTGATAGTCGAATTCGACCACTTGCAGGACATACATGCGCACCACCAGCGCGCAGGTAATGGCGACGACAAACAAGGCGCAGGCGATCAGCCTTTTGTTGACCAGGCGCGTCTCATTTTCGTGGTCCTTGATCGGTATCGGTTCGGGCATTTCTGGAGCAACTCTTTGAAGAGAAAGTGCCGATCCGCGGGCTTGAAATCAGTCCATTAAAAAACGAGCTGCACCATAACAAAAACTGCCCGGTCACTTTAGTGCGATTTCCTCTAAGGGCAGTCGTTGAGCGTCGCAAAGTGATCTCGGTTGCCGCTGACTCGTGCGTCTTAATCAAGACTGATATTCCCATTCGTGCATTTTTCTTGCTGATTAGCCCGTGAATACTGGGTGCATGTCATTCCGTTCTGTTTTTTGGGAGTTATACATGCATCCACGATTTCAACGATTGCTTGGGCCGAATGGGTTTTCCATCGGACTGGAACTGCCACTCGACAATGATTGGTCCAGCGGCGGTCAACGTCTGCGGATAGCCGAAGGTCGACCTTTTGGCGTACCGGACCTGAGGCAGCACGCGGCCATGGCGCGCCTGGCCGACAAGTCGGGTTTTCGTGCCCTTTGGGTTCGTGATGTGCCGATTTATGACCCGCATTTCGGTGATGCGGCACAGGTTTTCGAAACCTTTTCCTATCTCGGGTACCTGGCCGGCATTACCGAAAACATCATGCTGGGTACGGCGGCGGTTGTACTGCCGCTGCGTCAGCCTTGGCTGACGTTGAAATCGGCTAACAGTGTCGATGAGTTGAGTGACGGGCGCCTGCTGCTGGGCGTAGCCAGTGGTGACCGCCCGATGGAGTATCCGTTGTTTGGCGTGGATTACGATCGGCGCGGTGAAATCTTCCGCGATACCGTTGAATTGCTGCGCAGCCAAGGGGAAGGTCGTTTGCCCGAAGGGGCTCGCTTGCTTCCCGAGCGAGGTGAGTCAGCACCGTTGCTCGTTGCGGGTCTTGGCCAACAATCTCCAGCGTGGATTGGTCAACACATGGACGGTTGGCTCGCCTATCCGGGCACACCCGAGGAACATCGTCGCAGAGTCGGGTTGTGGCGCGAGGTTGGCGGCAAAAAACCTTATGTCAGCTTCATTCACCTGGATCTCGCAGACAACCCCCACGCCCCCATGCGACGAGTACGGTTCGGCGGTATTTGTGGGCGATTGGCGTTGATTGACGAACTTCAGGCATTGCGCGAAGCAGGGGTACAGCATGTTGGCCTGCATCTACGGCGCAGTGAACGACCCGTCGCAGAAATTATTGAAGAGATTGCGGAATACGTGTTGCCGAAGTTTCACTAGCGCTTTGGGTTGAAAAAAGGGATAGCCATCAGACTATCCCTTTTTTAGCGACACTTTCCTGCGGACAAAAACAAAACCCCTACCTGCATACGCAGATAGGGGTTTCGGAATTTAATCTTGACGATGACCTACTCTCACATGGGGAAACCCCACACTACCATCGGCGATGCATCGTTTCACTGC
>NZ_JAFEHE010000030.1:0-179426 GCF_016887925.1 Pseudomonas sp. MIL9 | reverse complement strand
CAGTTCAACGATGGACTGGCCCCGGCTCAGGCCGAGGAAAAACTTAACGTCGTGTCCGGGATTAGTTGACCACTACACAGTGAGAGGTGTTCATCCTCGTGCTCACGAACCTGCTTCGGAGTGAACCCAAACAGATCGCAGAAGGCACGCGTAAAAGCTTCATGTGAACCGTAGCCAGCATCCAGCGCAACTTGCAGGATATCCGGTGCACCTTGACGCAAGGTCAGTGCCGCTTGGCTCAAACGCCGCGCACGGATGTAACGCATCACCGACCAACCCGTCGACAGCGGAAATAAACGGGCCAGTGCAAAAGGAGACATATTGCAATGGCGCGCGACACGTCCTAGATCGAGGTGGGATCCTAGCTCCAACTCGATGTACCACAGGGCTCTCTCGATATTCAGCATGACGAACCTCCATGAACGCTAGAGCAACATTATCAAATGGACGGGGGAAGCATTTGATCGTTCTTGCAGTTTCTGCTTTCCACCCAGAGCGTATAAGAGACCTCCACGTCTCCTCGCTCTAGCTTATGAGGATTTCATCGAAAGGATTGCCGAGGCACTTATTCAAGTTGACGCTTTAGGTAAAGGTGTCTTGGTTGGACGCGTACAAGCGTTCGTCTACTTCAAGGATGATAGAAAGCCCAGCCCTCGCGCTGGGCTTTTTTGAGTCTGGATGCCTGGTCAGGCACGGGGCGATTCAATGTTCTCCACCTTCCTGGGGTGGACAGCAGTGAAAATTTGCTGGCAGTCATGGCTGCAATGATGCTTACCGGCTGCGCGGGCAGCGGACCTAAAAGGGAAGTCTGGTGATATCATGTGGCTATCTGTTCGCTGGGAAGACGGCTACAACTCAAGGAGTGAGGATGCATCGTTTTTTTGTCATCGTGTTTTCTATGCTGCTTCTGTCTGTATTTTTGTTTGCCTCGCACGCTGTACCGCCAGGTTTATTGTTTTTGCCTGGATGGGCACCCTATTGACAGCCCTTAAAAATTTTTCCTTTAGAAACCCGCCAAGTGCGGGCTTTTTTTCGCTTGGAGAAACGTATGCCGATAAACCTGCCGCGGCTATTTAGCGAGCAGAGAGCCCCCATTTCCCGTCAACCAAAGCGAAAGTGTCTTCTTGATTCATGTTTCCTTGCGGCTTCAGCGTGATGTTTGCTTTAACCCGAATCCTGTCCTCAGCCAGTGGCTGCACGCCAATGATGTCTACTCGTTTAACGCTAGAGTGAATTTCAATGTAGGTTCGGCGTAGTTGATCGTCGTTGGTCTGTAGCTTCTCTATCAGCTGAGACCACTCACTGATCCGACTGTGACGCTCCTTGATATAGGGCAGGACAGCGTCTGGCGTGTCTGATTGATCGTCCCCCGAGCAGCAGCGACGTGTCTGGCCGGTTCGCTCCGTGGACGATGAGGTGCAAATCGCCGTATCGCACAGATACTAAAGTAGGGGCAGGCGGTTACTGCCCCCGATTTCAGTTACGCTAGCAGCCTAATAGATGAACGACCCGCAACACCTTTGCAAGCAAGGCTGCCGATGTACAAGACGATTGAGAATGAAGTAACGAAACAAGCAACACCCAAAGCCCTCCAATACGAGTTTTATCAATACGACGTCGAGCGGTTACATAACTTCAGTGGGCTGATTTATATCGGAGGTATCGGCATTTGGGTGTTGTTCGACCTAATTATTGGTTTTATAGGCGATCAACGTCACTACGCTCTTTCGCTGCTGCTCGTCGTGCTACTGCTCATCACCGTCGGTGTACAGCGGGTCGCTCGTAAAGCCCGCCACTTCCACCTGCTAAACCTCGTGTATGTGCTCATGATCTGCCTGGGCATCCGCTTGGGTATCGAGGGCTTGCCGGCCCACCTGCACCCGACCTGGCTGATCCTCTCGGCCTCCAGCATTCTCTATAGTGCCTCGGTATTACCCTTGAGCCGAGAAGCATTTTTCGGCGTGCTGGGCATCGCCTGGGTTGTCCTCAACCCCTTTATGATGACCACACTGTCTCTGTTCGACTTCAGCGGTACCATGGTTCTGCTGTCCGCCGTCTTTATCAGCGCGCTGACCATTTACACCTACCTCAAGCTGCGCCGATCCAAGCTGCACAACTACATCATGGCCAAGTTACTGATAGAGCGCGCCTACATTGACACCCTGACCGAGATCCCCAATCGCCGCGCGTTCATGACACGGGCCAGCAACCACCTGAGCACCCCACCAGAAAGTGGCGAGTGCTACCTGGCCATGGTCGATGTCGACAACTTCAAAAAAGTCAACGATGTATATGGCCACGACATCGGTGACGAAGTCCTGAAGCGCATCGCCGCCGACATTAAGCACATCATGGCCGATCACGAATATGCCCGGCTTGGGGGAGAAGAGTTTGGGGTCTACCTGTCCGGTGTCACGCAGGCGGATGCCGAACGCTTGGTCGACACCCTGTGCCAACGGGTGCGCGAAACGTCCAGCCGCTACCCGGCAACCGTCAGCGTGGGCGTAACCCGGATCGAAACCGACACCTTGCATGCCGCGCTAATAAAAGCAGACCACGCAATGTACGAGTCAAAGCTCAGCGGTAAGGACCGCTACACCTTCTTCCGGCCCGACTAAAGGCCCCCGAAGTGTTCACTGCCTGGCAGCAGCTTTCGCTTCGGCCGGCAGACTTGGCGCCGGGCCCTCATCTGCTGCCGGGCCGCACGGACCGAGTAACGTTGAGCCGGTCGAGGAGCCAGCACCTTTCTTGGGTCCAAAAAAATGGCCCGCATGCGGGCGGGCCTAGCTGGGATTCTGCAAAGGAGTACAGGTAATTTGCGCTCCATCCTGTGAGCGCTGCGTGAAAAGGATGTCGCAAAAACAAGAAGTCCGGCCCAGCTGGCAATGATCCATCGCGATGGGCAGTACTCCTTACGGGCCGCTGGTTCGCCTGGGCTAAGGTTCAGAAATGGTGAACCAGAAGTCGAACTTGTCGAAGTTGGTCAGCATCTCCTTGAATTTCGCCTTGTCGCCGTCGATGGTCACTTCGCCGCTTTCTGACAGGTTGCCCAATTTCAGTTTGCCCAGGGCAATGTCATCGAGGGTGGTCCGGTTCAGCGTCACCGTGCCGTCGGCCTTATCCAGTTGCTTGTCCTTGCGATAGTTCATGACACCGTTAGCGATGGTCAAAATGTACTTGGTTTGGGTGTCGGGGAAGTTGAGGTTGAAGGCATAGGACTTCTCGCCGACTCTCGGGCCATTCAGGTGAATGGCGAGGAAATCGAGGAACATTTCAGTGGTCATGCCGCGAATGATGTCAGGTGAACTGGTATTGGGCGTGACCATTTTTTTCACGCCCCCACGCAGCTCCTGCGCGCCGGACAGGTAAAAATTTCGCGCCGGGCCGGACTCGGCCTGGTAACCCATCTGTTCCAGGGCATCGGCTTCTATTGCACGGGCCGCCTGGTTTTTCGAGTCCGCAAAGACCACCTTGTTGGCCACCGTGGCTGCCCAGCGATACTCGCCTTTGGCGTAGGCCGCCCTGGCTGTTTTGATCATTTTGTCGGCGCCGACCATCTCGACATATTTTTTCGCTTCCTCTACCGGTGGCAGCGGATCGAAATTTGCCGGGTTGCCGTCCCAGAAACCCAAATACAGTTGATAGGTCGCGCGCACGTTGTGTTTGAGATTGCCGTAGTAGCCCCGGTTGTAAAATTCCTTGGCCAGGCTGTCAGGCAGGACGAATGCCTCGGCGATCTCATTCATCGTCATGCCCTGATTGGCCATGCGCAGCGTCTGATCGTTAATGTACTTGTAGAGGTCGCGCTGTTTCTCCAGATGCTGCACCACGCGATCATTACCCCACTGCGGCCAATGGTGACTGCCGAACGACACCACGGCATCCGATCCCCACATTTCGATGGTTTGTCCCAGCGCGCTGGCCCACTTTTGTGCGCTGCGAACTTTCGCACCGCGCAGGGTGAGGATGTTATGCACGGTATGGTTGGCATCCTCCGCCAGGTCTATGGCCTTGAATTGCGGGAAGTAGAACAACATTTCGGCCGGAGCTTCGGTACCAGGGGCCATTTGGAACACCACCTCGATCCCGTCGACGGTGAGTGTTTCCCCGGTGCGCTCGATCAGTTTGTTCGGTTCGAGCAGCGTGATGTTGCCCGCTGCCGTGGTGATACCCAGCCCACCACTGACGGTACCTTTGGGGCCTTTTGGCAACAGGTTGCCGTACATGTAAGAAGCACGGCGGCTCATCGCCGTGCCAGCAAACACGTTCTCACTGACCGCTTCCTCCATGAAACCTTCAGGTGCGATCACCGGCACTTTGCCGGACTTCACATCGGCTTCATCGACCACGGCACGCACACCGGCAAAGTGGTCGACATGCGAGTGAGTGAAGATCACGGCCGACACCGGTAGCTTTTCGACTTTCTCATTGACCAGCGCCAGTGCGGCTTTGGCGGTCTCTGCCGAGGTCAACGGGTCGATGACGATCCAGCCTGTCTTGCCGCGCACGAAAGTCATGTTGGCCAGGTCGATATTGCGAACCTGATAGATGCCATCCACCACGGTGAACAAACCTCGAATGGCCAACAGCTTCGATTGCCGCCATAAACTCGGGTTGACGGTGGCCGGTGTCGGGCCTTCGGTCTTGAGGAAGTCGTACTGGGACAGATCGATAACAGTATTGCCCGCATCACCCTTGATCACAGGGCTGGGTAAATCGGCAATGAAGCCGTGGTGAGCGTCTTCGAAGTCTTGTTGGTTGGCAAAGGGCAAATAGCTGAGCAAGGCATCGTTGGCCTTTCGAGTCGCATCGCTGGCCTCGTTGGGCGCGGCCTGCACCACGCCCATGCTGATGCAAGCCGAGATGACTGCGATTGCTATTGGTTTGGGAGCCAGCATGTCGTTTCTCCTCATGTCTGCAAAAACACTCCCGAAACCACGTTTAACGTCGGGAATCATTTCGTACCGGTCAACGCAACGCGCAGGCCATGAAACGGTGACTGCACAACGCACTGCGGGCATTGTCAGTTTCGCGTTCAATGCGCGTTGAGTATTGACGGCACCGGGCCTGGATCGAGTTGAGAAAAATCAAGCAGTCAGCGAATGCGCACACGATGCCGTTCGACCTGGCGCTGCCCGACAGACCGGCTCCCAGCCAAATGGCGCCGGACGTCATCCAGTGGTGCCCCGGTTGTGCGCTGGTTGATCCAGATCAAACGCCAGGTGGCAATCGGCGCCATGCTTCTGGCAAAACCTGGGCGAGAGATCCGGTCATGACGAACAATAAATTCATTAGCGGGGTTCTCGCGGTCCAGCACTGGGGCAGGGGCACTGTGCTCAGGTGGCTGCGCCGGCCGGGCACGAAGTCCTGGACGCGCGAGGCCAGCATCCTGATGTCGATTGTGCTGGTGCTGACGGTGGGATATCTCACGGCGTTTCGCTACGCCTCCTACACGGTGCAGGATTTGGTGAGTACATGCACCGCACGTTTCGAGATCGAGCTTGAAGGTGCCGACATCGACTCCCTCGAAGAAGCGCTGCCACGGTCCCTGTGCGAATGCCTGGCGCAAACGCTCCTCGACAAGAACGGTATCGTTCGCCTGGCCATGGTCAATCGGCACTGGTTTGATCCGCAGTCACTCGAACCGGTGACGGAAGCGGAAGAGGCCATTTGCATCAATACCCTGTGGGTGCCCAATTCCGGATTGGCCACGCGCCTGGCCCTCTGAATGAAGTTGCCGAATGTTGTCCGGTAGCACGCAGGCTGCCCCCGATCTCGCGCCAATGGAGCTTCATCCCCGATGCAAGGTCACCAAAGCGAAGGGTCGGCCGCCGAAACCGGACTTGAAGAGACACCAGAAGGTGAACGGCATTTGCCCCGTGGCGCGATCACCCGGGCGCTGGGCTTCAGGAAACCGCGGCGCCAGGTTTGATCGAGGCAGGGGCAGAGACCTCGCGCACGGTGTTATTCGTCACGTCTCCACGTGGCGCTCAAGCCATACTCATTATCGCCGTACCGGTAGTCAGAATCGCCTTTGTACGCGGCTTCCAGCGCATGGCCGATGCGATGGACAAGATGGATGCCGGTGGTGGTGACGATGAGGTCATCCCCTGAGTCAGTCAGGTTGATGATGCGCTCCAGGGCATGCTCGGCTTTTTCCTTTTTCTCGGTGTGTTCGATCAGGTTGACGATTTCAGTTCGATGGTTGAGCAAGAAGCTGCCCGAAAGCGTCAGCGTCCCCGCAGGCATGTTGTCATCGATGCGGCGGCACGCCGGGCACTTCACGGCTTGCGCGTCGTGGACGACCGTGTTTTCAGGCGTTTTCCAGGTCCAGTTGCCGGCTTGGTAAACCGAGTCGCACTGTGGGCAGATGGCCGAGCCTTCAAAGCGTTGCGAACGATAGGGATCGTGGGTGTCTGTCTTGAACAGTTGGTTTTTCTGGCTCTGCTGATACTTGTCCATGGTTTTTCTCCGCGCCTGTGAGATTGAAAAAATCCAACCGTTGTGGATTTCACCCCTTCATTGGGACTCGATTTTTAGTCGCCCGGATTGATTTTTATCAACTTGGGGGCGAGTGCTGACAGTCGGTCAACGCACTGCAGTGGTGACTCTCCCGAGGCCCCCAAAAAGGGCGCGGCGATAGGCTGGCATTGTTGATAAAAGTCAAGGTTGCCGGGGGTATTTCCTACAAGCTGCAGGAAGGCATTTGTTAGCGATCTGGCAGGAGTGCAACCTGATGGCCCACAGTAAAATCCTGTTTCGTGCGACGGCTCGCGAGAAAATCCTGAGCGGCGCCACACAGTTGGCGGACGCCGTACGTGTCACGCTGGGGCCGAAATCAAAATCGGTGCTGATGCAGAATAAATGGGGCAATCCGACGGTGTGCAATGACGGCGTGACCATTGCCAAGCGCATCGACCTGCTCGATCCCGAGGAAAACCTCGGCGCCCAAATGCTGCGACAGGCAGCGGAACGCACAGGCGAAGCGGTCGGGGACGGGACCAGCACCTCGACGGTACTGGCCCATGCCATCCTGGCCGATGGCATACGCAACGTCGTTGCAGGTGCCAGTGCGATCGACCTCAAGCGCGGTCTGGATCGTGGACTGTCGTTGGTGGTGGCATCGCTGGCTTCCCAGTCGCGCCCGGTCAGCACACCCAGGGAAAAAGCTCAGGTCGCCACGTTGTCGGCGCATAACGATGCGGTGATCGGCCAACTGGTGGCAGACGCGCTGGAAAAGGTCGGCGTTGAAGGCGTCGTCAGCGTCGAGGAGTCCAAGACAACCGAAACCGTGGTCGAAGTCATGGAGGGAATGCGATTCGACCGAGGTTATGTCTCACCGTATTTCGTCACGGACGCGGAGAAGATGCAGGTCGAACTCGATGATGCCTACCTGCTGCTCTGTGACCACAAGATCGGCGCCCTCAAAGACTTGCTCCCGTTGCTTGAACTCATTGCCAAAAGCGGTCAGCCGCTGGTGCTGATCGCCGACGACATCGAAGGTGAAGCGCTGACCACCATGGTCGTCAACCAGATACGCGGTGTCCTGCGGGCTGTAGCGATCAAAGCGCCGGGCTTTGGGGATCGACGCAAGGAAATGCTCCAGGACATCGCCATTCTGACCGGGGCCACGGTCGCTTCCAATGACCTGGGCATCACCCTTGAACAGATGGAATTGAGCCAGTTGGGGCGAGTGCATCGAGTCGTGGTGCAAAAGGACAGTACCGCGCTGATTGGTGGTGCAGGCGCCCCCGAGGCCATCGCCACGCGCCTGCAGCAGATTCGTGCGCAAATCGACAGCACCACCAGCGATTACGACCGGGAAAAACTCCAGGAGCGTTTGGCGCGGTTGTCCGGCGGTGTCGCGGTGATTCGTGTCGGCGCGCCTTCCGAAGCGGAAATGAAAGCCCGCAAGGACGCACTCGATGATGCCATCAGCGCGACGCGGGCGGCGATCTCGGAAGGCATTGTGCCGGGGGGAGGCCTGGCGCTGCTCAAGGCCGTACCGATCCTCGCCGCCGAGGAAGCGCGGTATGAGGGGGATGCCAGGACCGGCCTGCAAATTCTGCGTCGGGCACTGGAAACGCCGGCCCGGCTCATCGCCGAGAACTCGGCCGTGGATGCAGGGGTCGTGGTTGCACGCATGCTTGCCGAGCCCGGCAACGTGGGTTTCGATGCGTCCGCCAATCGCTATGTGGACATGTACGAAGCCGGCATTATCGACCCGACCAAAGTGGTGCGCGTTGCCCTGGAAAATGCCGTTTCGGTCGCCAGCATCCTGCTGTTGACCGAGGCAACCATCACCGACATTCCCGAAAAGGAATCACCCGTCCAGCCAGCGTTTCCCGAGTGATTGCGATGAATGGGCACTGCTGACCTGCCCGGAAGCCGCCAGGGTGACTGGCTCGGTTGAACCGTACGCTATTGAAGGGGATGAGCATGCATCCGCCGATCATTGAGAAAACCCTGGCGAACTTGCCGTTGACGCCGAACTGGATCGATAGCGTGCAAGCGCGAGAGGCCTTTTCATGGCAGAGCGAAGCCCGCGCTTTGGCTGGTTTACCGGGAGGCGGTTTGAACCTCGCCTTTGAAGCCGTGGATCGGCACGCGCAGGGCAAGAATCGATTGCATACGGCATTGCGCATTCTTGATCGCAACGGCAGCGGTCGCGACATCAGCTACGCCGAACTGAGCATCCTGACCAACCGTTTCGCCAATGTATTGAAAAAACTGGGCGTACTGCCCGGCGAGCGATTGTTTGTGCTCTGTGACCGGGGGCTGGAGCTCTATCTCGGTGTACTCGGGGGCCTGAAACTGGGTTGCGTGGTGTCGCCATTATTCTGTGCCTTCGGCCCGGAACCCATGGAAACCCGCATGCGTCTTGGCGAAGCCAGTGTGTTGCTGACCAGCGAAAGCCTTTACCGCCGCAAAGTCGCGGCTATTCGTGAGCGCTTGCCCGCCCTCAAGCATGTTCTGCTGTATGACGAAGGTGGTGGGGATACGGCGCCTTTGGAAGGCACGCTGAGTTTGCATCCACTGCTGGCACAGGCAGAGGAGGCGTTCACCGTCGCATCGACAACAACCGACAGCCCCGCACTTTTACATTTCACCAGCGGTACGACGGGCACGCCGAAAGGCGTGTTGCATGTTCATGGTGCGGCGTTGACCCACAGCGTCACAGGAAAATATGCCTTGGACCTGCACCCCGATGATGTCTATTGGTGCACGGCTGATCCGGGCTGGGTGACCGGGACGTCCTATGGCATTTTTGCGCCGTTGTTGCTCGGCGTCACCAGTGTGGTGGAGGGCGGCGAGTTCGATGCCGAACGTTGGTACCGGATACTTGAGAAACAACAGATAACGGTCTGGTATACCGCCCCTACGGCTATTCGCCTGTTGATGAAAGCCGGTGCCGCGTTGGCGCGCAGCCATCGCTTTGCGCATCTGCGGTTTATTGCCAGTGTCGGCGAACCACTTAATCCCGAGGCCGTCTGGTGGGGTCAGGAGGTGCTTGGGCTGCCGATCCACGACAATTGGTGGCAGACCGAAACCGGCGGCATCATGATCGCCAACACGGTCGCCATGCCCATCAAGCCGGGCTCCATGGGCAAGCCGCTACCGGGTGTAGAGGCGGCCATCGTTGCACGGGGCGACGCAGGGCAATTGGTGTTTCTGGGGGACAACGAGGTTGGTGATCTTGCCCTGAAACAGCCCTGGCCCGCGATGTTCCGAGCCTACCTGGGGCAGGAGGAGCGCTATCGTCGCTGCTTTGTCGCAGAGTGGTATCTGAGCGGTGACCTGGTGCGCCGCGATGCCGATGGTTACTACTGGTTTATTGGCCGCAGTGACGACGTCATCAAATCGGCCGGGCATTTGATCGGTCCGTTCGAAGTCGAAAGCTCCCTCATGGAACACCCGGCCGTGGCGGAGGCCGCTGTGATCGGCAAACCCGACCCTCTACTGGGTGAAACCGTGAAGGCCTTTGTTTCACTCAAGGCCGGTTTCACCGCCAGCCAAGCCCTGCACGACGAGTTGCTCGGTCATGGACGCAAGCGCCTGGGGGCGGTCGTCGCGCCCAAGGAACTGGAGTTTGTGGAAGTGCTGCCGCACACCCGCAGCGGAAAGCTGATGCGGCGTCTGCTCAGAGCCCGGGAACTGGGTCTGCCTGAAGGCGATACATCCAGCATGGAGCGTCCGTCATGAGCCTGCCACGGCTGTCCCCGCAGATCGCTCTCGACCTGTTACGGGACATGGTACGCATCCGCCGTCTCGAGGAGCGGGCGGGAGAGTTGTATGGGGAGGGCAAGATTCGTGGCTTTCTGCACCTGTACATCGGCGAGGAGGCGGTAGCCGCCGGCGTTCTGCATGCACTGGCCACTGACGACGCGGTGGTCGCGACCTATCGTGAGCATGGTCACGCCCTGATCAAGGGGGTTGCGATGAACGCGATCATGGCCGAGATGTATGGGCGCCAGGAAGGCTGCTCGCGAGGGCGTGGTGGTTCAATGCACCTGTTCGATGCCAAGACACGATTCTTCGGCGGAAACGCCATCGTGGCAGGCGGCTTGCCACTGACGGTCGGCCTGGCGCTCGCCGAGCGCATGCAAGGTGGATCGCGTCTGTGTGCCTGTTTTTTCGGTGAAGGCGCGATGGCCGAAGGGGCCTTTCATGAGTCCATCAACCTGGCTGCCTTGTGGCAACTGCCGATGCTGTTTTGCTGCGAAAACAATCTCTATGCGATGGGGACTGCCCTGGAGCGTTCGCAATCGCAAACCGACCTGTGTGCGAAGGCCTCGGCGTACAAAGTAGACAACCGGTCTGTGGATGGCATGGACGTGATGGCGGTGTATGAAGCCACTCGTCAGGCGGTTGAACACATCCGCGCCGGGCATGGGCCTGTTTTCCTGGAGTTTCGTACCTATCGCTTCCGTGCTCACTCGATGTTCGATCCACAGCTTTACCGGGACAAGGACGAGGTGGAGCAATGGAAGAGTCGTGGCCCGATTCATACGTACAGCGCGCGGCTCAAGGCTGAAGGCCTTTTGGACGAACCCGGATTTCTGGCGATCCTGGCCCAGGTGGACGCTGAAGTGGAGGCCGCCGTTGCCTATGCCGAAAGCGGCACTCTGGAGCCGCTCGAGGATGTGTCTCGCGATGTCTACACACCGGGGGCGGCGCCATGAACATCCGAATGACCTATCGCGAAGCCTTGCGCGAGGCAATGCGTGAAGCACTGCAGCGGGACCCGCGGGTATTTCTGATGGGCGAAGACGTCGGCCGCTACGGTGGCAGCTACGCCGTCTCACTGGGTTTGCTGGAAACGTTCGGCCCTGAGCGCATTCGCGATACGCCGCTGTCCGAGTTGGGTTTTGTCGGGGCGGGTATCGGCGCGGCCTTGGGCGGCATGCGGCCGATTGTCGAAATCATGACCGTGAACTTCAGCCTGCTTGCCCTGGACCCGCTGATGAATACGGCGGCTGCGTTGAGGCACATGTCCGGCGGGCAGTTTTCCGTGCCCTTGGTCGTGCGCATGGCGACCGGCGCCGGACGTCAGCTGGCGGCGCAACACTCCCACAGCCTGGAAGGCTGGTATGCCCATATTCCCGGGCTGAAAATCCTCGCGCCAGCCACCGTCGAAGACGCACGCGGCATGCTCTGGCCCGCGCTGCTGGACCCGGACCCGGTGCTGATATTCGAACATGCCCAGCTCTACAATCTGGAGGGCGATGCAGGTGAGTGGGACGCCGTGGACATCTGTTGCGCCAAGGTACGCCGCACCGGCAAGGACCTGAGCCTGATCACCTATGGCGGCACGCTCGGCAAAACCCTGGAGGCGGCCGAACAACTGGCCGGGGAGGGCATTGATTGCGAGGTCATCGACCTGCGGGTACTGCGCCCTCTGGATGACAAGACGCTGATGGCTTCTGTCTGCAAGACCCGTCGAGCCCTGGTGGTCGATGAGGGATGGCGCAGCGGCAGCCTGTCCGCCGAGATCATTACGCGAATCATCGAACAAGCCTTCTTCGACCTGGATGCGCCGCCGGCACGGGTGTGCAGCGCCGAGGTGCCGATTCCTTATCCCCGGCATCTGGAAGAAGCGGCGCTTCCACAAGTGTCGAGCATCGTCGCGGCGGCTCATGCCGTGTGCCAGGGCCTGTCAGGGGGAACACCATGACGTGGCGGATCCGGGTTTCGGGCCAGGGCGGTAAACGATGATCGAATTCAAACTGCCCTCCCTGGGCGCTGACATGGATGAAGGCACGTTGCTGGAATGGACAGTCCATCCTGGCGACGTGGTCAAGCCGGGGCAGGTCATCGCCGTCGTCGATACCGCCAAGGCGGCCATCGACGTCGAGTGCTGGCATGACGGCACGGTTTTGCAACTGCTGATCGATATCGGCGCCAGGGTCCCGGTCGGTACCGCCATCGCCTGGTTATTGGAGCCGGGGGAAAGTGCGCAAAGTGTGCGACCAACATCGACGCCCGCACCGCTGCCGGGCCCAGAGCAAGTGTCATCCGGGCGGCGTCCGCGGATTTCTCCAGCGGCGCGCAAGCGTGCTGCCGAGTTGGGAATCGGTACCGGTGAATTGAAAGGCCATGGTCCACAGGGAGCCATTACCCTGGAAGACATCGAAACAGCGGCCCGGGCGGCGCCCACGCCTGACCCGGACCAAGCCATGCGTCGCACGATCGCCGCGGCCATGAGTCGTTCAAAGCGCGAGATTCCCCATTATTACCTCAGCGAAACCATCGCCCTGGATAAGGCCATGGCCTGGCTGCAGGTACACAATGCGCAAAGCACGCTTCAGGAACGCCTGCTGCCCAGTGTATTGCTGCTCAAGGCGGTGGCGCTGGCCCTGCGCAACTATCCTCAGCTCAACGGCTTCTGGCGCGACGATGCTTTCACGCCAGCACCCGGTACTGATCTTGGAGTGGCCATCACCTTGCGCCAGGGCGGGCTGGTCGCCCCGGTCCTGCATCATGTGGCGGACACACCCCTGACGCTTCTAATGAGTGAACTGGCCAGTCTGGTGGAACGTGCCCGCAGCGGGTCCCTGCGCAGCTCCGAGTTGGGAGGCGCGGGGATAACGGTCACTCAACTCGGCGATCAGGGCGTGGACAGCGTATTGGGGGTGATCTATCCACCCCAAGTAGCCTTGGTCGGCTTCGGTCGGATCAGCGAACGGCCCTGGGTGAACGATGGCCAGCTGTGTGTCATGCCAACCGTCATCAGCAGTTTGTCCGCCGATCATCGCGTCAGCGACGGGCATTATGGCGCGCGATTTCTGGGCGAAGTCCGCCGCCTGTTGCAATCCCCTGAGGCCCTTTGAGGAGAGGACATATGGACCGGCAAATGATCCGCAATGAGGTATTGAGTGCCTTGAAGGGCATTGCCCCGGAACTGGAGACCGAGCAGTTGTGTGCCGACAGGTCACTGCGCGAAGAGGTCGATCTGGACTCCATGGACTGGCTTCGTTTCATCGAGGCGCTGAACCGGCGTCTGGGAATTGCCATTGCCGAAAGCGATTACCAATACGTGGACACCCTGGACAAGCTCATCACCTACCTCGAGCAAAAGTCCAACTCCGCGCAGGCCGGCATTTGATCGGCGTTGCGACTGACCGAATAGTTTGTTCACTGGCTCAATAACGCAGGTTCTGCTGCCGAAGTCGCGCAAAGCGCGCGAGCGGCGCGGCGTCGAGTGCTTGCGCCGCCTGCGGTGTAGCGCCGTCGCGAATCGCTTGCCACACGGTGGGCGAGCCGACCGAATCGCGGGTTGCCGCAAAGTCGAAGGTATCGGGGTAGAGCCCGTGCAGGGTGGCAAGCAACGATAGTCCCAGGCTTGCGACCGGCACGGCATCGGCTGGCGGGTCGCGGGTGATGCTCACCCCGTGACAGAGTTGGCCGCGCCACGTGGCCTCGGTAGGGACGAAATCGACCGGCTCGAAATGCGCGCCAGCCCCAAGCGCATTCAGCGCGGTTGCCAGCCGCTTCGCATCGACCCACGGCGCGCCGATCCATTCAAACGGATGGGGTGTGCCGCGCCCCACGCTCACATTCGCACCTTCGAGCAATGCGACATCCGGGTACAAGTCGAGTTGGGTCAGGGTGCGCAGGTTCGGTGAAAGCGGCACCCAACCCAGGCCGGTGTCGGCAAACGTCATGGCGCGTCGGTAGTCCTGCATCGGCACGACGCGCAGGTCCGCGCCAATGTGCTTGCTGCGATTGAACAGGCTCGCCAGCTCCCCGACCGTCATGCCTGGCTGCAGCGGCGCCGGGAAGTAGCCGGTGAACGATGGGTGGCGGCTGTCCAGCACCGGGCCGCCGAATCGCTGCGCGCCCAGTGGGTCGGGCCGGTCCAGCACGAACAGTGCAATGCCCCGGGCTGCGGCGGCCTCAAGTGCGTAGCCGAGCGTGGTCTCATAAGTGAAGAAGCGCACGCCGGCATCCTGGATGTCGAACACCAGCGCATCCAGAGCCCGCAGCGATTGCGCCGGGAAGCGCTGCGTGGCGCCATAGAGGCTGTGTACGGTGAGGCCGGTGGCAGTGTCACGGGTGTCGCCGACGCGTTCATCGACATCGATATCAAGCCCGTGCTCCGGGGAGAACAGCGCCGCCAGCCTGACCCCTGGCGCGTGCGCGAGTACGTCGATGGTGCGCCTGCCCCGGGCGTCAAAACCGCTGCGATTGGTGATCAAACCCACCCGCAGGCCGGCGAGCGGGGCGAACTGTTGGGCCTCCAGTACGTCGATACCGACCTGCACCGGGCCGGTGGAAGTCGGCAGCCGAGCAGCGGCATGCAGCGCCGGCAATGCTGACGGCATCAAGCGCCCGATGTGTGCGACGCTTGCCGGCGCGGCGCGGCTTGCCAGCAGCGCGAGCAACTGCGCGCGAAGCGGGCGAGCGTCACCGTGGTCGTCCGGGTACACGCGGTTGGTGAGGATGACAATGAACTGCTGTGTGACCTGATCGATCCACAGGCCCGTCCCGGTGTAGCCGGTGTGGCCGATGACACCGATCGGCGGCAGGCGGTCATGATTCTGCACCAGTGGCGCGCTCAATTCCCAGCCGAGGCCGCGCCACGGCGTGGACGCGAGCGCAGAGGCCGGGGCGGCAAGGGCGGCGATGCTCTCGGGGCGCAGTATCCGGGTGCTGCCCGCGCGCCCCTGGTTGAGGATCATCTGCGCGTAGCGGGCCAGATCGTCGGCGGTGGAGAAGAGCCCGGCATTGCCGGAAACGCCGCCCATCCAGCGCGCCGTCGGATCGTGTACGTGCCCGCGCAGGGTGCCGGTGCTGTTGGCGAGGGTCGGGGCGCTACGTGCCGCTCGCTCAGTGTCCGGCAGGAAGACCGTATCGCCCATGCCCAATGGGTTGAAGATATGAATCCGGCAATAGGCGTCGAGTGGCAGGTGGGTGATGCGTTCGACCAATGCGCCGAGCACCACGAAATTCAGGTCGCTGTAGATGACCCGTTCGCCGGGCTCGCTACGCAGGCGCTGTGCCGCGATGGCGCTCAACACCGCTTCTCGCCCGGCTTTCGCAGGCTGCGCAGGCAGGCCTGCCGGCAGCCCCGAGGTATGCGCGAGTAACTCACGCACGGTGATCGCGTTTTTACGAGGCAGGGCAAAGGCAGGCCAATAGCGAGCGACAGGTTTATCCAGATCGATTCTGCCCGCTTCGACCAGCTGCATCACTGCGGTGGTGGTGGCGATGGCTTTGGTCAGCGACGCAAGGTCGAACTCGGTATCCAGTGCCATCGGCTCGGGGAAGGGGGTTGTCGCGCGCTGGCCAAAGGCCTGCCGATAGAGCACGTGCGTGGAGTCGCCGATCAGCACGACGGCCCCAGGCAGGCGTCCGGCGGCGATCTGCCCCTCGACGATCCGTGCGACTTGCAGGCGCGCGGCTGCATCGAATTCGGCGGCGCCAGCGATTGCCGCCGCCAGCAACAGGCCAGGCAACACGGCCCAGCGCATCAGCCTGACGATCAACGTTGGGGCAGGTCGGCGGCGTCGTAGTGATTGTGTGGGTTCCATAGCATCCATCCATCGGAGTCAGCGGCATCGGCAGCGTTGATCTGCGCCCTGATCGCCGTCGCGTCAAACGGGCGATGATCGAACGCATAGTCGCGAAAGGCCTGCAGCCACGGACGAAAGCGCACCCCCGGCAGACGGGTGCGATGCATCGCCTCGGCCAGGGAACGCCTGACAATCTGGCCGGGATCATCTACCGGATCGGTCAAGCCCGGCAGTCCCCACGTGAAGCCCGACGGGTACAGCATCGGCGAAATATAGTCGAGCGGTGCGCCGAGCAATTCGATTTGCTGGCCGATCGCGGTGTCGTCGAGGTTCCAGCAGACGTAGCCGAAGATGTCTGCCGAGATGAAGACGTTATAGGGCGCAAGCCGTGTGCGTGCTGCCTCCAGGAAGCCGACGATCGCTTCGGTCCGATTGGCCCGGGTGTTCGCTTGGGCAAAGCGCAGGCCACGCTTGTCTGGAAAGCGCACATAGTCGAACTGGACCTCATCGAAGCCCATCCGCGCCGCCTCCTCGGCGACATCAATGTTGTGCTGCCAGACGTCCTGCGAAAACGGATCCATCCATTGCAACTGTTCGCCATCCCGCCAGGGTGTGCCGTCAGCGGTGTGCACGCTCCACTGCGGATGGGCGTCGGCGAGCGGATCGTCCTTGAACACCACGATCCGTGCGATCAGGTACAGGTGTTGCGCATGCAGCCTGGCAACCAGCCCAGGAAAGTCATGCACGTGAGGAACGCGCGTGGTCGTGCGCGCCGCCGCGCCAATTGCCTCGCGCGCCGCACTGCGATAGGGCGTCAGGCCGCGGTCGCCCTTGAGGTCAATGACCAGGGCGTTGATCACGGTGCGGTCGGCCAGGCTGACGGCCCCGTTGCGCAGGGCCGCGCTGGTCACGCCGAACACCGACAGGTAAACGGCTTTCGGGCGAAAGGGGGTTAACGCGAGTGTCATGGGCGTTTCGTCGGACACCTTGGCTGCGCTGCGCAGGTAACCCGGAGCGCGGGCCGCGACGCTTTCGCTCGGGCCTTCGGTGTCGAATCGCCCCTGCTCGTCGGTTCGTGTCACACCGGCCGACGTCGTGATGATCGCGTCGGCCAACGGGGCTCGGGTACTGGCGTCGAGCACGACGCCGCTGACAGCCTGGGCCTGACCCGCCAGCAGGGCGGTGACGATAAACAACGCCGGGATCACCCGAGGCTTCAACAGGCGCGTCAACGTCATGGTGTGATCCCCGTTGCGGGCACGGGCGGGGTCTCGGGTTCGCCGAGCAGGCGGGCGAACGCTTTTGCGCCGTAGGCATCGGTCATCAGAAAACGCGGCAGTGCCAGCAACCGTGCGTGCCGGTCGGCCTTGCGCGCGTCCAGCGTCAAGCCGACGGTATAGCCTTCGTCGGTGGCGAGGCTGATCAACTCGTCATCGTAGATACCGAACGGCCAGGCGAGCATGTCGACCTGCGCACCGGTTTGCGATTCGAGACGTTGACGGGATTTGCTCAGTTGCGTGCGGACAAATTGCTGGAAATCCGCCGGCGTGCGCTGTCGACGCTCGACCTTGAAATTGGGATGCCAGAAGGTGTGCGACTGGATGTCCACCAGCCCGGTCTGTCTGAGGGCACGCAATTGCTCCCAGGTCATGGCATAGGAGGCATTGGATATCGCCGACGGATAGATAAACAGCGTGACCGTGAACCGTTCGCGCAGCAGCACCGGCAGCAGTTTTTCGTAGACCGAACGATGCCCGTCGTCGACGGTGATCACCACTGGCTTGGGCGGTAACGTTGCATCCGGATCGCGCAGCCAGTTTACGACCTCACGCAACGGCACGATCTGGTAGCCATGCTCGCGCAGGACACGCAATTGGGATTCGAAGGTGATCAGGCGCACGGTCATCGAGTCGTCCGCCGAGTCCGAAAAACGGTGGTAAACCAGAATCGTCACACGGGGTTCGACGCGCAGCCCGGCGCTGTCGGCCCCCCAGGCCAGCGCGCCAATGCACACCAGCATGACGCCCATCAGCCACCGCAGCCTGAGTTTTACGCCCATTCCAGCGCTCCTGCGCGAGCCATTTCCACCCGCATTGCACCTCTCGCGAGAGCGAGCCGGGCGTATCCAGTGTGCAGTGAGCCCATCGCGTCCTTCTGATGCAGATCAAATTCCTGCGCCGTCGTTTCGCACCGCCGCAGGTGAGACTTCAGACGAAACGAAAGGCTGGTTCGGCGTCGATTTGATCTAAATCAACAGCGGGTGCCCGTGGCTGGCCGACTTTATGGAACGCCCCTCATTTTGTGGTACGCCTTCATGAACATTGACCAGGCCATTTCCGGACGGCGCTCGACGCGCGAGTACACGACTGAAGCGGTGGATGAAAAAATCATCCGTCGTTTGATCAACGCCGCTATCCAGGCGCCCAGCGCGGTGAACCAGCAGCCATGGACGTTCACGGTGATCCGCGACCAGGAACTGCTGGACCGGATCTCCCGTGAAGCCAAGGCCTACATGCTCGCGACAATGCCGGCAGGCCCGCACTCCGGGCACTTTCATGGGTTGCTGACCGACGAAAACTTTCAGATTTTCTACCACGCGCCAGCACTCATCCTCATCTCAGGCAATGTGCAGGGACAGTGGATTGTCGAAGACTGCTCACTGGCGGCCGAGAACCTGATGCTTGCTGCGTACGCCGAAGGGCTGGGCAGCTGCTGGATCGGTTTCGCCCAAAGCTTTTTCAATACGCCGCAGGGCAAGAAGACCCTCGACCTGCCGGCCGAGTGGGCGCCAGTGGCGCCGATCATCGTCGGCTATCCGGAGACCAACCCGGTGCCCGTCGCACACAAGGAACCGGTGATCCGCTGGATCGGTTGATCTCACGCCCAAGACCGATGCACCTGCCTAAACGCTATCAAAAGCGCCACTTTCCGCGAGCAAGGTGGCGATCAGGGCGGTGCTGTCGACGACGTGCACATGCTGCTTCACACAGTCGGCGGACAGGCGAAACGGCGGTACGCCGTCAGCAATCGCAATGTGCTCGAACAACGGCGGGTCAAACATCTGCTCGCCGTTGGTGAACAAGCCATGGGTGGCGGCGGCGAATATCCGGGCTGCTCCATCTCTTTGACAGGCAAGGCCGGCACGTTTGAGCGTTTCACCGGTGCTGATCAGGTCGTCGAACACAATGGCGGTCTTGCCCGCGACATCGCCGACCAGCAGGGTGCCCGTCAACGTCATGTGAACACGGTGTTTTTCCATCAACGCACTGCCCACCGGGCGCCCCAGTTGTCGTTCCAGGGCCTGGCGAAACTGCTCGGCGCGCTTGGCGCCGCCAGAGTCCGGGGACACCGCCACCACATCGGCGTCGCCGACGTACCTGGCGAAATGCCGGGCGAACAATTCCGCGCAGTGCACGTTTCGCGCGGGAATGCGAAAGGCATTGTCGAACGCCGCCGGGTTATGCACCTCCAGCGCCATCAGGCGATCGATGCCACAGGCTTCAATCAGGGTCGCCACGTAGCGCGTGATCGTCGGGTCCTGTGGTTGGCTGCGACGATCCTTGCGCCCGTAGCAGAGGTAAGGCGTGACCACCTGCACATGGCGAGCGCCGGCATCCTTGAGGGCGCCGCAAAAAAACAACAGGCGGCACAGCTTGTCGTTTGCGCTCTGCCGGTCATCCCCATACAGGGAATGGAACACCACGCCCTCGCGACCGTTGACCGATTCGAGCGGCCGGCATTTATGCTCGCCGTCTTCGTAGTCGCGCTCCTCATGAAGCGCCAGCGGGCAGCCCAGTCGCTGCGCGACACCGGTTGCGTAGTCCTCACTGCCTTGCAGAGCGAAAAGAAGCGGGCGATGGCTGAGCATGGGTTGGCTCCTTTGAGGCACATCGAGCGAACAGTTGCGCCGTCATCGGGCGGCCCCATGACGCCAGACTTCAATGCAGAACTCCGTTTCATAGGGCGGGACGTTGCATTCGACAATGTCCTGGGCGGCGACCTGAAGATGCACGCCGACAATGTCGGCACGAATCGGCTGCTGGCAGACATGCCGGTCGACCAGAACTGCAGTGTAGACCCGACGGGCACCGAGTTGCGCCAGGTACGCGCAGGTGCGCAGGAGCGAATGGCCTTCGAACAGCACATCATCGACCACCAGCAGGGTGGTATTGGACAGATCCAGTCCGATGAGCACCGGGTTCTCGGTCAGTTCGGTGTGAGCATGCAACACCTTGAGATCGTCGGCATAGCGCTTGACCTTCAACGGGTAGATCGGCAGTTCCGGTTGTCCGGTCAGGCGTGATAAATGCTGCTGAAGACGCTGTGCCAGAGGCTCGCCACGGCGCTGGATGCCAATCAGTGCGGCTTGAGTGGGCGGCAACAAGGCCGCGGCCTGGTGCGCCATCGCCAGCAGTACGCCATCGAGTTCGTCGCTGTCATACAAACGCAAGCGCTGACTGGCAATGAGGGGCGCCATGCACATCTCCTGTCGAGAACCGATTCCTTTTTAACCTAGTACCGTAAGGTCCGTGCCCTATTGATATTGATCAAGTGCGCTGAAATGACGCTCGATGCCAATGCGCGAATACGCGTTTTTTTGCGGGGATTTGATATTGATCAACGCCGTGACGACCTCAACGGAGGAACCTGATTCAACGCGGGTGCCTTAGCCGGCGTCTGCGAAGCGCGAGCTGAATGACCGGATCATTCAACACGCCATCAACCTGGCGTAACGTCACCCCAGGCCTCACCGTCGGTGGAGGTTTTCCATGACTCAAAGTCCCTCATTGCAAACCACCTTGCAGGACCGCGTCGAAGCCGGTCAACGCCTGGTGGAACCGTTGCTCAAATACGCGCAGCGACCCGATGTCATCGTCCTGGCCTTGCCTCGGGGCGGTGTGCCGGTCGCCTATCAAGTGGTCAAGGCCCTGGACGTGCGCCTGGACCTGATGCTGGTGCGCAAGCTGGGCGTGCCATCGAACCCGGAGTTCGCCATGGGCGCCATTGCCAGTGGCGGTATCCAGATCCGCAATGAAGACGCGATGCGGGCTCACCCGATTTCCCCGGCCGCATTCGAGGCGGTGGTGGCGCGCGAAACACAGGAATTGCAGCGGCGCGAGCGACTGTACCGGGGCGCCCGGCCACCCTTGCAGCTCAAGGGACAGGTGGTGATTCTGATCGATGACGGCCTGGCAACGGGTGCCTCGATGATGGCGGCTATCCGCGCGGTGCGCCTGCAGGCGCCTGCTCGCATCGTCGTCGCCGTGCCGGTTGCACCACTGGAAACGGTGGAGATGCTGAGCTTCGAAGTCGATGAAGTGATCTGTCCGCTCATGCCTGAATGGATGATGTCGATCGGATATTGGTACTTGAGCTTCCCCCAGACCTCGGATGAGGAAGTCATTGATTTGTTGCATCGGGCCTGGCAGCGAGAAGCCGCCAGTGATACCTCCTCTCGGGAGCCTTTCGATGACTGAGTCTCAATCCCGCCAGATGGACTTGCAAGACGTTGAGCTATCGGCCGATTTGCGTCTGCCGCTGCAGGCTGACGGCCTGGTGATCTTCGTTCACGGCAGCGGCAGCGGCCGTCTGAGCCCGCGTAATCAGTTCGTCGCAGAGTCGCTGGCCAGGCGGGGACTGGGGTCGCTGTTGTTCGATCTGCTAACAGAGCCGGAGCAACGCCTGGATAACCTCACCGGCGAGCTGCGTTTCGATATCGACTTGCTTGCCGGGCGGCTGGTGGAGGTGATCGACTGGGTGGGCCGGGACGCGGATTTGCGCTCGCTGCGCATCGGTCTGTTCGGCGCCAGCACCGGTGCGGCGGCGGCGCTGTTGGCTGCTGCGGCGCGCGCGGACGTGGTGCACGCGGTGGTCAGCCGGGGAGGGCGAACCGACCTGGCGGGACCGGTACTGGCGCAAGTCCGGGCGCCCACTTTGCAGATCGTCGGCGCACGGGACCCGGTGGTGCTCGAATTGAATGAGCGAAGCTGCCAGGCCTTGCGCTGCGAGCAGCGTCTGGACGTGGTGGCGGGCGCTACGCATCTGTTCGAAGAGCCCGGAACCCTCGAGGAAGTCGCCCGACTGGCTGGCGACTGGTTTGAAACGCATCTGCAAGGTGGCCGCCAGTCGGCACGATGAGCCTTGAACGGCTCAGACGCCAAACGGAAAGGTGTCGTCTTCGGGTTCGAGGGTCTGGCTCTTTGGCAGTGGCAGCGCCGTGACCGGTTGGGTCTGTTCGATCCAGATCATCGCGTCAAACTGTTCGACCAGCATCGCTTCGAAGTAGTGACTGCCACGCTCGGTTTCGGGGCGATAAATCACCCCGATGGCGCGCTCCAGCAATGGTTTGGACAATACCCGGCGCAGCGCCGTGCGCTGAGGGTCGCGCCAGTCCGTCAACGACGCCGGCACGCCGGCCTTGAGGAACTGATGTTCCCAACTGTCCGGGCGAGACGGCCGAATGTCCTTGATATGCATCTCGCCGTCCCAGTCGTCGGCCGCGGCGACCCGGCCACGGTCGGTACTCATGCCGATCAGCACCACGTCGCGCCCAAAGGCGCTGCGGCATAGCTGGCCGATGTTGAACTGACCCTTCCAGCCCATTTCCGTGGCCGCCGCGTTGCCGATGTGGGAGTTGTGGGCCCAGACCACGGCTTTGGACTGCGGACCGCGATGCTCGAGCAATGCCTGCAACGTGTCGAACATATGCCGGTCGCGCAGGTTCCAGGAGGCGGTCGAGCCTCGATAGATTGCCCGGTAGTACTGTTCGGCCGCCTGAACCACCCGGGCGTTTTGCGCCGCGTTGAAAAACGCCTCGTCGTCCTTGATGAATCCGGCCAATTGTTCGGCGAGCATGGCGTTGAGCTGGTCCACTACCGATTGTTCACAGGGCATCAGGCCGCCGCGTTCGACGAAGTGGCCGTACAGCGCCGGGTCGTCCTGCCAGGGGGTCAGGCAGCCATAGCGGCGCCGGGCTTCGTGGGCCAGTTGCGGGTCCACGCCGTCGAGATAGCTCAGCACTTCATGAATCGAGTTGCGCAAACTGTAAACGTCCAGGCCACGGAATTCGACACGACGTTCCGGCGCCAGTTGATGATTGTGCCGATGCAGCCAGTGGGCGAAGGTCTTGACCTCGGCGTTGCGCCACATCCAGGTCGGGAATCGGCTGAAGATGTGGCGCTTCCAGGCCGAGGGCGCCAGGCCCCGGACATAACGATCGACATGGCCTGCATCGGGCCAGTCGGCCTCTACGGCCACGATGTTGAAGCCGTGCTGCTCGATCAGCCTTTGGGTGATGGCGGCGCGGGTTCGATAGAAATCGCGGGTGCCATGACTGGCTTCGCCGATCATCACGACGCGTGCATCGGCATAGCGATCGAACATTTCACCAAAGGCAGGAGCATCCAGTTCCGGCAGCGGTTCGGCGTATTGGCGCAGAAGCGGCGCGATGGCGGCCTCGTCGATGCGCCGGGGCGAGCCGGCAAATGTGTCCAGCAGGTCTTGCGAGGCTGTATTCATGACTGTCATCCCCTATGAGTGGGTTAACCCGCCAGCAGAATCACGCCGGGTGTCCAGGCTCGGCCCTGCGGGGCGCTTGGTTACCTGATTGCTTATTCCTACACCCTGATTCAGAGGGAAAATTGAGTTTCGTCAATAAAGGCTGCAACGGCTTAAGAGAAGGTGTCCGGATCAAGCATTCGCAGACTGCCCGATATGCCCTGACGCGATAGGCAGTGTTCCGAATGGGTTGTGATCAGCTGGACGCAGGGCGTAGACCATGGAGCCACTGCCATGAAGCGTACTTTCAACCAGGCACATTGTGTTGTTGCCCTCTGCGTAGCGATGCTCACGGGCTGTACCCATTCGAACGAGGAGTCAGGGCAGCAAACCTCGCCCATGTCCGGTATCGCCATGGCGGACCAGGTGTGTGCCCAGTGCCATGGGCTGACGGGCGAATCCGTCTCGCCGACGTTCCCCAAGTTGGCCGGCCAACAAAAGGAGTACCTGAAGCTGCAACTGGCTGACTTCAAGAACCATGGCCGCAACGATAAAACCGGCGCCCAGTACATGTGGGGCTTTACCCGTTTGACGCAAACCCAGATTGCCGAACTGGCGGACTATTTTTCAACCCGGAGCCCGATGAAGGCGGATGCCGATCCCCCGGATGCGCGGGGTGAATTGATCTTTCGCCAGGGCTTGCCAGGCGCCGGCGTCGCGCAGTGCAGTTCTTGTCATGGTGCTCAGGGGCAGGGCAGTGGCCAGGTGCCGCGACTGGCAGGTCAGCATGCCGCCTACCTGGCGGGGCAGATCAAGATTTTTCAACAGACCGAACCGCATCCCCGGGGCGACCTGACCCAGCAGGTTGCTCACGCGATGACGGATGAGGATGCCGAATCGGTCGCTCATTACCTGGCGTCGCTGGGGGCGAAGAAATAATGCCTCTTGTGCCAGCCTTGCAGCCTTCGTCGCCGCAGGCCGATCGTCTGATGGGCAATGACGAGATTGCCGCGATTTTTGACGACATCGCCGACCTGCTGGACATCGAGGACGCCAATCCCTTCCGGATCCGTGCTTACCGTCATGCAGCGCGGACGTTAAGAGCGTTGACCTTTGACGTGGCGCAACGCATCGCCCGCGGTGAATCACTGCCCAAGCTGCGGGGGATCGGCGTCGATTTGGCCGGCAAGATCAACGAAGTCGTCGTCACTGGCGATTGCGCCCTGCGCCAGCGGTTACAGTCGACAGTGCCGCCCGGACTGGTTGAACTGCTGACCATCGCCGGTCTGGGACCCAAACGTGTCAAGCACCTCTACCACGACCTGGGCATCGAAACCGCGCAGCAGTTATGCCAGGCCGCTGAGCAGGGGCGTATCCGCCATCTGCCCGGCTTCGGCGAAAAGCTGGAAGCCCGACTGTTGAGTGCCGTGCAGGAGGGCCTCGCCAAGGAGCGTCGTTGGCCCTTGGCGTTCGTGGAACCGGTGGCACAGAGAATGACCGAGTACCTGCGGCAGATGCCCGGTGTCGAGACGGCAACGGTCGCCGGAAGCCTGCGACGACTGCGCGACACCATAGGTGATATCGACATCCTCGTGGCCGCCGGGCCGTCCGTGGACGTCAGTGGGCACTTCATCCGCCACCCGGAGGTGACCCGTGTGCTGGCCAAAGGGCGAACGCGTGCCAGCGTCGTGCTGGGTTCGGGCCTGCAAGTCGATATCCGGGTGGTCAAGCCGGCGGCCTATGGCGCGGCACTGGTGTATTTCACCGGCAGCAAGGCGCATAACATCGCGATTCGGCAGCGGGCCCGCAAGCAAGGCCTCAAACTCAATGAATATGGCGTGTTCAAGGCCAGGGCGTGCGTGGCCAGCGCCACCGAGGATGCGGTTTATCGGGCATTGGGCCTGCCGTGGATCGTGCCGGAACTGCGCGAAGGTCGAGGCGAGGTCGAAGCGGCGCTGGCAGATCGCTTGCCCCGGCTGATCGAGTTGAGCGACCTCAAGGGGGACTTGCATGCCCATACAAGCGCTTCGGATGGCAGCAATAGCCTGGAGGAGATGGCGTGTGCGGCGCGGGCGGCCGGGTTGCAATACCTGGCGATTACCGACCATTCCCGTTCCCTGAGGGTGGCCCATGGTCTGGACATTGACCGGTTGTTGAAGCAAATCGACCAGATCGATGCGCTCAACGCCCGCTTGCAGGGGATGACCTTACTCAAGGGTATCGAGGTCGATATTCTCGAGGACGGCAGCCTGGATTTGCCGGACGATGTTCTCGGGCGCCTGGACCTGGTGGTGGGCGCGGTCCACAGTCATTTCAGCCTGCCATCGCCGCAACAAACCCGACGCCTGCTCAAAGCCATGGAGCATCGTTACTTCAGCATTCTGGCTCACCCGCTATGTCGGTTGATCAATGAGCGCGCGCCTCTGAACATGGACCTGCCGGCAATCATCAAGGCTGCCTCCGCGCGGGGCTGCTGCCTGGAGCTCAACGCGCAACCGCAGCGCATGGACCTGTTCGATATCCATTGCCAGTACGCCAAAGAGCAGGGCGTGCTCATCAGCATCAATTCGGATGCCCATCGCAGCGCTGATTTTTCCTGTTTGCGCTACGGCGTCGCCCAGGCCCGTCGCGCCTGGCTCGAAAAGCGCGACGTGCTCAATACCCGCTCGCTGAGCGGGCTCAAGACGTTTTTACGCGGTGGCGGCAGCGGGGCGATCTGAACGATCAACGCCGATCGTAATCCCGTGCCATAAGGGGGCGCGGACGATTACAGGTACAGCAGGTGAACGACCTTGCTGGTCTCGAAGGGATCGTTGCGCGTCTCGAAACCCAAGGACCTGGCCAGGGCGCGCATGGGCGCGTTGCTGGAGTCGTCGACCGCGTAAATGTGGTGGAACGCATTCTTGCGCGCGGCTGTGATCAGATGCTCCATCAGCAACGTACCCAACCCCAGCTGCTTCCATTCTTCGGCGACTGTCACGGTACATTCACATTTGTGCTCGCCCGTGGCGCCATAGCGGCTCACGCCGATCTCGATCAGTTGGCCATCCTCGTGGACCAGTGCGATGTACGCCACGCGCTGTTTGTTGTCTTTGTCCACCCAGGGGCCGGGCATGGCTTTTTGCGGTTCGTTGGCCCGTGCGAGAAAGCGCATGTGCCGGGACTCGGGGGACAGGCGCTTGATGAAGGCGTATTCACGCTCGCGGTCTTTATCCGTCAATTGCCGGATCAATACGTGACGACCATCCCGGAGTGCTTCGATCCAGTATTGACCAGTGACTTTGGCATAGGCTTCAGCGGACCGAAAATCATGATTTTTGACAGTGAACATCGGACGATCCTCCCGCCGGTATTAAAGGTTGGCGCGCAGTGATGAACCGCATGGTTCACTTCTTTTTACACCGTCGGCGGTTGTCGAACATGATCTGGATCAGCACTGGGCACCGCCAGCAGGCAGCCTGGACCGGTGGCCGTTTTGCCTGCCGGTTGCCACCGGCAAAGCGAGCAGCCTGGTCACGGCTTTAATCATTCAGCCAGCACTTGCGGCGAAATCACCCAGACGCTGCAGGGCATTTTGTACAGCAGATGTTCCACCGTACTGCCCACCAGACGGCTCATGCCTCGATGACCGATACGCCCCATGACGATCACGTCAATGTCATAGGCATCGGCGTAGCTGGCCAGGACCTTGGCCGGGTCACCCATGATCATGTGCTGGCGCTCCGGCGCAATGCCGTTGCGTTCGGCCAGTTCGTGGAAGGCATCGGCCTGCGCATCGAACAGGGTCTTGGCTTTGCTCGAGGAGAAAAACGTCGTGGCGTTATCGAAGCCGAATTCGTCGGCGCTGATGGAGGAAAGGTCGTGTGCGTAGATCACGTCGAGTTCGGCGTTACAGGTGGTCGCCAGTTTTAACGCCTCGTGAAGAATCCGGTCATTGAAATTTTTGTACTCGCCGTCGCGGTGGAAAGGATCGACGGCGGCGACGATGCGGCGTGGCAAGTCGTGCTGTACCTGGCTGACAAAGTGCAATGGCACCGGACATTCACGCAGAAGATGGATGTCCAGGGGGGTGAACATCAGGCGTGATAGCAGTGACTCGTGTTCCAGTGCCTTGATCAGCAAGGCCATCGGCTGCTCTTTGATATGAATGAGGATTTCCTGCAAGGGTCTTTCCACCCAGACCACTTCGGTGGTGACGGGTATGCCGATTTTGCGCAACGGGCGGGCCTGAGTCTCCAGCCATTGGCGATGGCGCTCGACATAGTCGGTCCGCATCTGCTCGCGCGCCTCGTCATTGACCACGCCAGCACTCGCCAGGCCTTCCAGGTAATCGAACGCGACGATGTGCAGTGCTGCGCCCGAAGCCTTGGCCAGCGCGGCGGCCCGGTCGAAAGCCGGTGTGTTTTCCATCTGGTGCGAAACGACCAGCATGAACCGTGGTTGATCAGGCATGGCAGCTCTCCCGTCGATAATGGTTTGGACGCTAATGCGCAGTGGCGTGACGCACCCGCGCGATGAACCCAGCCTTTATCCTGCGGCCGTCTCTGGAACGGGGCTTGATCTTTGTCAAACAGAGGTGGCAAGGACAACGGTGCCCGACATGCGGCGAGCGTGATGTGGCTGGCCGTTTGCTCAACGGATCCGAGCTCAACGAGAACTGACAAAGATCAAGTCGACGGAACGTGGTGCGTTCATTCTGTAGGTCTATTCCATGCCATTTCCGTGTGCCGAGGTGTCCCATGTCGCAGCATCAGCGCTTACTGTTGATTGCCCCCACCACCATGACCCGTACGCCCGCATTTGACCGGGCCGGCGCGTTGGCCCATGCCCTGCAGTTGCCCCTGCACATTGTGGCGTTTGATTATGTCCAGGCGCTGGCGGTAGCCGGTTTTTTTGCCCCCGAGCAAATCAGCCAGGCCATTGACGGCTACCTGAAAACCCATCGGCAATGGCTCACCGAACAGGCCGAGTCCTTGAGCAAACTCGGCGTTGAGGTCACCAGCGAAGTGGTGTGGGTCCAGCACCCCTACGAGGAGATTGTTCAATTCGTCAATGAAATGCCATTGGCGATGATCATCAAGGATGCACAGGAAGAACCTGCCTTGAAACGCGTGTTCTTCATGCCACTGGATTGGCAGCTGTTACGCGACTGTCCAGTGCCGGTGCATCTGGTGACCCATTCGCTCAATGCGCGCCCGCGCAATGTGTTGGCGATCATCGACGTGCTGCGCGGTGAAGAGCAGGATCATGTGTTCAACGACCAGATCATCGACGCCGCCGTGAAGTTGGCCGAGGTGTGCAATGCCCGGCTGGAGCTGTTGCATGTGTTTGACTGGACATCCCTGTATACCCAGGACATGGGGTTTGGCGCGTTGCCGCTGGCCACCGGCATTTATGAAGCGTTGGGATCCGTTCAGCACGAGGCGTTTGCGGCGATCGCCGAACGCCATGGCGTGCCACCTGAATGTCGTCACTTCATGGAGGGCGTGCCGGTGCCGAGCATTTGTAAGTTCGCAGCCGACCACCACACGGATGTCATTGTCATGGGCACGGTTCAGAACAAGGGATTGGAAAAGTTGCTGGGGGCCACGGCCGAGCAATTGTTGCATCGGGCGCCCTGCGATGTGTTGGCGATCAAGCCAGACCGGATGTTGCAGTCCTGAGCGGATCGCTGCAATCGAACACTCACCTGATTAGAGGCAGATCATGAGCCAGTACCAAAAGCTGTTATTGATCATCAACCCGGCCTTGCGTCATTCCCCGGCGATCAATCATGCGGCCGCGCTGGCCAAGGCCAGCGGCGCCAGTTTGCATATCGCAGGGTTGATCGGGCCGCTGGACCTTTTGTCCTTTCTTGAACAGGGGGACCGGGAAACGGCGCGGGAAGCCTACTTGCAGGACCACCGCGACTGGGTCAAGGCGCAAACCGACAATTTGCGCACCCGGGGACTCGAGGTGACGATCGAGGTGGCCTGGGCCGATGACCTGCGCGAAGACATCCTGGCGCATGTCGCGGAGATGCAGCCCGACCTGTTGATCAAGGAGGTTCAGCATGAGTCCTTGCTCAAGCGCGCCTTTTTCACTCCCCTGGACTGGTACTTGCTGCGCCACTGTCCAATACCGGTGTACCTGGTGGGCGCAAGCAGCTTCGTCTTGCCGCGCAAGATTGTCGCGGCGGTGGAGGTGTCAGACAAGGAATCGCCGGACAACGAACTCAACGAGCGGATCATTCAGCAAGCGACCTCCCTGGCCATGCAATGTGGTGCCGACCTGCATCTGCTTTACGCCTGCGACATTTCGGCGGGTTATCTGGCTGACATGGACGGCCTGGCGCTCGCTGATCTCACCAGGGAGTTGCGCAAGGATCTCGAGAAAAACTTCCTCAAGTTGGCGAGCCAGTACGGGGTGGCCGCCGATCATCGACACTTCGTCATGGGTCACCCCGTCTCGGCACTGAGCGAGTTTGCCAACGAGCAGAACGTCGATGTGATCGTGATGGGAAAAGTCCAGTCCGCCGGTGGCGTGGACAAGCTTCTGGGCAGTACGACCGAACACATTCTTTATCAGGTCCCTTGCTGCGTCATGGCGGTCTAGAAGCGTTGAAGGGTGACAGGCCTCAGGATGAGGTCACTGTCACCCGTGCGGAGGCCGGAGCGGTTTTTAGCGGCAGGATCGCAGGGAACTCTTCAGGCGTCAGGGTTTCCTTTTCCAGCAGCAGACGCGCACCCGCGTCCAGATCGGCGCGACGACTCTCAAGCAAGGCCTTGGCCCGTCCATAGGCTTCATCGAGCAGGGCGCGAATACCCAAGTCCACCTCTCTGGCCGTTTGTTCCGAGTAATCTTTCTCGCCCATGCCCTGCATACGCTCGCCCAGGTATGTCGCGCTCTGGCGTTCCAGTACCGATTGACCGAGCTCGGGACTCATGCCGAACCGGGTGATCAATTGCCGGGCGATATCCGTCGCGCGGGCCAGGTCATCGGCCGCGCCGGTGGAAATCTGGCCATAGGCGAGGTATTCGGCAGCACGTCCGGCCATCAGCACCACGATTCGGTCCTTGAGCATCTGGCAACTGATGAGGAAGTGATCTTCGGTCGGCCGCTGCAATGTATAGCCCAGCGAACCGATGGCGCGCGGCACGATCGAAACCTTGTGCACCGGGTCCATGGCCGGCAGGCTGCTGGCAGCCAGGGCATGCCCCATCTCGTGATAGGCCACCACCTGGCGCTCTTCGGGGCGCAGTACGCTGCTCTTGCGTTCAACCCCGGCGACAATGCGTTCCACGGCGGCGGTGAAGTCGTCGAGGCTGACGGCGTCGGCGCCACGGCGGGTGGCCACGATGGCTGCTTCGTTGACCAGGTTGGCCAGGTCGGCGCCGGTGAATCCCGTGGTGATGTCGGCGATTCGCTCTTCATTGAGGCCGGGGTCAACGGTGATCTTTTGCAGGTGAACCTTGAGGATCGCCTGGCGGCCCTTGCGGTCAGGGCGATCGACCAGAATCTGCCGGTCGATGCGACCGGCCCTGAGCAGGGCAGGGTCCAGCACCTCCGGCCGGTTGGTCGCGGCCAGCAGCACCACGCCTTCACGCGGGTCAAAACCGTCCAGTTCGGCCAGCAACTGATTGAGGGTCTGCTCCTTTTCGTCATTGCCGCCGAACGCGCCGACGCCGCGCATTTTGCCCAGGGCGTCGAGTTCGTCGATGAAAATGATGCAGGGCGCCGCCTGTCGCGCTTGCTCGAACAAATCGTGCACACGGGCGGCACCGACGCCGACGAACATCTCGACAAACTCCGAACCGGAGATCGAGAAAAACGGTACGCCGGCTTCACCGGCGATGGCCTTGGCGACCAGGGTCTTGCCGGTGCCCGGCGGGCCGACCAGTAACGTGCCCTTGGGAATATGGGCGCCCAGGCGTCCATATTTCTCCTTGTCCTTGAGGAACGACACAATCTCCACCAGTTCGGCCTTGGCTTCATCGATGCCGGCCACGTCGGCGAAGGTGATCCCGGTGTCGCGCTGGACGAACACCTTGGCCCGGGACTTGCCGATGCTCATCAGCCCGCCCATGCCTTGTTTTTCCGCCAGCCCGCGAAACAGGAAGTGCCAGAGCACCATGATCAGGACAAAGGGCAGAACCCAGCCCAGCAGGCTGGCGAGGAAGGTGTTTTCGTTGACCCCGGTGAACCCGACACCCGAATGGGCGAGGTCGGTGGCCAGTGTCGGGTCGACACGCACGGTCGAGAAGTGGTTGTGCCCGTCAATCGGTTCCTGGAGTTTGCCGTTGATCTGGTCTTTCTCGATCTGTAAGTCGCTGACTTTCTGCTCGCTGAGCAACTGCAGAAACTGGCTGTACGGAATGCTCTGCACCGCACGCCGTTCGATAAACAGCATTTGCACCGTGCTGAGCACGACAAACGCGATCAGGAAGTAGGACAGGTTCCACTGGTGATTTTTTTTCATGAACTTGGCTCGCACATGGCTCAGGCAATCAGCAATTGATCGTCCACCTGGCTGACACCAGGCACCGCCCAGGCGGCCCGTTCCGCGAGCTGACGCTCACGCCAGAAATGCACCCGGCCTTCGAGCTTCACCACGCCGCCTTCGACCTTGACGCGTATCGCCTTGGCGTCGACTTCGGCATTGCGTTTGAGGGCTTCTTCGATGCTGTGCTGGATATCGACGACATCTACCCGCGGACGAAGGGTGAGACGGTTGTCCACGCCCACCACACCGGACAATTTGCGCACCGCACGCTCTGCGGTTTCTTTCTGGTATTGCCAGTCCACCTGGCCTTCGAGGGTAATCCAGCCTTTTTGCACGATGACCTTGATGTCGCCCTCTGGAATATCGGAGCTCCAGGTGATGATGTTCAAGGCGCGGTTCGCGATGGTGTCGTCCGCCGTGCCAGCGCCTTTTTCCAGCCTGACCTGGATTTCCTCGGCCACGGCGCGCACGCCTTTTATGGCCTTTACCGCGTGTTCGGCACTGACTTTCTGCGCGTAGCTGCTGACGTGGCCGGAGAGGGTGACAACGCCGTTTTCGACGCCCACGCCAATGTGGGCGGCGTCGATGTGGGGCTGGAACTCAAGCTCTTCCAGAATGGTTTTACGTAGGCTCAAGTCACTCATGATCGTGTCCTGTGTCGGCTATACGGGATGACGGAGGGTCACATGAACCCGGTCTGTTTTTTTTACGCCTGATCGACACAAAGACCTTGAGCTAAATCAACAAGGCTTCAGTGAGCGCTGTGCAGACCGCCAGTCAGCGATCTGTTGACAAAAATCAGATTGCGCAAGCGTTGACACCCGAATACTGGGTCCAGTTGTGCGAGATTTTTCAGATGCATTCAACCGAGGGAATCACCATGAACAAGTATGTGTCCGTTGCTTTGCTGAGTGTTTTGTTGGCCACGACGGCCGGGTGCAGTAACAAGCACGCCGAGGAAATCGACGCCCGGCTGGAGTCCGCCGAAAACAATGCCGCTTCCGCACGGCTCAGGGCTGACGAGGCCTACAACAAGGCGGAACAGGCAGCACAAGCCGCCAGTCAGGCGCAACGCACGGCTGATGAGGCGAATACGCGCGCCAGCCGGATGCTGGAAAAGGCGACGCGCAAGTGATGAGTGATTGCCCGAAGGACCGACAGGACGTCGGATGAGCATTACGCCGGTATACGGGGTCAGGGCGAGGTCTGTGATGGTGAAACTTAAACGTATCCTGTTGATAGCGCCTTCCGAGAGGGTTCGCACCCCGGCGTTTGATCGGGCCCATGCCTTGGCCAGTGCAACCGGGGCGTTGCTGCACATCGTTGCATTCGACTATATCCAGTCGCTGGCAGTGGCCGGGCTGTTTGACCACGACGCCATGGCCCAGGCACGGGAAGGCTACTTGCAGGTGCATCGCCAGTGGCTGGAGCAGCAAGCCAGGTTCCACCGCTGCGTCGGGCTGCCGGTGACCACGGAGGTGGTCTGGGCGAGGAACAGCCTGGCGCACGTGCTCGCGTATGTGAATGACTTCCATCCGGACCTGGTGATCAAGGACACCCAGCATGTCCCGGCCCTCGACCGCGCGTTTCACCGTCCCCTGGACTGGCTGTTGCTGCGCGACTGTCCGGCGCACTTGCACCTGGTGACCGGTGCGAAAAACCCAAAACCGTTGAAGATCCTCGCCGCCGTGGATCTGTCGCACCTGGAGGAAATGACCCAGGGCCTCAATGACCGGATCCTTGATTTTGCAGCGACGCTCTCGGCCTCCTGTGGCGCGGCTTTACACCTGCTCAACGTCAACAGTTGGTCGGTGACGGGCGACTCGGTGGCGAGTCTGCCGACCCCCGCGCTGGATGCCAGTTTGCGAGACGCAATCAACGATGCGCAGCAAGAGGCGTTCGATGAACTGGCCGAGCGCTACGGGATTGAACAAAAACGCCGGCATCTGGAGGCGGGAATCCCTCATCGGGTGATTACGCGGGTCGCCCGGGAGCACGCCTTCGACATCGTGGTGCTCGGCACGGCCTACACCCATGGGATCGACCGGTTCATCGGCAGCACCGCCGAAAGCGTGTTGAACAAGGCCCCGTGCAGTCTGGTGGTCGTCAAACCATTGCCCTGGCTCGACTGACGCGTCAGTTGTCGCGGCGATCGTTGATTAAAATCAACTGCACATGGGTCGAAAAGAGCGATCAATAGCGCTCCCATGAACCTTCAAGGAGACGGCCATGCGCATGACATTTCTTGGCGCGGCGGGCACGGTCACCGGCAGCAAGTACTTGCTGGAGCATCGTGACCAGCATGTTCTGATCGATTGCGGATTGTTCCAGGGCTACAAGCAATTGCGCCTGCATAACTGGGAAGCGTTCCAGTTGCCCGTCCACGACCTCGATGCCATCGTCCTGACCCACGCTCATCTCGATCACAGCGGCTACCTGCCGGTGCTGGTGCGCAATGGCTATCGCGGGCCGGTCTACGCCACGCCCGCGACCTGCGAACTGGTGAAGATCCTGCTGCTCGACAGTGGCCGCTTGCAGGAAGAGGAAGCCGAGTTTGCCAATCGGCACGGGTTCTCCAAGCACACGCCAGCGTTGCCGCTCTACACCGAAGAGGATGCGCAACGGGCCTTGAGACTTTTGCGGCCGATCGAACTGCACCACCGGGTGGAAATTGTTCCCGGCATGAGCCTTTTTATGCGCTGCGCCGGGCATATCCTGGGCGCCGCCACCGTGGAGATTGTGGCCGATGGCACCACGCTGGTGTGCTCCGGTGACCTGGGACGGCCGAACGATCCCTTGATGTACGCCCCGGAACTCATCGAACAGACCGACTATTTGCTGGTGGAATCGACCTACGGCGATCGAAAGCACCCGGACGAGGACCCTGAAGCACAGTTGGCGGACGTCATCACCCGCACCGCGTTGCGCCATGGCGTTACCCTGGTGCCATCGTTTGCCGTCGGGCGCGCGCAGTTGTTGATGTATCACCTGTACCGGTTGATGCAGAAACGCGCCATCCCGGACTTGCCGATCTACCTGAACAGCCCCATGGCGACCGATGTCACGCTGCTGTACCAACGGTTTCGCAGCGAGCACCGGCTGTCACTGGAGGAGTGCGAAGGCATGTGCCATGTGGCGCAGTTCGTACGCACCACCAAGGACTCCATCGAACTGGACCAGCGCAACACCCCGGCAGTGATTATCGCCGCCAGTGGCATGGCCACCGGAGGACGGGTGATTCACCACCTCAAGACCCTGGCCCCCAACCCGGTCAACACCTTGCTGGTCCCGGGCTTCCAGGCCGGTGGTACCCGAGGCGCGCAGATTGTCGCGGGGGCGCCTTCGGTGCGGATCCATGGCAGGGATGTACCGATCCGGGCCGAGGTGGTCCCGATGCAAACCTTGTCCGCCCATGCGGACGCCGACGAAATCATGCAATGGCTGCGCGGGTTCAAGCGACCTCCCAAACACACCTATGTCGTGCACGGAGAGCCTAACGCTTCGGATGTGCTGCGCCGACGCATCAGCCTGGAACTGGGTTGGTCGGTCTCGGTGCCGGAATATCGCGACAGCGTCGACCTGACCCACATCGACCCGCCTTGACGTCCGGCACAGGGCAGGAGAGCGCATGAGCAACGCCGCAGTCGCCACGGAGCATCATCCGGCAATCGTTTCCAGCGGGCTGAGCAAGTGGTTTGGTGAAGGGAATGCGCGGATGAAGGCGGTGGATGAGGTGGCGCTGGTCGCGCAGTTTGGCGAAATGGTGTTCATTGTCGGGCCTTCGGGCAGTGGCAAGACCACGCTGCCGAGCATGATTTCCGGCATATTGCGGCCCGACGCCGGGACGGTCACGATCAATGCCTGGAAGTGGTCGGACTCAAGGATCGGGGGGGCATTCTGCCGGTCAAGCTTTCCGGTGGTGAGCAACAACGCGTCGCCATTGCCCGGGCGATCATCACGTTCTGGAATACTGGCCTGGCGTTTGGGAGGGTGCTCGAGCCGTTCGACATTTTCAGGGGGTGAGGTGAAGGCACGACCCCGGCAAGTTGTGTAGAACCAAAAAAAACCTTGCCGGTTTCCCGGCAAGGTGGGGCTGTCGCCCGGGATTCACTCGCCTTTGACTGGCACGACTTTATCCGCTTTCATCGCTTCGGGCTTTTTCGGCAACGAGATGCTCAGCACGCCTTTGCTGAAACTCGCTTCGATCTTGTCGGCATCGACCCCTTTGGGCAGGTTGAACATCCGCTCGAAGGAGCCATAGTGACGCTCGCTAAGGTGGTAACCCTTCCTTTTTTCTTCCTTGTCTTCTTTCTTTTCGCCTTTGATGATCAGATTGCCGTTCGACAGTTTGATCTCAATGTTCTTCTGATCCATGCCGGGCAACTCGGCGGTGATTTCGAAGCTTTTGTCTTTTTCGCTGATGTCCACGGCCGGCATGCCGTGTCCTGTCAGCTCACGCTTCCAGAAGGGCTCGACATCGAACAGCCCGCGTCCGAATGGCGACAGGCTCGAGCTGCGATTGAAGTCGTCGAACAGGTGATCGACCTGTTGCCGCAGCTTTTCCAGCGGTCGCCAGAGGTCTGTCGCCACAGGGTGCTGGCTGGCCTTTTCCTCGGGATGCTCGGGCATTTTTTTCACGGAATTGCTCATTTTTCATGACTCCTATGGTGAAGGGCAGGCTGCGAATGTCAGTCCACTCAGATCAAACGGGTAGTCAAAAATGTTCCGTCTCGGGCCTTGCGGGTGCGTTTTCATGGGCAGCCTTCGCGAGACGGGCGTTTGCGCAGACACCGATTCAAGGGGCGAGTGCTGACTCTAATTTCTGCGTAAACGCCCAAAGCGTGTTTGATTTAGATCAGGAGGAGGGCAAACACTATTGCTGTCCGATAAACGCCATCACCGAGAGGGGCCAAGGCTTGGGGAATGAGGCCAGCCAGTGATTTTCGACGGGCACATCCCTTGAAAATCAGTGGCTTGCGCAACTCATGTCGTGCTAGCCTACCGTTCTGCACGGCTTTTACAGTGGGCAAGACATTCGCCTGGGGCGGTACGATTCCGACTTTGGCCAGCACCCTTAAACAAGTTCTGTAGATCCATGATTTACGGAACTTTTTTATTCGCGTTGGCTTGAAAGATTTAGTCTGCAAAAGTACATTTGCGAACTTGCTTCACCCGGACGGGATGTATATATTCCCCCCTCTGCTGCACAAGGGTCAGCACTGCCGGATCGTAGGGGCAGGGTTCAGACCGCTTTACCGCGCTACCGCCCGAATGGCGAAACTGGTAGACGCATGGGACTTAAAATCCCCCGCTCGTAAGGGCGTGCCGGTTCGATTCCGGCTTCGGGCACCATATAAAACAAAGGCTTACGCTTAATGGCGTAGGCCTTTTTTGTTGGGCGGGTGGTTTTCGTGTCTATAACGTGTTTGTTAGGTGTTGGACACAAAAAAGCCTTGCAGCATCGCAAGGCTTTGTCCGGTTGGGCTGATCAGGTCGCCAGATTGATCAGGTGCGTCTGGATCATGTATCTACCTCTGCCAACATCTTAGGATCAACCAGATTCACAACCTCCCCAGCGGGAATCTCGAATATCTTTTCAAAATCGATCGGTCCAAGCAATTCCGCAGCTTGCCGCAGAAAATCATTGTTGAGCGAGTTGAGCATCTGTGCAGATGGCATCTTCCCACCTCGGAGAACTGACGCCTTCAATTCCGCCAGATTTGCTTGATGCTGTTGGCGAAGCTTGATTAGCCTGCTGAGTTTCTCACTCAGCCTTAGCACGCTGGCGGCATGCCGCTCGAATGAATCTGGTGCGTTTGCCAACATAGCGACACCCCACTGTGGGTCTGGATCTAGGTTTCTAATAGCGCAGCTTTTCGTGCGCTGCTGCCATGCCTGGCTATCGATGCCATATACTCCGTATAACGCCTTACTTACAGAATAGCCTCGTGCTTTCTGTACAACCAACGGACTGACGTTCGGCGCCTTCGTCGCCCACAGCACCTGGTTTGCCAACTGGTGGCATACGCCGTCGATCCCGTAAATCAATATAGTTCCACAGGCATCTACATCTGTTTTCGAGTAAGCGTTCGCCTTACAGAGGCAATCCGCGACCGGCAACGACCCTTGTGCAGATCCTATAAGGCCGTTCGGATGCTTCATAGATTTCCCTTTGGCATGGAAGTCCCCCCAACACAACCAGACACGGCCTCCATTTGCCTTCACGGCGTGAATACTGCGGTGAGGAGTGAGGTGGGTGTCGTAATCCGTCACCCATGTGTGGTCCACCCAAGAGCCGTCGATGAACGCTGGCGTTACCCAAACATAAAATAGGGACATCGCGACTCCTGTATGAGTTCGGCGAACGGTGGTGTAAGGAATCCCTTCTCTCCAAAATGACAGCCGTCTAGCTGATTGCAGTTTAGGTGGCACAACGCCGGGCGGTGGAGGCAACGACGGACGGCCTTACCGGACGCACCGCTCCAAATAAAAGCCGCTCACTGAGCGGCTTTTTTTCGCGTGCATTTCCAGCGCTCGTGACTCAGGAAGCCAGCGGCGATTCTGCTAGCACCTGCAGTGTGTCAGCTGTCTTGCTGCGACGGACCTTGAACCATGCAGCGTATAACGCCGGAACGAAGAAAATCGTCAGTAGCGTCGCCACGGAAAGCCCCCCCATGATCGCAATCGCCATCGGTCCCCAGAACACACTGCGCGTGAGTGGGATCATCGCGAGCACGGTGGCCAGCGCGGTCAGCATCACCGGACGGGTTCGGTGAATGGCTGCATCCAGCACGGCATTCCACGGGTCGCGCCCCTCGGCGATCTCGATTTGTACCTGATCGATCAGGATCACCGCGTTTCGCATGATCATGCCCCCCAGAGCGATGATGCCCAGGATCGCGACGAAGCCCAGCGGCGATTGAAACACCAGCAGTGCCGGCACCACACCAATCAGGCCCAGCGGTGCGGTCAGCATCACCATCCACATGCGGGAAAAATTCTGCAATTGCAGCATGAGTAACAGCAGGATGGTGATCAGCATCAGCGGAGCCACCGCGAGCAGCGCCTTATTGGCCTTTTCGCTTTCCTCAACCGCGCCACCCACATCGATACGGTAACCGGTCGGCAGCCTGGCTTCGACCTCCTTAAGCAATGGCCGGAGTTCCTGCGTCACCGATACACCCTGCTCACCATCCTTCACGTCGGCACGCACGGTGATCGCCATGTCACGATTGCGGCGCCACAGGACCGGCTCTTCCAGTTCAGAGCGCACCTGTGCGACTTGCGACAGAGGCACCACCGTGCCCTGGCGTGTGTAAAGGTTGATGTTTTTCAGGGTGTCGAGGTTCGAGCGTTCCTCTGGCACGGCACGGGCCACGATGTCGATCAGGTCCTCACGCTCACGCAGTTGCGACAGCGTTGCGCCGTTCATCACGGTCTGAGTCGCTAGCGACACGTCGGACGGCGTGAGGCCAAGCGCGCTCGCCTTGTCCTGGTCAAGCTCCACCTTCATCGTGCGCACGGGGTCGTTCCAGTCCAGCTGGAGATCGCGCACCTTCGGGTTGGACGCAACCACTTTCTCCACGTCGCGGGCGATCTTGCGCACCACCTGGGTATCGGGGCCTACCACGCGGAACTGCACCGGATAGCCGACGGGTGGCCCCAACTCGAGCCGGGTCACGCGCACCCATGCCTGTGGGAATTGCTGGTCGGCGGAGGCCACCAGCCGCGCACGCACCCGCTCGCGGGCAGCCAGATCCTTGGTCATCACAACGAACTGGGCAAAACCCGGATTCGGCAGTTCGGGGTTGAGCGAGAGATAGAAGCGCGGTGCGCCGGCGCCGGTGTAGGCCGTGTAAAAACGAACGTCCTCGTCTTTCGCCAGGATGTCCTCCATGTGCTTGACCTGCTCGGTCGTTGCGGCGAAGGAGGCGCCTTCCTTGACGCGTAAATCAATGACCAGCTCAGGGCGCGAACTGTTGGGGAAGAATTGCTGCGGCACCAGCTTGATGCACGCCAGGGCAAGCACCAGTGCGCCCACCGTCGCACCGATAACCACCCAGCGGTGCTCGATGGCAGCGTCGATCAGGCGGCGCAGGTTGCGGTAGAACGTTGTGTCGTGCTGATCGCTGTGCTGGTGCTTGCCCAAGTCGTTGGGCAGCATCTTGACCGCCAGGTACGGCGTGAAGATGCCGGAACAGATCCACGAGAACAGCACCGCGGCACCGACGATCCAGAAAATACCGCCCGCGTATTCACCGGTGGTGGACTTCGAGAGGCCGATCGGCAGGAAGCCCATCACCGTGATGAGTGCGCCGGTGAGGCGCGGCATGGCGGTGGACTGATAGGAGAAGGCGGCCGCTTTCACGCGGTCCATTCCGGTTTCCATCTTCGCCACCATCATCTCGATGGCGATGATGGCGTCATCCACCAACAGTCCCAACGCGATGATCAGTGAGCCGAGCGAGATGCGCTCGAGGTTCCAGCCCATCGCCAGCATCACCAGCGCTACGCCGCCCAGCACCAGCGGCACCGTGGACGCGACCACGAGGCCTGCGCGCCAGCCCAGGCTGGCCAGACTCACCGCGATCACGATGATCAGTGCCTCGGCCAGCGCTCGCCCGAAGTCCAGGATTGCGTCTTTCACCGTGGTGGGCTGGTCCGCCACCAGTTCCAGTTCCACGCCGTGCGGAAGCTCTGACTGGATCTTGGCAACGGCCGTGTCCATCGCCTTTCCAAGGTCCACGATGTTGCCATCGCTGGTCATGGTGATCCCGAGCATCAGCACCGGTTGGCCGTTGTGGCGGACCGTGTAGGTCGGCGGATCCTCGAAGCCACGTGTAACGGTCGCGATGTCGCCGAGCTTGATCAGCCGGCCGCCGGCGGAGATGGGGACGTTGCGGATGGCCTCTACGCCGGTGAATTGGCCGCTCACGCGCACCATGACGCGGTCGCCGTGGGTGTCAATCTGGCCTGCGGGCAACATTGCGTTCTGGCTCTTGAGGCTTTCGGCGATGGCGAGCGGTGTAATGCCCAGCGCTGCCAGGCGCTCGTGAGAGAACTCGACGTAGACACGCTTGGCCTGCTTGCCGATCAGATCGATCTTCTTGACCATCGGCACCTTCAGCATCTGGCGCTTGATGTCCTCGGCCGCGTCCGACAGCTCTGCCTGGCCTACGCCGTCGCCTTTGACGGCGTACATCAGGCCATACACGTCGCCGTACTCGTCGTTCAGGATCGGGCCAACCACGCCGTCAGGCATCTCCAGGCGCAAGTCGTTGAGTTTTTTGCGCGCCTGGTACCAGGCCTCGCGTTGATCGGCCTTGGAGGTGCCGCCGCGCACGGTGAGCGTCATGCCGGCGTAACCTTGCCGTGCGTAGGTCACCACCTTCTCGAAGTTATCGATCTGCTCGAATTTTTTCTCCATGCGGTTGAGGACCTGGTCCTGCAACTGCTGGGCGGAAGCGCCCGGCCAGATGACCATGGCGGTCATGGAGGGCACGGAAAAATTCGGGTCCTCGAGCTGGCCGAGCCGGGTGAAGCTGAAGGCGCCAGCCACCGCGACAATGAGGAGCAAGAACAGGACGATGGCGCGATGGCGCAACGCCCAGTCGGTGAGGTTGAAGTTGTTCATCGGGCGGCCTGCTGCGTAGTTTTCGCGTCGACAATCGCCGCGCCGGGAAGCGCGACTTTCATTCCGGACGTCATCTTCTGGACGCCGGCGGTGATGACCAATACGCCAGCCTGAGGCCCGGAGACGAGCACCTCGTCATTGCGGTAGCCCCAAACTGCCACACGTTCCAGTTCGACGATGCCTACCGGACTTTTGCCCGCTGGCGTGACCACCCACAGCGCTGGCTGACCACCGATTTGGGTCAGTGCCGTGGCGGGTACCGCCGCCACCGAGACACTTGCCATCACGCGCGTGGCTATTACTGTGGCGGTGGCGCCCAGCGGTAGCGCATGCACTGGCTTAAGCCGCGCGCGATAGGTGCGTGTCTGTGCTGCAGCCTGCGGCGACAGTTCGCGCAGCGTGACATCGAAGGTCTCATTCGGCGCACTGGCCAGCGAGGCCTTGAACTGCGCGTCCTTGAAGACAGACAACTGATCTTCGGGCACGTCAATGACGATCTCCGATTCATCCGGATTCGCGATCGAGATAACCGATTGGCCCTCCGCCACGACCTGGCCTGCCTCAAAGCGCATAGCCGTGACGACGCCGCTACGCGAGGCCCGCAGCAGGGTGTATTTGAGCCGGTTGCGCGCAAGCTCGAGCTTTCGAGCCTCGGCCTCGGCCGTCGCATGCGCGGTTTGGGCAGTGGTCTGCGCGCGCTCGGCATCGGCCGCACTGACCGAACCGTCAGCCATCAGAGCGGTCAGGCGCTGGCGGTCCGAGTCGGCCTGGTGCGTCTGCTCGACGGCAACTGTCCACTGTTGTCGCGACGCTTCCTCAGCGAGGCGGTAGTCGCTGTCATCCAGTACAGCCAGGATGTCGCCTTCGCGCACAAACTGGCCTACATCGACCTTGCGCTGGGCTACCTTGCCACCCACGCGGAAGGCCTGCTCGACTTCATGTCGCGACTGTACGGTGCCCACGTAGCGACTGACGTCGCGGGCATAGTCGTAGCTGATGGCTACGGTGCGCACCGGTCGTGGTGCTTGCTCGGTGGGCTGGTCGGGGCTGCACGCGCAAAGCATCGCGGCGACGGCCAGGGCGCCGGCCGCAATAAGGGAATTGTTCAAGACGGTTCCTCTTTGGAAAACGACAGATTCTTAGGAGAGTGGTGGCCGGTCGGCGGTGGTGGTGGCGGTAGGCGTGGTAGGTTGTTCGAACACCTGCCAGCCCCCGCCCAGTGACTTGTAGAGCTGCACGCTATCGAGCAGCAGGCGGGTGTTGCTTTCGTTGGCGCTCAGGCGTGCACTGAGGCGCGCACGCTGCGAATCCAGCAGAGGCAACAGGTCGATCTGCCCACGGTTATAGAGCGACTGGGCGCGATTCTGTGCCGTCTCCGCAGACGCGGCGGCCAATTGCAGCGACCCTGAGCGGCGGCGTTCCTGCGCAAGCGTGACGAGGGCGTTCTCCACATCCTCGAGTGCCCGCACGATGCCGTCCTCGGCGCGCAGCAGCGCCTCTTGTTGAGCACTTTCGGCCGCTTCGTTGATTGCTTGCGTGCGCCCCGCGTTGAAGAGCGGCATCGCCAGCAGGCCCGCGACGTTGGTGAAGCGCGCAGCGCCGAGATCGGCACCGTTCAGGTTGAGACCCTGGCGGCCGAAGGACGCGCCAAGAAAGAGTTGCGGGAACCACTCGGCTTTCGCTTGCTGGCGACGTGCATTGGCGGCGTCGAGCTGTGCCATCAGCGCCAGTACGTCAGGTCGGCGTTGCAGCAACTCGGCGGGCTGGCCGGGCTTGGCCTGCGGTACGTCGGCTAAATCACCACTCGAAGGCTGGATGTTCCTGGTGTTGAAAGACTGGTCGGCGATCAGCACCGCGATACGGTGACGTGCCACCGCTACCTGGGTTTCCAGTGGCGGAATCTGCGCCCGCGCCGACAAGGCGTCGGTCTGTGCGCGTTCGACGTCGAAGGCTGACGCCAGCCCCACCTGTTGACGCGCGGTGACCAGACGCAGCGTCTCGTCCTGCATTGCCGAGATAGCGCGCAGCGTTGCGACCTGGCGCTGTGCACCGACCAGTGTGAAATAGTTGCTGACGACATCGCTCATCACCAGCAGGCGTACTCCCCGCATGCTGTGTTCCGCGGCGAGCGCATCGGCGTCAGCCGCCGCTGCGCCGGCCCGCAGTCGGCCGCTCAGGTCGACTTCCCACGAGACATCCAGACCCACACTGGTGGTCTTGGTATCCGGATAGCCCTGTTTCGTAGTCGAGTTGTAACCACTGCTGCGGTCACTGCCGGACACCGATGCGCCGACGCTCGGCAGCAGCCAGGACTGGCTGACCGTTTCTCCGGCCCGGGCGGCACGCAAGCGTTCGGCGGCTATCTTGACGTCGCGGTTCTCCCGCGCGGCTCGGCGCACCAGATCCGTCAGCAACGGGTCGTGGTAGACCTCCCACCAGGCCGCCTCGGGCTCCAGCTCGGAGGCCGTACCGGCGGCGAAATTGCTCGGGACGTCGACCGATGGCTTGACGACAGGCGTGGAGCAGCCGCAAAGGGCGAGGGAAATCGACGTGACAAGGGCGGCCGCAATGGCGAACCCGCTCGCGCGTACAGTGCACTGAAAGGTTGTCCGATCGGTGTGACACGGCAATGGATGGGGGATGGAAAGGCGCGGCATGAGAGTGGACTCGTGTGGATTCGAGGTTGCGTCAGGGTAGGAACCTATGTGCGCGAAGTCGTCAGCGAACCGTCGCAATTCGGTCGCCATGGACACTTCACGGTGAGGCTGGATGGATCACTCGCCGCCGTTTTCTACCGCCGGCTCACTGCCTGCTGACGTTAGATCCGAGTCGATCGACTCCAGCAACTCTTCGGCGCACGAGAACTCGCGCTGACGCCCGGTGACCAGGTTTTCCAGGCGTCCCTTCAGGGCACCGGGCCCGGCGTCACTGCGCAGCTTGACGACGTATGAGCGGCGGCTCGGGTATTTGGATTCGGGGTTAAGGCTCATCGCAGACCTGCGGATCAAAAAGGTTCGATGCCAGCGTAAGCCGCCCCGTGGGAGGAGTCGTAAGCGAAAGGTCAGGATTCGGTCGGGACTGCGTTGGCCTCATTACAGGACCTTCCCGTCATTTCGACTTTGCAACCTTAATCAGTGCATGCGCACGTTTTATCAATTCAGTCCCATGTGTTTCGGGCAATTGGTCAATCAGCCTGCCCAATGCCAGGAAGTCCTCAGTCGTTGCGTCGTACTGCTCACACAGCTCAACCAAGGCGAGCAACTCCAGCCACGATGCTTCCTGGGCGCGAGCCTCCTCAATCGCACGCCGCACCGACTCGCTGCTGGCTTGCAACCGACCCTGAGCGCGCGCGATCGCGGCCTCCAGCAGCAACAGCTGCGGCAGGTATACGCGTTCGCCCAATTCCTCTCCCACCCGGAGGGCTTCCTGCAATTCAGCGTGCGCTGCGTCGTAATCGCCTGCCAGTAGCAGCGCCTCTGCGGCGTAGCCCAGTACTTCGCTGGCACCGGAGCGCATACCGAGTCCGGTGTGTTCCTCATAGGCCTCACGGATGTGCCGGTAACCGTCCTGAGGGGCGCCGTTGTGCGCGTCAGCCCAGCCGCGCCACCAGCGGCAAGCCGTGCGCCCGAGCGCGAGCGAATATTCATCGACGAGCTTCTGCATATCGTCAGCCAGCGCTGCCACCCGCACAGGGTTTCCCAGTCGTACCTCGATCAACACCTCCTGCCAGGTAGCGACCAGCCAGGTCATGGGTTGTCGAAGCGTATGCGCCCGGTTTCGTGCCCGCTGCATATGGGTTCGCCCTTGCTCAATCAGGCCAGAGCGCACCAACTCGATGGCCAGCATGCCGTGCAGCATGACCTGAGGATCTGTCGCAAAGATCTCGTTTGTCCCTATCCCCAGCGGCTCGGCGATCGCGAGGGCGCGTTCCAGCCAGCTGCGTGTCATTTTCGTGCGGCCCTGGAGGTGATGCACCTCGCCCCGAACGATGCATGCCGCCAGCATGAGCGCTTGATCGTTTGCGTTCAGGGAGAACGCTTCAGCACGCTCTGCCACCTCCAAAGCCCGCGAATAGTCGCCGCGCAGGCCGAGCAGATAGCCAAACCCGTGCAGCAGGCGACCGCGCATGGGGTGCTCGGGTACGTCCGCCTGCAGCCTGTAGGCACGTTCGAAGGCGTCCTTGGCTTTGCTGCCGACACCGAACATGTGGAAGGCCGACACTCCCTGCAACGTGGCCAGGGTGATTTCGAGCGTATCGCGTTCCGGCCCCTCGGGTGCCTGCATAAGCAGGATCAGGGCGCGCTCGGTGAGACTGATGCACAAGTCCGGACTGAAGTGCATGAGCGCGGCTTCTGCGGCCTCGGCGTAGTAGCGCAGCGCGATCATCGGCAGTCGGGCCCGGTCGAAGTGCATCGCCAGTTCCGAGGCAGCAATCGGCACTCCGGTCGTGCGTTCGTGCTCGAGGGCGGTGCCAACCTGGCCATGGAGATCGATGCGCAACTTGCGCGGCGTACGGTCATACAGCACCTGGCGAAACAGCGCGTGTCGGAACGAATAAGGAGGCTCTACCGCCTCGTCAACGTCGAGAGCCCGCGATTGTGTGAGCCATACCTGCTCCCGCATCAGTTCCTCACAGGTGCCGATCACGGAGGACAGATTGCGCTCGAGTGCCAGCGAAACCGTCTCAACCCGGAAGTCGGCCCCGCACACGGCGGCCGCAGAGAGGAGTGTGCGTTGCTCCGGACCCAGCCTGGCGATGTAGTGATCAATGATGGTGGCCAGGTTGTCGGGAACCGCCAGATCCGCCAGTCGAGCTCCGATGGTGGTTTCGTCTTCATTGGCATCCATCACTTCACTGGTGATGGAGGAAACGAACAACGGCACGCCGTCGGTCCGTTCGTGCAGGGCCCGCACGAAGGCTTCATCGCGTGCCAGTGAGGCTGAACGCAACGCCACATAGTCGGCGACCTCGGTTTCCGAAAACGGGTCGAGCACCAGTTCCTCGCACAAGCGTTGCAGACGCAGTTCGTGGCGCAATGAGCTGAGCGGATGATCGAGCGCCACCACCTCGGCAAGGCGGAAGCTTGACAGCCACATGAGCCGCGCGGGACCACGGCGTCGTGCCATGTAGTTGATCAGTTGAACCGTCGCCCGGTCGCTCCAGTGAAGGTCTTCGGTCACCAGCAAGAGTGGGCGCAGCTCTGTGTAGCGGTCCAACAGTTCACCAAATTCCCTCAGCATGCGTTCCGGGCCGACGCCGGCCAGTTCGCGCCGCAATGCGTCTCGCTCCTGCGTGGTACTCAACCAAGGCAATTGCAGGAGCCAGGTCGGCGCCACTTCGCGCAACGACTGCTGCAGGGTCGGGTCGCTGCGGCACAGGTCGGCCAACGCCTCAAGCAGCGGCAGGTACGGTTCGCCGGTGCCAAAGTGCTCAATGCAATGGCCGCGAGCGCAGGCGATACCGCCAAGGCCGGCAATAAAGTGTTCGATCAAGGTGGTCTTGCCGATCCCCGGTTCTCCAGCAAGCCAAACAACGGCCCGCTGGCCCGCACCGGCCCGCTCCCACGCCCGTTGCAGCCTGGAAAGTTCATCAAGGCGACCGATGAAGGTCGGCGACGGAGGTGTCCCGGGTGCCGTAACGGCCATGGTTGCAGGCGCTATCGAAGCGGGAGAGGGCGATACAGCGATAAAGCGATAGCCGCGGCGCGACACCGTCTCAATGAAACGAGGATGCCTGGGGTCATCGCCCAACACCTTGCGCAGATCGCTGATGGCCGTCTTCAGGACTGAATCGCTGACAAACCGATGCCCCCACACGGCATCCAGCAAGGCGTCTTTGGACACCAGCGACCCCGGCTGGCGTGCGAGCACGCATAACAACAGGAATGGGGTCGGTGCCAACGCCACCGCTTGCCCGTCACGCATCAAGCAAGCGTTGGCCTCGTCGAGTTCGAACCCGCCGAAGTCAAGCAGGACGGGGGTCGGATGAGGTTGCGGACGTGCCACGGTTGATTCCTAAAGACAGGGTGGTGCGATGGAAGATTCGCATGGGTTTGGTTGTTGGAAAAACGATGCCGGACTTCCTGATCCTGGCGATCCGTTCTCTTGCACAGACGGCACTGAAGTCCAGGGGCAGGCCGCTGCGGTCACGCTCGGCAGGCCTGGGCAGTTGCTCCCATGACAACGCTGATCGGCCCTGAAGCCAAGCGTCGTCGGTCGGAAACTGGCCCATGGGCAACCCCACTTCACGAGCCTTCTTCGCCTTAACGCGGCCAGTCACGCCTGGCTCTTCAACAAGTTCGTTCGACCTCATCGCGGTTTTTCAATGATCTCAAAAAATAATGACAAAAACATCAATATTGAAATATCTCTCAATTTTGCATACCTTGACTCTGCCTGACGATGAGACCTGTGCGCCTCACGACTTCAATCACAACAAGGGCTCGAAATGAACAACAACAAGAAAGTCTGCGAATTGCCTACCTCCGTCGTCGATGTGCTGGTCGTCGGTAACGGTCCGGTAGGTGCGACAATCGCGGCGCTGCTCGGCCGCTATGGGGTGACGACCCTGGTGGTGGACAAGCTCCATGAAATCGTCCTGATGCCTCGTGCCATTGCGCTGGACAACGAGGCCTTGCGCATCCTGCAACTCGCCGGATTGTCCGAGGACACTTTCGAGAAGATCGTTATCCCGGAAGTGAAGATGCACTCTCCGGTCCTCGGGCAATTCGGACGAGCCAATACCGAGGGATGTATCGACGGCCATCCCAAGCTTGTGACGTTCTATCAACCCGATCTCGAACGCGCGATGCGTGGTCAGGTTTCCCGGCTGAAATCAGTGACCAGCCTGGGTGGTTTCGAGCTGGAGAGTCTGGTCGAGGAAGCGGAGTGCGTGGTCGCCACCGTAAGGGATCAAGAGGGGCACTCGCATTCTGTTCGGGCCCGGTACCTGATCGGTGCGGACGGTGCCAGCTCCAGGGTCAGAGCGCTGATCGGCCAGGAGTTCGAAGGACAGACCTACGCCGAGGATTGGTTGATCGTCGATGCCAAGAACCGGCATCAGTCAGCCATCGATCACATTGAATTTATCTGTGATCCACGGCGGCCCACGCCGCACATGCCCGCCCCTGGTGGAAGGGAACGCTGGGAGTTTATGCTGCAACCCGGCGAGTCCCGGGAAGAGCTGGAAAGCCCCGAAAGCATCGCCCGGCTCATTGCGCCATGGGTCAATCCGCTGGAGCTGGAAATCGAGCGCAAGGCGGTGTATCGATTCCACGCGCGTTGCTGCAACCGATTCAGCAAGGGACGTACGTTCCTCGTCGGCGACGCCGCGCACATCACCCCTCCGTTCGTCGGGCAAGGTCTAGTAGCCGGCCTTCGTGATGGCGCCAACCTGGCTTGGAAGCTGGCCTGGGTCCTTCGTGGCCACGCCGCGCCCGCGATACTCGATACCTATGACACAGAGCGCCGTCCGCATGCCCAGGCGATGATCAATCTGGCGAAACTCATGGGGCGCCTGGTGATGCCCAAGAACAAGGTCGCGGCGTTCTTCATCCACGGCCTGATGCGCATGCTGGGGGTGACTCCCGCGACCAGAAGGTACTTCGAGCAGTTGGACATCAAGCCGAAGAACATCTTCAAGCAAGGCCTGTTCGTGCAGCATTGCTGGGGTGACAAGCTGGTACGCGGAAGCCTGTTTCCCCAAGCCTGGATTCGCACCCTGCAAAAGCAGATCAAGCTGAGCGACGATGCATTGGGAGACAACCTGACCCTGGTTGGATTCGGTGTTGACCCGTTGTCACTGCTCACCCCTGATCAGATCGTTGCCTGGGAAAAGATGGGCGGTCACTTCCTGGAGGTCAGACCTCGCGGCCAACGCTCCGGTGGCAGCTGTGACTTCATCGAAGACATGAACCATGAGATCCTGCCGCTGGCTGCCAAAGGAACACTGGTTGCCGTTCGTCCCGACCGCATCGTCATGCATCACGCTCCTGGCACAGAGGCAGGCCGGCTCCTTCAGGAGTGCCAGGGGCTGTTGATGAATGATGGCGCCACTCCCGACAGCGTTTCCATTACCATCAACGAGCCCATTAAATTACGAGCCTGACATGCCTACCCCCACACCTCCTTTGGAAACTGCTGTGCCAGAACCTCTCACCAGGGGGCACAAAAAGCGTGAGCGCACCCGTCGCGGTCTGGTAGACGCGGCATTGCGACTTGTCGCACGCAAGGAGGTGGGGGATATCGGATTGTTCGAAGTCGCCGCCGAGGCAGCCGTATCCAACGGCACCATCTACAACTATTTCCGAACGCGTGACGAAGTCCTCGAAGCGGTGGGCATTGCCATGGCCGCCGAGTTCTCCGACGCCATTACCGTCTTGAGCGCGGACGTTCAGTGCGCAGCGCAGCGGCTTTCGATTGGCGTACGCATGTTTGTGTGTCGGGCCGCCGCTGACCATCAATGGGCGAATGCGTTGCTACGCATCATCCATTTCGATCAGGCCATGCGCTCGCGATTGGCGACTCATGTCTTGGGTGATTTGCGTGAGGGTTTGCAGGCGGGGATTTTTGCTTATGAGGACGAGGGGATCGCCCTGGATTTGGTGTTGTCATGCACCACCGGAGCGATGCGCTCAGTTGCCGAGGGACGCGCAGCGGTGGAGCACGATGTGCGGGTCGCCGAAATGGTTCTCCAGGCCTTGGGCGTGACGCGCACCAAGGCCCGGAAAATCGCCGCAAGGCCACTACCCACCTGATCTCGGCTCATGCTTGATCGGTCAGGCGTTATTGATCCATTGCCGATAACGTTTCGCCTGGCGTCGGGATTTCAGTTGGTTGCTGATCAACGCCATGAACGGTGACATCCCAGGTCGTGTCGGCTTCCCTTGACTCAGCAGGCCGAGCTGCTTTTTGATCAGCGACGCCACTGCCAGTGACGCCAGCGCCTTGTTCTTCCAGCGGACGACGATGGGCTCCACTTCGGTGTCATGACCGGCCATCCACTGGCTGGGCAGGGTCGGTTCGAGGGCCAGCGCCGTGGCAAGCCCGACCATCGACACCGAGCCGCTCACCACTCGCTCCGCCACCTCTTTTCTACGCACGCCACCGGTGACCATCAGCGGCATGTCGGCGATCTTTCCTATCTTCTCCGCGAATTCCAGAAAGTAGGCCTCTCGAGCCAGGCTGCTGCCATCGCGGGTCTGCCCCTGCATCGCCGGGCTTTCGTAGCTGCCACCCGACAACTCGACCAGGTCGACCGCCTTGGCGTTGAGCATTTCCACCACGCGAGCTGCATCCTCGGCATCGAATCCGCCGCGCTGAAAGTCCGCGGAATTGAGCTTTACCGCGACACAAAAGATCGGTGCCACGCGCTGACGTATGGCGTCGATCGTTTGCAGGAGAATTTGCGCACGATTTTCCAGGCTGCCGCCCCAGCGGTCATCACGCCGGTTGGTCAGGGGCGACAAGAATTGACTGAACAGATAGCCATGCGCCGCATGAATTTCCACACCCGTAAACCCGGCACGCTCTGCCAGCACCGCCGCTTGGGTATAGCGCCCAATCAGTTCCTCGATCTCCTGCTCAACCAACGCCCTGGGCGGCACGAACGCTTTTGAAAGCCCGGGGATATCGACCGCAACGGCGGAGGGGCCTCTTGCCGGCTGTCCCATCGAAGCCAATAGCTGTCGTCCGGGATGATTAATCTGCATCCAGGCCTGAGCCCCGCCACTGCGGCAAGCATCGGCCCATACCCGGAAATTGCGCAGGTTGCGATCATCCTCGAGCACCACGCCCGCGGGTCCGGTCAAGGCGTGACGGTCGACCATTACGTTGCCCGTGATGATCAGGCCGGCCCCACCTTCTGCCCAACCTCGATAAAGCCTGGTCAAGGCTTCCCCGGGAGCGTGATGCTCATTGGCAAGGTTTTCCTCCATGGCTGCCTTGGCGATTCGATTGGGAATCACTACACCATTGGGCAATTGAAGCGGTTCAAAGAGCTTGGAGGCGGTCATGTCTTGTCCTTCCGTTAACGAAAAGCGGGCGGTCTTCATTCAAATGGGCGACGCCCCTGAAGCAACGTCATTCCCGCGCTATATCGGTCTACCTGGGCTTGGGGGCGTGCTCACCGATAGACGGCTTTGAATGACTGTCCAGTGAATGCCCCCGTCGACATGAATCTGAACACGCATGTTCAATTGAGTCAATGCACAGGTATCGGAAACGTGCCGGACGCTCTGGCAAATCATTTTGTCGATAAGATAAATACAGGTCGTGAGGGCATTTATTCGAAAAATATCTTTTCATTGTAAAAAGTAGATTGACGTAAATCGAACGCGCGTGTTCAATTGGTCCATGAGGCAATCTTGGGAAAAGACCATGGAAACCCTGAATCCAACACAGCGTCGCATTCACCAGGCCGCTTTTCGCCTGTTCGCGGAAAAAGGCACTGCTCAAGTGAACATCCTCGACCTTGCACAAGAGGCAGGGGTGGCGCGGGGCACGGTTTATAGCAACATCGAGAGCATGGAAGGCCTGTTCGAGGCGGTCGCCAGCCATCTCGCCAGAGAGATGCATGAGCGGGTTAACAAAAGCTTCGATTCACTCTCCGATCCCGCTCAGCGACTGGCCAACGGCATACGATTCTTCATCCGTCGAGCTCACGAAGACTCCCACTGGGGGGCCTTCATTCATAAGTTCGCCATGAGCAACGCTTCGCTGCGGGAAATGTTCAGCAGCCAGGCGACGACGGATCTCCTGAGCGGACTGTCCACCGGTCGATACCTGTTTCAGCAAGAGCAATTGCTCTCTGTCCTGACGCTGATATCGAGCAGCGTCCTCGGCTCCATTTTCCTGGTGCTGGAAGGGCACAAAACGTGGCGCGAATCGGGCGCTGATACGGCCGAGTTCGTACTGCGGTCCCTGGGTGTGCCTCTGGAGGAGGCTAGAGCGCTGGCGACCATGGAGTTGCCGGTACTTCCCCCGATCAACTAAGCGCGATAACGAGACATGATAAACCCCTGGCGTTTTCAGGGGTTCAGGGACCGCTTTGCCCTAAAAAACCGGATAACAAGAACAATGAACAACAAAAATGCAATGCCCCAGTTGGCGACGCCCCAGCCAGCCCGACATCCGCAACCGACGGTGAAGGCCCAAGGTCTGACGCACCTGATTTTTCAAAGGTCGGACTTGAATGAGGCCGCGCGGTTTCTGACTGACTTCGGTTTGACCGCCAGCCATCAGAGCGCCGAAACGCTGTATCTGCGCGGCACTGAGCCAACGGCCTATTGTTATCGCGTGCACCGTTCGGAAAAGCCGGGTTTTGTCGGTTTCGGCCTGGCAGTCGAATCGCTCAAGGATCTGGAGAAGCTGATGCAAATTCCAGGTGCATCCAAGGTCGATGCCTCAATGCATCCTGGCGGCGGGCACTGCGTCAGGCTGACCGATCCTTCCGGGTTTGTCGTCGAAGCGGTTTACGGTCAGACGCCCGGTAAAAGCCTGGAACACAGGGCTCCGCTTCCCTGGAATCTGGCGCAAGAGCAGCCGCGAATCAATGCCACACAGCGCCCGCCTATCACACCGCCTGAAGTGCTCAAACTGGGTCACGTCGTCATTGAAGTGGCCGACTATCAGGCGACCTGTGCCTGGTACACCCGGCATTTCGGGTTCATTCCCAGCGATATACAAGTACTCCCCGACGGCACCCCCATCGTCGCTTTCATGCGCCTTGATCTCGGTGACAGGCCGGCAGATCACCATACGCTCGCGATCGCGCAGGGGTTCATGGCGACTTACAGCCATAGCGCCTATGAGGTCGTCGATGCAGACGCGGTGGGCATGGGGCAACGGGTTCTGCGAGAGCGGGGCTGGGAGCACTCGTGGGGAATTGGCCGGCACATCCTGGGCAGTCAGATCTTTGATTACTGGCAAGACCCTTGGGGTGACAAGCACGAGCACTACTGCGACGGGGATATTTTTACCGCCACACAACCTACGGGCATCCATCCCGTGAGTCCCGAAGCGATGGCGCAGTGGGGGCAGCGCATGCCCAAGAGTTTTACAAAACCCAGGATGAGCTTCAGCAATGTACGAGCGCTGATCCGCAACCTGCGGCGCAGCCCGGACTTGACGATTGGCAAGTTGATCACGCTGATGCGGATGTTCGGGTAGAGCGGCCGCTCTGTCGGGCAACGCTAAACGGCAGGGCCGTCGAGAGGTGCTCAAAGCCGTTGCCTTGATCGCCCGCCGCGAGTTGATCGACAGCGTCGTCAGCCCACCCTCAGAACAACACCACAGTTCTCGCGCCATCGAGTGCGGGACAAACATTGCTCCAGGAGTACCTTCAATGTCTGCTGTACACGTAGTCCGCTTTGAGTTTGAGAACGGTATCCACTGGGGCGTGTTGCGCCAAGACCGTATCACGATCGTCCCGGGCAATTTTGAGACCACGGGTGACTTCATCAGCCAGAACAGTATCGATGCACTCGCGCGGCTGAACGGTGCTGAGCTCGAAGCGCACACAGTGAAACTGCTGTCGCCGGTGACCCGCAATCAACAGTTCGTCTGCCAGGGCGCCAACTACCGTCAGCACATGATTGAGTCGGGCATGGACCCGGATGCGAAGAAATACAACATGATGTTCACCAAGGCGACCAGTTGCCTGGTGGCTGCTGACAGCGTGCTGATCAAGCCACGCAAAGTGCGCTTCCTTGACTATGAGATCGAACTTGGGCTCGTAATGAAGCGCGCAATCAGCGGCCCGGTGACCGTCACCGATGCCAACCTGCATGAGTTCATTGCTGGTGTGGTCATTGTCAACGACTACTCGGCACGCGACATTCAGATCCCCCAGATGCAGTTCTACAAGGGCAAGAGCTTCCGTACTTTTGGTCCGGTCGGCCCCTACCTCTGTCTGCTGGATGCCCAGCACATGCATTACCTGAAAGCATTGCAGTTGCGCCTGACGGTCAACGGCGAGGTGCGTCAAAGCGACAGCACGGCCAACCTGGTGTATGGCCCCGCTGAAACCCTGACTGAATTCTCCTCTATTCAAGATTTCGCCCCGGGGGACCTGATCGCCACCGGTACGCCGGCGGGTTGCGCGCTGACCATCCCTTCGCCCGCCAAACAGCGCATTGCGGCCTTGATGCCAGAAGCCACGAAGTGGAAGCTTTTCCTCAAGGCGCAGGAAGGGCGCACGCAATATCTCAAGCCCGGAGACGTCGTCGAAGCGCGCATTCGCAGCGCCGATGGTGTCATTGACCTGGGCGTGCAACGTAACCGAGTCGTAGAGGAAGCCTGACGATGATGGTGCGAACGCTGAACGACATTGAACGTATTGAACAGGTGCCTTTGGCGGAGCGTGGCCTCGCTTCAAGCACCTATGAAGCACTGACACGCACAGCCGAGCTTGACCCCAACGCGCCTGCACTGAGTTTTTTCGCCGACGCGACCTGCTTCAGGAACACCCATTGCTGGAGCTATGCCGAGCTCGTCGAAGATATCACCCGCGCGGCGAATGCCTTCCACGACCTGGGCATAACGCCGGGCGAGGTGCTGGCGTTCATCCTGCCCAACCTGCCGGAAACCCACTTCACCATCTGGGGAGGGGAGGCGTCCGGTGTCGTCATGGCGATCAATCCGCTGCAAGAGGCCAAACAGATGGCGGCCTTGCTGCGGGCCGCCAAGGCCAGTGTGGTGGTAACGCTCGCCCCGACGCCCGGCAGTGACCTGTGGCCCAAGCTGGCCTCGCAGCTGGATCAACTTCCCGAGATCAAGCACGTCGTTTGGGTGGACATGGGGCCCTATGTCGATGTCACTCAGCGTGTATTGCTTGCATCCCTTGCAAAGCAAGAACGTGAGTTGCACAAGGGGGCCACGATTCACGAGTTACGGACGTTAATGGATGCTCAGCCAGGCACGCACCTGAAAAGCGACCGGCAATTGCGCCCTGAGGATCGTTCCTCTTACTTCTGTACCGGCGGTACCACCGGGCTGCCCAAAATCGCGATGCGTACCCATGGCGCGGAAGTCTTCAATGCGTGGGCCATGGCTGCGCACATGCAACCACTTGGGCGTAGCCAGGTCATTTTCTGTGGGTTGCCGCTGTTTCATGTCAATGCACAGCTGGTGACCGGCCTGATGCCTTGGACCCAAGGCGATCATGTCATCCTCGGCACTCCGAACGGTTATCGCGGCGAGGGTGTGATTCCCCGCTTCTGGGAGATGGTCGAGCACTTCGGCATCAACTTCTTCTCCGGCGTTCCAACCGTCTATTCCGCACTGTTGCAAACCGGGCTGGAAGGCCGCGACCTGTCCAGCCTTCGGTATGCCATGTGTGGGGCCGCGCCGATGCCGATCGAACTTTTCCGGGAGTTTGAAGACCGGACCGGGGTCAAGATCCTCGAAGGCTATGGACTCACGGAAGGCGCGTGCGTCTCCTCGGTTAATCCACCCCATGGCGAGCGCCACATCGGCTCCATCGGTATACGGGTTGCCTACCAGGACATGCGCGCTGTCATGCTCGATGACGCTGGTGAGTACTTGCGCGACGCCGGCATCGACGAAGTGGGCCTGATCACCATCACGGGTCCGAACCTGTTCGAGGGCTACGTTGAGCAAAGCCATAACCGCGGCGTGTGGATCGAGATCGATGGGCAGCGCTGGCTGAATACGGGCGATCTGGGGCGCCAGGATGAAAACGGCTACTTCTGGCTGACCGGGCGCAAAAAGGAGCTGATTATCCGCGGTGGCCACAATATCGATCCCAAGCAAATCGAAGAGGCACTGCAAGCCCATCCAGCCGTGGCGATGGCGGCTGCCGTTGGCAGCCCGGACGCCTATTCCGGTGAAGTACCGGTCGCTTATGTGCAATTGCGACCGGACCACGAATGCTCCGTCGAAGAACTTGAGCAATTTGCTCAGCGCCACATCAGTGAGCGAGCAGCCGTACCCAAGCGCATCGAAATCCTCGAAGCACTGCCATTGACGGCGGTTGGCAAGATCTTCAAGCCCGCCTTGCAGCAGCGCGAAGTGGCCCGAACAGTGCTGAAGGAAGTGGAGCGTATGTGTCTGAAGGATGTTGCGGTAGAGGTGATTCAGCATGAACGACGAGGGTTGGTCGCCTGCATCCGTGCCGGGCGAGAGCGAGAGTCCCTGGCCCTTCTTTTAGGTCGCTACAACTTCCAGGTGGAGTGGCTCAATTGATCCTGACCTCGTAAGTTCGACACCTTGGCCCTGATAGTAGTCAGTCAGGGCCTTTCACAACTTCGATCAACTCCAACCGGCACTTCCAAGTGCACCGGAAGGCGACGCTTTGCCTGCGCACCAATCAATAACAACAATACGAGGTGGGAAATGAAACTGAGCAACCGTGCAACCCCGTGTCTCTCCGGCGCGCGAGAAGTGTCTTCCTGGATTAGATTCGCAGGTGCCGTGGCGATACTCGGCGCTTCCACAAGCGCCGGGGCCAATGGCATTGCCTTGAACGAACAAAGTGCAAGTAGCGCGGGAACTGCTTATGCCGGAAGATCGTCTTCCGCGCTGGACGCCAGCACCATCTTTGGCAACCCTGCGGGCTTGACCAAATTGAAGCGTACCGAGATTTCCGGCGGAGCCGCGGTCATCTCGGTGAGCGATGACATCAGTAATGCGCAGAGCAGTGCCCCGGGAACGAATAAAGGGGACTCGGTACCTTTGGGGGTCGTGCCCTTCGTCTATATGTCGACGCCGCTTGACGATCGTTTTTCGATTGGTCTGGGCCTTTATGCCCCCAGTGGTCTGATCAATGACTACGAGAACAGTTTCCAGGGCCGATACCATGGTTCCTATAGCACGACCAAGGAAGTAACCCTGCAGCCCACCATTGCCTATCGGATTAACGATTACGTGTCCATTGGTGGCGGACCGACCATCAACCGTTTCACTGCAAAGCTTAAGAATGACTTGGCCACCGGCGCCCTGAACAACGGCCAGGACACAGAGGTCACTATCAAAGGCGATGACACGGCACTTGGCTACAATCTCGGCATCTTGTTTAACTTGAGTGAGGCGACAAGTTGGGGGATTAACTATCACTCAAAAGTGGATTATCACCTCGAAGGGCATACTGAGGTTGCCGGCTCCCCGAGCGTTATCCCGCTGGACGGAAACTACAAAAGCAAGATAGACATCACGATGCCCGAGTCGGTGGATACGTCCATCACCCATCATTTCAATAATCGCTGGACGGGGTACCTGGGGACCACCTGGAAACGTTGGAGCCGGATCGAGAAGGTCGAGACCAATAACAGCGGTCTTTCCCCCTTGGGCGAGGCGGCTGGTCTGGGACGTATGACCGAAGAAATGAACTGGCGCGACACTTGGTCTGCCGCAGTTGGCGCATCCTATCAATTGAATCAGCAATGGCTGCTGCGCGCAGGCTACGCCTATGATCCGTCGCCCATCAGGAATGCCGATCGCAGCGTGCGGATCCCGGTGGGTAACCGTCAAGCCGTGACGATCGGCGGTGCTTATTCGCCGAATGCCGATCTGACGATCGACTTTGCCTACGGTTATCTCTGGGATTCCAAAGTTTCCGTAAAACAGTCGAACGACTCCGGTCTTCAACCTGAATACAGTGCCAACTACAACAATAGTGCGAATGGCGTTTCGGTTCAGGCCACCTATCGGTACTGACCGCTCTGCCCCAGCGCATTTTCACTGCCAATGGATTGAATGTTTTCCAGCGCCCATGACTGAACCTGTCATGGGGGCTCTTTACAGCGGGCGGACGCTACGCGTTCCACGGCGTTAGTAGCCATGCCTGATCGAGGTGCTTTACCAGGCACCTTGCTGTCGGTGCACTCTCCACAAGAGGGTCTCTGTTTTATCTCTGCGCCTGTCAGAAGGTCGTCGCTATCCGTGGCGATTTGGAAGACCCCGAACTCGCGCTCCGCGAGTTCGGGACGGCGCCACCAAATTAAGTAAATCAAAGTCCGGAGGTGTTGTGTTGCTATATCGCTACGATTTACTTAAGTGAATGGCAGCTTTTGGCCGATTCTGTTGAAAAAGTCGCCCCGTCCTGACTGCCCACGAACTGACCGCTGAAAATGCGTTTTTTGCGCGCCGCTACGCGAAATCTGAGCCCGGGAATCCTCTGTTCAAAGTAAAGATTTCAATCTCAAGCGCGTACTTTTCTGCCGTGGAGACCATGGCCGACTTTTTCAACAGAATCGGCCGTTCTCTGCCAGTCGTCACTACGGCGTGTGCTGGTTAAGTCGAATGCAAACGGTTGGTCAGCATGGGATGAAACGATGAAAGCTCATCCCTCCGTATCCCAACTCTCGAACTATTGGCGGCTGACATGAATGCGTGTCTGGAGCGAATGCTTCCTGTGGATACGCGTCTTATTGCTCGCATCCTTCGCTAGTCGATCAGATTGATGTTCACCTCAATACGCCGCTCTTGGCGGAGGACGAATAAATCAGGGCCGCGAACCTGGACTCGCATACACTGGACTCCCTGACACATACCGAAACCCTTGACATCGGGCAGCAAAGCCGAAGGCAGATTCGGCAAGCAGGATTTTATCTATCTTATTGCGTCGGACGAGTATTGCTGCCCTGCGGGGCAGTTACTAACCAGGCGGCATTCGTCGATGGAAGATGGCATGTTATTGCATTGTCACACTTCTCGAGCTACCAGTCCTGCTCAATGCAAAAGCAATGCACAACGGGCAAGGAGCGCCGTGTGAAGCGTTGGGAGCATGAAGCCATAATCGATGCGATGCAGGTTCGACTAGAACATGATCCAGCGATGATGAGGCGTCGCCGACAGACCGTTGAGCATCCTTTTGGAACGCTCAAATACAGGATGGAAAGTATCCACTTCCTGACCAAAACCCTGCCGAGGGTGAGCACTGAAATGAGCCTTCATGTGCTCGCCTATAACCTCAAGCGAATGATGAGCATCTTTGGCATCTTGGGATTGCTTGAAACGATCAGGGCGTGATCATCCCGCTGGATCTTCGGTATGTGGCTGTTGGGACCTCTGACGCGGCCCCAACAGCCATATGAGCGCCGATGTTGGCAGTACGGACCAATCTTTACTTCCTACTACCGACTTCGCAGGCAATCCAAAAAAATATCAGCATTGAACGTATCAAGTGTGTTTTCACACAGCCTGGACTCCTAGCTGACATTCGTCCGCTCATCACCCATATTACACTTCAGCGAATGGACGCCACAAGATTTTGACGTCCCCAACTCTAAACTGGGCCACCATGCGTATGGTCAAAGATTCCCGGCCAGACGACCCCCTCAGGCAGAACCCGATGACATGTTGCCGGAGTCTTGAGATTAGTCATGCATCTTTTTGAGCATGAAACTAATTAGTTTCGACTCCTATGCTGTGTTTCTCCTGAATTTCGACAGTCTCCCACGATTGGGATTTGTTCGCGGATGCAAATCCCCCTCCAGTGTCGAACTTGGCCAGTTCCCCTGCAATGTAAAATGGGTTTTGGCTGGACAGCACTAGCTCATTTTTGCTAATCCACTTTACGTTTAATCCGGCGCCTAAATCTCCATTAATTGATTGCACAACACCATCTTTAAGTTTGGCGCCTACCTCTGCTCCGGCTGCTGTATCAAATACGAGTTTGGCTTCAAGGCCAGATACAAGAACGGCTTGATACATAATTAAACGCCCCGGCCTTGCTAAATCCTGCTTCAAGGGAGATGATTGTGGAAGAGCAATGATTGCTTGTTCAAACTCTCCCTCTTCAATCAATATTGTTTTTAGCTTTGAGACTTTAACCTCCACGCTTTTGGCCTTTGAAAGCTCTGACTTTAAACTCGCCGAAAGCGGGGCAATACCTGAAGCAAAGTCTACGCTTGCACCACCTGTAAGCTTTGTTGACTCGCTTCCTTGACAATCAAATTCCTGACCGGGTTTAATCCAATTTCCTGGAACTTTATTTGAATCCCATCTTAATCTGTACTCCCCGCCATCTGGAACTAAACGCCAAATCGAACCCGGGCCAATCGAATTTGACGCGCCAAAAAATAGCAACTTATTTCCATTCAAATCACTATAAGCACAGTTCTTAGCTATATCAGCCCAAGCACTCTTGGAGTCGTGCTTGCAGCCGGAAGCTGCAACCAGAAGTGGTAGGGCTGCTAATGCCGCAATCGCTTTATGAAATCTCATAATTGATATTGCCTCAATTAGTAAAAAGCTTATTAATATCCAAATTATATTTGCCGCCACTATTATTGCCGCCTTGCCTTATTGCTCTTATCATTTCCCTTAACTTGTGACCTCTATCTGGAGCGTCAAGGTCGGACAATATATTCGGCGAAATATACGCCAGCTTTGCTGCAAGAAGCCAGGCAACCCTAGGCGCTGCGAAACTAGTCCCGCATATGTCTCTACTTACATATCCATCGAATGAAATGGCCAGTGGATCCACCTCCTTAGATCCAACAATGCTGGAGCGACACTGGAGGTTGCCATCGTGCGTCGTATTCATGACCGCCACCACATCCTGATTACTGACAGATCTAACAGCGAACCATCTTTCTTGTGCCGCTGCGTTGTCTGCGCATATACATTCCGGGCTATAGGCAAGATTTGGAAGACATTTTTTGCAATCGCTTGATGAAGAGTTCCCAGCTGCGGAAACAAGAATCCCTTCATTAAAGTCAAAGTTAGTGAACTTGTATTTTCTTTTGGTGGTCGTCCACGAAAAATTTACAACATACGGATTTCCACTTGCAATCGAGTACAAATCCGCAAATGCAAGAACCGACTCAATAATTGCTTTGTCTGTATTAAGATTAGCCACACCTATTTCTTGCTTCAGTCTATCAACAATATCCTTGGCAATTTTCCGCCTGATTTCCACCTCGCCCGGGGGAACAGGGTCGCCTCTCGCGTCTAGCATAAAGTCATCAATTAACCTAAGAGTTACTAATTCTTCAAGGATTTTTTTTGAGCCCTTTTGAGCTGTTGAAAGCGGAATATATACTACTTTCACCCTCTGCCCTTTCCAGTCACTACTCGGCTCTAATGCAGTCAGGGAACTTAGTGCCATGTCTATGGATCGGGCATGGAATATTGACTTAGGGTATTCGGTAGACTGTACAGGCGGTCTTTGCAAATACACAGGGTAATTGAATTTTCTCTTAATTATCTCTAGTGCATCCGCTACAAAATCATTTGAGCGCGCAAACGCTTCGTCATTTGGCCATCCGTCATCAAGAATGATCAATACTGGTTGTAATTTCGGGGGCTCCGCAAGCTGGGCTTTTATTATTTGGCCCTCACGAGGCGAAGGAAAGGGCGTAACCGCCGCATTCTCGGTGGTGTTTATTGACTCCATTTCTACGGAGATAGCTTGGGATTGAACCTCTTCATATGGAAGATTTATGCCAAAGCTCCCAAGGGTCTCCTTATAGTCGCTAGGCAACCACAAATATTGCATAACTAGTGGAGATCCATCACGGCCAACCTTCGATACTACTGGCTTCTCGGTGAATGCCTGGGTATCAGGATTAAAGGCTTCGTAAGATGAAACCTTTCTTAGGTTTGGGTATACGCTGCTTTTGGGTATCGGATTATTTCCATTAGCTACATTGGGATTTTGAAGCGCCATGCGCGGTAGTGCGGGTATTTTAATGGTGGCACCAGCCTGCAATGCTTCCGGAGCATTTAAACTGTTTAGTTCAAGTATTTTTCCCTCGACTGCCGAGTAAGCTCGCGGAGAGTTTTTTGTCCAAAGCCATACTCTCTTAGTACCACTTTCGATAATACTTCGTTCTTTGAAACAGTTAACTCTCGAGCGATATTTGACTCAAGTACCTCTCCGAGATTCAGGGAGGGACGTAGTTCCTTGTCAATCCACTTTGTGTTGATGCCATTCGGCTCGCCTGCCTCTTGGCGAAGGGTGAAACTATCGTTTTTGAAATACCTTGCATCGATCACCCGCCTAACAAGGACAAAGTCATCTGGTGGTTGATCGTTTGCTGCGATAGATGATGTCGCAATTAAACAAGCAATTATCGATGTAATCACTATTCCGAATAGATATATGGAAGGTTCATGTCGATTGAGATTGCTCATCAATTTGACCTTGCTAAGGTGGTTTCTTTATGGCATGCGTAGTTAAGACAGATTAGTTGATCTCTGCTAGAACGCAAGCGATGTCACACCAATTGGCCATCATAGTAAAACTGGCATACGACGACTGCACAGGTCGGTGATTGGCAAGGACGTACTGTGCTGAGCTACAGGACGGCCAACGAGTTTTTCTCTATTTTTAGAATCCAGGCTAATCTTCAAAATGTTGAATTCTAGTACGCCTACTCCTCGATTACCGCTCCATGTACTTGATTTTTCTGTCGGCGAAATCTAGGTGGGCAAGCTGTTTCAAAATTGATCCTGAATATTTGTTCATCACAATATTTCTAGCAAATTGAGGAGGTGCGCATGGCCAGCGAACGAATCAGAGCTATTCAGAATGCATTGATTGCGAAAGGTTTTCTTCCTGGAGAGGTAGACGGTATCTGGGGGCGTAGAACCATCGCAGCGACTAAGGAGTTCCAAAAAAAGATGGGGCTGGAGGTGGATGGAATCGTAGGTCCTAATACAACAATAGCTTTGTTTGGTGAAAATATATCCTTGCCTGGGGGGCCGTTGCTTCCATGGTTGTCGGAAGCGCAACAGCTCCTTGGCACTAAAGAGGTGTTAGGCAGGCATAACAATCCGGTAATTTTAGACTGGGCAGACGATCTGGATATACATTATTCTGGAGACGAAGTGCCTTGGTGTGGTCTATTTGTCGGTCATTGTGTTGCTGCGACAATGGTCGATGAAGTACTGCCTTCCAATCCATTAGGAGCACGCCAGTGGGAAAAGTTTGGTGATCCCATTGAGCCGCGTCTCGGAGCGATTATGGTGTTTTGGCGGATATCGAAGACCAGCGGCTTCGGGCATGTGGGCTTCTACACTGGTGAGGATGAAACTGCCTTCCGGATATTAGGAGGTAACCAGTCCGATAAGGTTTGCTTTACTTGGGTTAGTAAAGGCCGGTTTGTAAAAGCACGATGGCCTAGGACGGCCGCGTCTCTAGGTGGAGGGCAGGCGATAGTTAAAATGAACCGAGCACAAGACCTTTCTAGTAATGAAGCATAGTTTTTACCGATCCAATGCCGACTTTTAGCCGAAGATCGATGAAGTCCGGGAAATGGCGGAACAGCTGGAAGTCTTATAACCCAATGCGACGGTCGACGCTAGACCGTCGCTATCCGACCCGAACTGTGTGAAAACTGAATCGCCCAGGTTTGATATTCACCATTGAGCGACAGCTTCTGGCCGATTTGTGACTGTCGCGATAAAGCCAATAGGCCGTCCAGTGTGTATGCCAAAGAAATAAAGGGCAGATCTATTTTCCATTCTTCGGAAAATAGATCTGCCCCCTTTTATCGCTTTGGCTGGGCCGGCTGCGTCGCTTGCAATGGCTAAAGTCGCGAGGATCAGCCGACTGTATAGCTAATAGCAGCGTAGTAGGTTTTCGCGTAACTGGCCACGAGATCGGCACTTTCCAGGCCGTTGATGATCTTGCGCGCCCTTACCCAGTCCTCCTTGGACACGTTAAAGAAGTCAGATAGTTTGGCGGAAGTGAACAGTCCGTTTCGCATCCCAACGAATAGCACTTTCAACGCGGTTTTGAGATCCAGCGCTTGGTCTGGATCGGTGATGAGATCGACATTGATGGCCGTGCCAAGCTTTTTGTAGTTGGTCTTGTGCGTCAGCTGAACGAACCCTCGACCAAACCATGACTTGCTTTCGGCATCGGGGTGCCAGTAGGGCGTTTTGACCCACGACAGTTTGCCGGCAGTCCAAGACTTTTCAAGTCGCTTGATTGCGTCGTCGTCCGTTACAGCGAATGTCTCACGCACGGGCTGCATGGTTCGGCCGGTCTCGTGGTGCGTAGTACCCAGCATATAGGCCAGCCATCTATCATCGTCTTTCGGTGATTCCGCTTCCCATTTGTCAAGGATCGCGATCAACCCATCGAGTTGGCTCTGATGGAGTGAGCCCTTAAATAGGGATTCACGGATATGGTCGAAGAAAAAATCTCTGTTGATACTCATAGGAACTCCCAAGTAAGCACGACGGCTCTTTTCCACCCAAGTCCCACACGAGTGAATCTGACGGAAACAAGGTCTTGGGCATTATATGAAGCGGTTTGTCTACTACCTCAAAAAGGTGGGTCTAACTACAAGGCCGTGTTCCCTGATACCCAGGCAACATGGCTTTTGGCCATGCCAGAGGTGTAACTGCTTGTCCATGGTCTGCTGCTGGCCGATTCTGTTGAAAAAGTCGCCCCGTCCTGACTGCCCACGAACTGACCGCTGAAAATGCGTTTTTTGCGCGCCGCTACGCGAAATCTGAGCCCGGGAATCCTCTGTTCAAAGTAAAGATTTCAATCTCAAGCGCGTACTTTTCTGCCGTGGAGACCATGGCCGACTTTTTCAACAGAATCGGCCGGTTTCTGCCTGTCGTGAAGGGCCGCAATCGACCGATTCTGTTGAAAAATTCGGTCATCCGAAACGGCCTGATCATTGAACGGTGAAAACGCCTTTTTTACACGCTGCTACGTGAAATCTGCGTCTGGAAACCTCTGGCGAAAGTAAAGATTTCAATCTCGGACGCGTACTTTCAGCTGCGAAAACCATGGCCGACTTTTTCAACAAAATCGACCCAAAGCAGCCGGTGAGCAACGATGGGAGTTGTCCATCAGCTGGCGTCACTGCCTTCAAAACGGTGGTATGCGATCTTGCACTGTCTGGGCCTAGCGGTTGTCTACTAAAGTCTGCTTTTCTGACCTCGAAGTAGTAAGGAAAAACAAAAAATTCAAATAGAGTAATTATTTATCTGCCGAGCTGATGACTCTGCTGATCCATTTGAATCATATTTTTATTGGATTTCGCTCCTGTGGCTTCGGACCCTGGTCCTTCTCTACCATCGCCACCATTACCTACACCGGTTGACTGAGTTGGAGAAATGACAACTTTGCAACGATAGCCTGGATCGCAAGGGAAGCGCTGTGGGATACTTTCATAAGATTTTGCGTTATTTTTTTCACTTGCAGTACTCTCTGTTGCCGCGAGAGTATTGTTTGACAAAATAAAGATAGCGCTGATTGCGAAGATTAAGCGAGATGTCTTTTTTGTTGAAATGACCATGTTCGTCTCCGTTTATTTTTCTTTGTTCGATAGGGAGTCGGTTTTTGTAGTCTTCTCTAAATTTTGGTATTCGAACGTTACCGTAGGGGGGAAATATCTATGCGTCGCTGTCGACAGAATCGAGGTCATAATTATAATTGCTCCTACTGCCACTCCCACAACGCCTGGTGAGAAAGTCTTCAGCGCCCCGCCCGTAGAAACTTCCTCTGATAATTTTCCTTGTGCTGATAAGGATGTGGCCTTGTCATGTGCAAAAAAAGAAACTGCCAGCCCAGCAAAAGCAATCGCCCCGCCAATTAATAGTGCAATAAGTCGCAATAAAGTTAAATTAACCAAAACAACGCCAGAAAAAACAAATCCAAGGTCAGCATTTTGTTGAGTGGAGATTATTTCCATAATTTTTAATACTGTCACGCCGACGAAACCTAACAGAAGAAGAAGTATAAAAAATAATCCAGCACCAGCCCCCATCCAAATATATTGATGCCATGACGGGTCCTGCCGTTTCGGTACCCGTTTAGCGTTATCGACTACCAAGGATCTTGTTTGCGCATCCATTTCTTTGCCTATCTGAAGGTATGCCTGTCAGAGGTGTAGCTGTAGGCAAGGATTCCGTCAATTTGAGCTGCTCAACCAAATTCGAATAGTTCAAGACGAATATTGAATTAAAATAAAAGTTTTAATTTCGTTGTGCCTTTTGCGACGAAAGATAAAGGTTGTGCATAGTGCATAGGTTTACACTTTTGCAAGAGCGTTTACTCCGGCGACAATCTGAATTTTCTATGGCTTGTGTAACGATATAACTGCTTTGCTAATCATAATAGAATGGTTGAATGAGAGGTATTGGCGCCTAAAATGCTAAGAGATCTGCACAGTTATAATGGGGATACGTCTCACTTTCATTTGTATCCGTGGGAAGTATTCACTTCTACCACCGTCCGCTTTTGGCCGGTTGTTGCCTGTCGCGACCGGCTGAAATCGACCCGGAGCGGGCATTCGGGAACATTTAAATTAACCGGTATGCCCATTGTGGGTCAGGTTAAGCTATTGATTGGGCTTCAATTTTTAGCACCTTCTGGAGTATGAATACCGCTGGCCGGTGCACTAGTTGGTAGGGGTGACTCAGTACGAACATTTACTTCCACAGTCTTTAGCTCAAGAAACTTTGCTTCGCTAATCGAAAGTATCAGCACTGAATTTGTCTCTGGCGCATATAAGAAGTACTGATCGCCAGCCTTCCCCACGTAACGAAGGCGCGCGTTAACTTTGCTCCCGGGGTCAAAGCTATGCCCGGCGACTTCGGATATGACGTAGGTATATGTCTTGCCGGAAATTATGTCATTCGCCTTAAGCGCGCCTTGCCCGTACGCCATCGGGGGTAGCGCCGTAAGCAGAAAGAGCACAAAAGTTCTGCTGCGGTCTGACTTAAGAAAATTCTGTAGAACGCCTAGCTCTTTCAGCGTTAAGGATACTGGAATGGCAATCAGCACAGGAACGATTCGCCACTTATCCACCGAGCCGAAAATGGCATACAGTAACGCCCCGGCTACGTAGAAGGTTTCAATGTGCGGAACAATACGATGCAACCAACGCCCGACCTTAGTTACGCCACTACTTTTTGGTAATAAACCATGAGGAAACATGACCTCGCCCAAGAGCGCTCCAAGCGCCAGGAAAATGAAGACTGATGCGATTGGGTACGCGGCAGCCTTGAGTACATCCGATAGGCTTACGTACTCAAGTATGTTCACCTTGAACGGTGACCAGTACCCCCAGAGATACAGAACCGCGACTGCGAAGAAGTAAGCGCTACTCCAGTACGCGGTGAGAGTCTTCGTCTCATTTTCTTCGCTAATGATCGATTCGGACATAGGCTCTTTATTCAAGAATAATGCGTTCGCGATTAGGGAGCTGAGGTGCAAGGTGGTTATGCACTATGACAGCAGGGCCTTTAGCGCGTGGATTTCTGTTGCGTTGAGAGTAACCGGCGCCGGGAGGTGAAACAATCGTAACGGTGCCCGCAAACCGGGTTGTCTGAAATGGAAAAGGAAGCTGATTGCTTCATTTATCTGTCACTTCTGGTCGAATTCTGCCTGTTATGAAGAGCTGCTTTCTACTGTTACCGATTTCTGCCGCTTGCGAAGGGGGACTCAACGATTGGCTCGGGTGATAACGCACGGCGGATACTAGAATCGGGAATACAACCGTGGGTTCATCGTAGTCGGATTTGCTTGAGTCAAAGCTTAAGCCTCTACATAGCGTTTTTTCGTGAAGTAGTGAATGAGCAAGATGTAGAGAACTATAATGCCGACATAAACAGGTCCAGTGCAGTTCTTCGTGGAAAACGCAACCGAGAGGCAAACAGCAGTGGTAACTATCGAAAGCTTCCAGAGACGCGTACGCCCCATCGCATGATTCCAAAGTGACTGTACTATTGGGACTATTGCGAGAAGGCCAAATGCCCAGGAAAAGGATGGAGGGCCGGGTTTAACGTACCCTAATGCAGCGAAGCATAAGAACACGAGGATGATCTCGAGGAAATCAAGGGTAAAGGCCTCCCATGTGTACTTTTCGGGCGGCGCAGCATTAATAACAATGTATGACACGCCGAAGAAGAGTATTAGCCACAGCGCTAGATAGCTCCTCGGCTCTGTTGCAACCGCAATAGGGGAGCCGATTTCTACCCATTTTGAGACAAGCCAAACAAGCCCTGCACCGTGAACGGCGGGATAGATTAGTGCCATCATAGTTGTTCTCAGTGGATTTTGGTCCATTTCAACTTCCCGGGGCGGGTCTTGTGGTATTGCTGCTCTCTGACCAAATCGGCGTTGTGACATCCTAGTGATCGATAGAGGTGTGGGCGCACAGCATGGGCGGAAAGCCCAATCTGCTCCATTAGGGCCGATTGTTGGAGGAAGCATAGCTACTCTTTTGCCGTTGCTCCGTCCACCGGCTGCTTTTGGCCCAGAGTGTGTAAAAACGCATCCGTCATTTTGAAGTCTGCGTTGCTACGTAAAATTTGCCAGTGTTTGGTTAATCCGCAGACCTAAAATTTGCACAGGAACGCCTTTTTCGTCCCGGTTCTGACTGCCACACTTGCTCTAAAACGTTTTTACACAGCCTCGGCCGATTTCTGCCTGTCACGATGGGCAACTCAACTGCGCTTTTTGCTTGCCACATGGGGTACGAGGAATGGGGGGGTGAGTGGGGTGTCTTCAAGTTTGTGACCTGCCATTTTTCGGCTGTGTTTTCAGATAACGTTTTTTGGGGGCAAAGGCGATCGTCAAGGCAGTAAAAAACCTTTCCGCAATTTTTTTAGAGGCGCTGATTTTATTGGCTCTCTACGGCGCTGAAATTTACAGGATGCGGAAAAACAGCATATGTAACTATCTGATTTAAAAGGATTAACTGTCGGACTTAAAATCCCCCGCTCGTAAGGGCGTGCCGGTTCGATTCCGGCTTCGGCACCATCTTAAATCAAGGGTTTGCGGGCGAAAGCTGATGCAAACCCTTGTTTGTTTCCGGGCCGCCATTTTGGTGTTGACCCGCAATTTATTGCGTTGGTGATGTCTTCTTGCGTTCGCGATGGCGGATGCACTGTTCCGTCATGCCCTGGGGCGGCTTCCGAATGGACGGCGCCAGACACTCAGCGGGAATGAAAAAGCAAAGCCCCGGCGGTTCGCAATCGCCGGGGCTTCTATTTTCCCCCACATCCCTTAATGCATGGAGAACGTGGGCGCAATGGTATCAACGCCACCGCATTGAATCACTCCGACTAACGACTACAAATTTCATTTATCCAGCCCGATGCCTGTGGTTTATTTCGCCTGAAGAAACGTCATGACGGGCCGCACATCCGACGTTAAACGATATCGTCGATCAGTATGTGATGCAGCCCGCGACTGCACTGTTCTATCCGCGCTTCGACCTTATAAACGTTGCGCAACATTTGCTCGGTAATCACCTCGAAGCTTGGGCCGCTGCCTTGCGCGGTGCCCTCCGCGATGACCAGCACCTGATCAGCGAACCGCATTGCCTGATTCAGGTCATGGATGGCGATGAACACGATCACCTCGCGTTGGCGGGCCAGTGTGCGCATGAAGTTCAGCACCTGGACCTGGCGATGCATGTCCAGGGCGCTGGTCGGTTCGTCCATCAGCAGGATTTCCGGCTCGCGCACCAGGGTTTGCGCGATGGACACCAACTGCTGCTGCCCGCCACTGAGTTCACCGAGGTTGCGAAAGGACAATCCGGTGATGCCCAACGCCGCAAGAATCTCATCGACCCGTTTCAACTCATCATCGTGTACGACCCAGCCCGGCGTCAGTTGCTTGCGCGCCAGCAGCACCGACTCATACACCGTCAACCGCGCACTGGCGTTCAGGCCCTGCGGCATGTAGCTGATGCCTGTCGGACCTTTTTTCGAGTCCTGCAAAATCACCTGTCCAGGGCCGTCGATCAGTCCGGCCATGCGTTTGAACAGCGTCGATTTGCCTGCGGCGTTGGGGCCGACCACGGCGACCACCTGGCCGCCGGAAAATACGGTAGACGACACACCGCTAATGATCTCGCGCTGCCCATAGCGGGCACCGAGATTGTCCAGCTGCAGCTTCACCATGCGTTTTTCTTCCCGCCGAGAATCAGAGATATGAAGAACGGTACGCCGATCAGCGACGTGACCACGCCGATGGGGAATATCGCGCCGGGGATCAGGGTTTTGCTGACCACCGAGCTGGCCGAGAGGATCAATGATCCGGTCAGCAACGAGGCGGGCAGGAAGAAACGCTGGTCTTCACCGATCAGCATGCGGGCGATGTGCGGGCCGACCAGTCCGATAAAACCGATGGTGCCGACGAACGCCACGGGAAACGAGGCCAGCAGGCTGACCATGATCAGTGTCTGAAAACGCAGGCTGCGTACGTTGATGCCGAAACTGGCGGCCTTGTCGTCGCCCAGGCGCAGGGCGGTCAAAGCCCAGGCGCGTTTGGCGAAGATCGGCAGGGTGATGAGGATCACCAGACAGATAACCCCGAGTTTTGGCCAGGTGGCTTTGGTCAGGCTGCCCATGGTCCAGAACACCACGGCGGCGACCGCTTGCTCGGTGGCGAAGAACTGCACCAGTGCCAACAACGCGTTAAAGGTGAACACCAGTGCAATGCCGAGCAGCACAATGGTTTCGGCGGTGACGCCGCGACGCATGCTCAGGAAATGGATCAACAGCGCCGAGAGCATGGCCATGATGAACGCATTGAGCGGCACCATGAATTGCGCCGCCAGCGGGAACAGCGCGACACCGAACGCCAGTCCCAACGCGGCGCCGAAACCGGCGGCGGCGGAAATGCCCAGGGTGAACGGGCTGGCCAGCGGGTTGTTGAGGATGGTCTGCATTTGCGCGCCGGCCAGTGACAGCGCCGCCCCGACGGCGACGGCCATCAGCGCCACCGGTAGGCGAATGTCCCACATCACCACGCGAACCTGCGGCGATGCGCTGTCCGGCGAAAACAACGCGCCGAGGACTTCGCTGAAGCTGTAGCTCGCCGGCCCCAGAGCCAGGTCGAGCAGCACACTGCATGACAACAGGGCCACCAGCCCCGCCAGGATCAGGCGCTTGCGCAACACCAGGCGGCGATAGGTCTCGCCCTGTACGACCACGGCGTCAGTCAACGAACTCATGGTTTGACCTCCGGTTGCGGCAAGCTGACAAAGTAGCCGGGCTCATAGGGCACGGGCAGGAAGCGTTCGTGCAGTTCACGAAATGACGCCTCCGGATCGAGGTCGGCAAACAGTTCGGGATGGAACCATTTCGCCAATTGCTGGATGGCCACGAACTGATAGGGGCTGTTGTAGAACTGATGCCAGATGGCGTGAAAAGCCTGGTTGTCCTGAGCCTTGATGCCGGCGTAGGCCGGACGCTGTGTGTACCAGGCGAGTTTTTTTCGCGCCAGGGTCATGTCTGCGCCAGGACCGACACCGACCCAATGGCCGCCGGGGGCAAAGGCTTCCCAGTTGGCGGTGGTGATCACCACGTGGGCCGGGTTGGCGACAATGACTTGCTCGGGATTCAACTGGCCGAACGTGGTGGGAATGATGCGCCGGGCGATGTTGTTGCCACCGGCCATCTCGACGAACAGACCGAAGTTCTCGTTGCCGAAACTCAGGCAGCAATCATCGGTGTAGCCGCCGATTCGCTCGATGAACACGCTGGGACGCGGTGGATGATTTTTCTCGATGACGTCGGTGACGCGGTGAATCTGCCGGTTGCGGAAATCGATGAAGGCTTCGGCGCGCTGTTCCTTGCCGAACAGTTGACCGAACAGGCGCATGGTCGGCTCGGTGTTCTGCATCGGGTTGTTACGGAAGTCGACGTACACCACCGGAATGCCCAGCGCGTCGAGCTTTTCGATGTAGCGTGCATCTTCAGTGGCGTGCTGTGCCTCGATGTTGAGGATGATCACGTCCGGGCGCTGAGAAATGGCCTGCTCGATGTCGAAGGTGCCGTCTTCAAAACCGCCGAAGGTGGGGATTTTGGCGATGCCGGGAAATTTGCGCAGGTACGCGTTGTAGGTGTCCGGGTCTGACTGGATCAGGTCCTTGCGCCAGCCGACGATGCGCTCGATCGGGTTTTGCACGTCAAGGGCGGCGACCAGATACAACTGTCGACCTTCGCCAAGGATGACGCGCCTGACCGGCAGGTGAACCTTGACCTTGCGCCCCAGCAGATCGGTGACCTCGGTGCGCGCCGTGTCCGCCTCGGCGGCGTGCGCAGGGCGCGGTACCCAGGAAATCAGCCCCAGCAGTCCTGCCAGTAGCAGTGCAACCCATGCATAGCTGCGTCTATCGAAAATCACCATGGTCAAAGCCTTTGCAAAGTCAGGTCGGTCAACGGTTCACACCGTCAGCCGGCTGAACGTTTCAGAAATCGACAGTTGCCGACAGTAATAAAGTGCGCGGTGAACCCTGGGAGAACGCGCCGTAGGAGGCCACGCCCGACCAGTACGCCTGGTCGAACACGTTCTGCACGGTGGCGCGAAACGTGGTCGGTAGCTCATCGATGAGCGTGGTGTAGCGCGCGCCGACGTCGAAGCGGGTCCAGTCATCCAGTTTCTGGGTGTTGGCCTGGTTGACGTACTGGCTACCGGTATGGATCGCGCCAGCGGTCAGCGTCAGTCCCTCCAGCCACGAGGTATCCCGTTCGGCCCACAGGTTGGCTTGCACTTCGGGTACGCCAACCGGTTTATTGCCACGGTTGCCAGCCACCGAGGTTTTGCTCAGTTGCGCATCGAGCAGGGTCACGCCACCGAGCAGTCGCGTGCCTGGGGCGACTTCGCCGAACACATTCAGCTCCAGGCCGCGATTGCGCTGTTCGCCCTGTACCGCAAACACCCCGGAGGCCAGTTCCCCACTGGGTTTGGTGATCTGGAACAGGGAAAGGGTGGAGGTGAAGGTGCCGTAGTCGGCCTTGACGCCGAGTTCGTGCTGACGGGACACGTAAGGGGCAAAGATCTCGCCGGCGTTCGAGGCGGTGGACGGCGCAATGTCGCCCTTGCTCAGGCCTTCGATGTAGTTGTAGTAGAACGAAACGTGATCCCAGGGCTTGATGACCGCGCCGTACAGCGGCGTGGTCCGGCCATCATCGTAGGACGTAGTGACCACCCCGGTGGCGTTGTAGTTGTCGGATTTGATGTTCTGCCGGCGTATGCCGACGGTTAGCTGCACCCGGTCATCGAGCACCGACAGTGTGTCCACCAGCGCCACGCCGGTCAGTTCGCTTTCGGATACTTTCGGCGTGTCCGGCTTGGCGATGTACGGCTTCGGCCGATCCACCGGGTGATAGATATTCGACAGGATCGGCGCGCCGGAAATGATCCCGCGCGACAGCACATCGCGATAACGGCTGACTTGCAGGGCGGTGCGATGACTGACCGGCCCGGTGTCGAAACGCAGGCGTGCACCGGCGTCGAGGGTGTATCGCTCGACTTCGAACTTGTAATAGCCGGGAATCGAAGAAGTATCGCCGGCGGCATTGATGAGGGTCGGCGTCTGGTCGGACATCCGCGCGACATCCGACTGGCCGCCGCCGGCATGGGCGAAAACAGTCAGTGCGTCGCTCAGGTCGTATTCGCCGCTGAGCAGGGCGGATTTGTCACGGGTTCGCGACCAGCCCCATGCCTGGCTCACATTGATACGGCCATTGGCCGCCGAGGGAATGTCCACGCCCGAGGCGATCAGGAAGGGGCGCGAAGCAGCGTCGAAACGTTCTTCCTGATTGAGCCAGTCGAAGCTGGTACGCAGGCGTTCGCCTTGATAATCAAGGGACAGGGCACCGATATCGACATGCCGCGATTGATCGTCGATCGCGGTGTCGCCCAGTTGGGTGCTGCCATTGAAGCGCAGGCCGAAGCGGCGTTCTTCACCGAAGCGTCGACTCGCGTCGAGGTGCCCGCCTAGCTGCGAGTCCAAGGCGTAGCTGGCGGTGAAACGGGTCAGGTCTTCATCGAGGGAACGCTTGGGCACCACGTTGATGACACCGCCGACTGCGCTGTTGGGCGACATGCCATAGAGCAGGGCACCGGGGCCCTTGACCAGTTCGACACGCTCGGCGTACTCGGTGAATACCCGGTAGTTGGGCGCGACTCCGTAGACGCCGTCGAACGCCAATTCGCCGAGGTTGCCTTCACCGACGGGAAAACCACGGATGAAAAACGAGTCGACGATGCCCCCGGCCTGCCCCGTGGAACGCACCGAGGAGTCGCGCTCGAGTACATCGCCGACAGTGACGGCCTGTTGATCCTTGATCAGCGCCGAGGTGTAGGTGCTGACGCTGAACGGAGCATCCATCACGTCGGTATTGCCGAGAATGCCCAGACGGGCGCCGCTGGCCACCTGGCCACCGACATACACCTGCGGCAGGGCATCGGCGCGTTGGTCGGTACCGATGACTGCCGTCTCATCCAGCGTCACCCGGCGCTGCACCAGCGTGTAGCTGCCATCGCTGAGCAAGACCATGTCCAGGCCACTGCCGTCCAGCAAGCGAGTGATGGCTTCTTGCGCGGTGAAATGGCCGATCAGTGCAGGGCTGGTCAGGCCTTCGGTCAGGGAAGGCTGAAACGACAGCGCAATACCGGCCTCGACGGCAACGCTGGAAAGGGTGGCGCCCAGCGGTCCGGAGGCAATGTCGTAGGCACGGACCGCGACAGAGTCCAGTTGGACAGGCACGACGGCCAAGGCAAACGGGCAAACGACACCGATCAGGACAAGGCTGAGCAACGCACTGCGAATCACTGGTTTGAACTGACGATCCGGGCGCAGGAGGCGTGCAGCAGGCATGAATGGATGGACCTATAAACAGGACGGTAAAGTGCTTCTCCCCCATAGCCAGTCGAGATCAAAAAAAGTATCACCGGCGAGGCAATATTTTTCGGCGACTCAAGTGGGGGAAAGCATGACCCAGAAGCCATTCAAATGGCCGCTGACATGGATCGGGTAGGTTTGCGCCAGCATGTTCAAGGTGCGCTGGGTGTCGCTGATGGGGTAGGCACCGGAAATGCGCAGATCGGCAATTGCCGGGTCGAGGCGCACAACACCACGGTGATAGCGCGTCAACTCGCCGACGAAGTCGGCCAGGCGCATCTTGTCCGCCATCAACATGCCTTGCGTCCAGTCGCCGGCGGAGCGATCGGCGACGCTGACCTGGCCAAAGGTGCTGGAAGAAAAGTCGGTGCGTTGCCCGGCACCGACGATCAGCGGTGTTCCCTTGCGATCTTCTGCCAGCTCCACCTTCACAGCGCCTTCCAGTACGGCAAGGCGAGTGCGTGATTGCAGTTCACGAACGGTGAAGCGCGTGCCCAACGCTTGCAGGCGGCCCTGGCGGGTGCTGACCAGAAACGGCCGGGGCGACGGCGAATTGTCCGGCGCGGTCTGCACCAGTATTTCGCCTTCGCGCAGATGCAGGTGGCGTTGGTGGGTGTCGAACAGCACGTCGATGGCGGTGTCGGTGTTAAGGGTGATTTTCGAACCGTCGGCCAGGGTCAGTTCGCGTCGCTGGCCGACAGCGGTGCGATAGTCGGCCGACCATTGTCGGGACTCTGCCAGCTTCCAGCTGCCCCAGCCGACTGGCAGGATCGCCAGGATCATGGCCAGTTTGCCCAACGCTGCACGGCGTTCCGGGCTGCTTGGGCGATCAAGCGCCGACATCGCCAGAGACGGTGGCAGTCCACCGAGTTTGCCCTGTAACAACTGCGCCCGCGCCCAGGCCCGGCCGCGCTCGGGGGTGCTGGCTTTCCAGCAGTCCCATTCGGCGCGTTCAGGGTCACTCAGTTCGCCTTCACTCAAGCGGATCAGCCAGTCGGCCGCTTCTTCAAGGGCCTGTCGATCGGGGGGCGGCGCGTTGCGGTGGGTGAGCATTCATTCCACCAGCAACAGGCATTGCACGAAGGCTTGCTTCATGTAGCGTTTGACGGTGATCAGCGAGACGCCCAGTTGCGTGGCAATGTCGTCATATTTCAGGCCGCTGATCTGCGAGAGCAGGAACGCACGTTTGACCAGTGGCGGCAGCGCGTCGAGCATCGCGTCGATTTCGTGCAAGGTCTCCAGGACCATGAAGCGCAACTCCGGCGAAGGCACTTCTGGCGCAGGCAAGTGGGAGAGGGCATCCAGGTAGGCGCGTTCCAGGGCCTTGCGTTGATACCAGTTGACCAGAATGCCCTTGGCCACGCAGCTCAGGTAGGCGCGGGGCTGTTCGATGACGGTGACCTGGGAGGCGAGGATACGGGTGAAGGTGTCCTGCGCGAGATCCGCCGCATCCATGGCGTTACCCAGTTTTTTTCTCAGCGTCGCGTACAGCCAGCCGTGATGGCCGCTGTACAGGGCTTCGATCGCGCGCAGGTGATTGTCGTTATTCGCGGGAAGGGTTTCGCTCATGGCTGCAGCTTTTATGCGATTGAGAAGTATTCCCAATTCTAGTTTGCAACCCGGCCGCGACGCAAGCGCCGATTGGTATCCCCGTCAGGCGCCCGGCAGACAGCTCAGTGCGGCGATCATCGTGTCGATTTCCGCTTCGGTGTTGTAGGCATGAAGCGAAGCGCGACTGACCTCCAGCAAGTCCCTGTGCTGCATATCGATCAAGGTCGAACGGAAGGTCGAGGTCGACACGTTGATGCGCTTGTCCTGTGCCGCCAGCCACTGTTGAACCTGCGCCGCGCTGCTGCCCTGATGAGTGAATGTCACGATGCCTGAAGTGAGGCTGCCGACGTCGCGCGGTGTGACGCCCGGGATATCCGCCAGGCGCTGGCGCAGGTAGCCGGCCAACTGTTGAATTCGCAACCACATGGGGTCCACGCCTTGGGCCAGTGCATATTGCACCGCCGCACCCAGGCCCAGTTTGGCGGCGACGTTGCACTCCCAGTTCTCGAACCGGCGGGCGTCGGCGCGGATCTTGAAGGTGTCGGATGTCAGCAGCGATGCGGCGTGCAGGTCGAGAAAGACCGGTTCGAGGTTCTGGCACAAGGACCTTTCGACGTACAGGAATCCCATGCCCCGCGGTCCGCGCAGGTACTTGCGGCTGGTGGCGGCGAGCATGTGGCAACCGATTTTCTGCACATCGATCGGCATCTGTCCGACCCCCTGGCAGGCATCCAGCAGAAACAGCACGCCGGCAGCGCGGGCCAGGGCGCCAATCTGTTCGACCGGTTGTACGGGACCGCCGTTGGTGGCGATCACCGGCAAGGAGATCAACGCGACGCGCTCGTCCTCGAGCATTTTTTTCAGTGCCGGCAATGACACCTGGCCGTGCTCGTCGTTGGCAATGACGCGGATTTCAATGCCGCGCTGCTGCTTCAGTTGCAGGTAAGGAATGTAGTTGCCGGCATATTCGGTGGTCGAGGTCAGCACCACATCGCCCGCTTGCAGCGGCAACGAATAAAAGGCCATGTCCCAGGCGCGGGTCGCGTTCTCGATCACGGCGATTTCGTCCGGCTGAGCGTTGATCAGCCGGGCGATGGCGCCATACACGTTTTCCAGTTCGGCCGAACATTGCGCGGCCGCTTCATACCCGCCAAGGCGTGCCTCGAGCTGGAGGTGGCGGGTCACGGTGTCGATCACCGGCGTCGGCATCAGCGCCGCGCCGGCATTGTTGAAGTGGATCAGTTGCGCGACAGCGGGCGTATCGGCGCGCAGTTGTTCAATGTTCAAAGCACGAACTCCTTGATCAATCCCCCGGCGGGGCATGGCTCGGTTGCATGACCGTCGGCCGGTAGCGCAGCGCGACAATCGGGATCAGCGCCACCCCATAGGCCAGACACACGAACAGGTAGGTGTATTGCAGACCGTAAACCTGACTGAGCAAGCCCCCGGCTGAAATCCCCGCGATGGAGGCAAATTGCGCCGTGCCCTGGGCAATCCCCAGCACGTGACCCTGTTGCGAGCTGTCGGCGGTTTTTGAGATCAGCGCCATCAGCACCGGCGTGGTCGCACCGAGCAGCACGCCCCAGATGAAGTAGGCGACAACAAACACCAGCGGATTACGCGTGATGCCCGCCACGGCGGTGAGAGCGATGCAGCCAAGCACAACGTAAGTCATGCGTTGCAGGGTTTCCTGCTGGCCACGGTGTTCGAAATAGCGCGACCAGGCCGTGGCCGAGAGAATGAAGCCCAGCGCCAGCAAGCCGTAGCACAGGCCGACCACCGAGTTGCTGACCTCGAACACCGAGCTGACATACAGCGAGAAGGCGGTCTGCGGCAGCATCCGCGCCAGCAGCAGGATGCCCATCACACCGAGTAACGACAGCAGTGGCGAGCCTTGCCACACACTGCCTGAACGGCCGGTGGGCGTTGCCTTGTCGGCGGTCGGGGCTTTCTTCACCGGCGGCACGTCCGGCAAGGTCACGGCGGCGATCACGGTGCACACCGCACACAGTGCCGAGGCGATGATGTTGATCCAGAAGAACGTCGCGTAGTCGAGGATCAATCCGCCGACCACGGCGCCGAGCAACGAACCGACATTGGTCGAAATCTGCAGGATGGCGAACAACCGCGCCCGCCGCGAAGGGGCCTCGATGCTGACGCCATAAGCCTGTGCCGGGGCGATGTAGCCGGCGAACGCGCCTTGCAAAAAACGCAGGATCAGAATGACCCAAATGTCGCTGAACAGCGCCAGCCCAAGTTGGGTCAACGACAAACCGGCGAGGGCGCGAATCATCATCAACTTGTGGCCGTAGCGATCGCCGATGCGGCCCCAGAATGCGCTGGTCAGAATAATGCCCAGCATCGGCCCGACGTACACGGCGATGCTGGCGAAGCTGAAAACCGACTCCGAAGTGATCAGCCCACGCAGGTGGACAGGCCAGAACGGCCCGCTCATTTCCATCGCACCCATCGATACCAATTGGATCGCAAATAGAAGATAAATCAGGATTCGTACTCTTGAACCCTGGATGACACCTGCATGGGACATGAGTCAGCCTCGGTTAAACGCTAGCGAGCGGGTTGGTCAGGGTGTGTTGCAAACGATAGTTGCTGTATTGCATCAAGTGCATGCGCAGCAACGACCGGGTTGGCCATGGGTCTTCGACGAACGCCTTGTGTTCGACCTCCCACAATGCCGGCGAAACACGGTGGCGCACAGCCTCGAAGGCCTGATCGGTTTCTTCGCGCAACACTTCCCACAGCCGTGTGTTGTTCAACCCGTATTCCTTGGTCAGCCACAGCGCCATCTCGTGCAGATGCGTGAGGAACGCCGCGTCGAGCACGAACATGCGCACCGGCTCGATATCGCCGCGGAACACCGTCGGCAGAATACCCGGCTGTACGTGGGGCTGCAGGTTGTAGCCACGCTCTTCCAGTAACGGAGCGTACGTGCGGCCATCGCCGAAATCGCGGATCAGGAGACTACGTGCTTTGCCGTCGGGGGAGAACAGCACCATGGTGTTTTGCTGATGCGCTTCAAGGCCGATGCCATACATCAGATAGATCGCCACCACCGGGCGGGTCACCACGGTGGCGTACTCACGGAACCAGTGTTCAACCTGGGTGGCATTCGCCCGCACGCCGTCGCGTTCGATCAGATCGGTGAACAGCGGCCGACCACTGCCGGGCAAGCGGGTGAACAGTGACGCCACGGTAATCGGCAGGCAATCGTCGACGCGCTCGAACGCTGGCCGGCTGGCACGATAGACCACGGACAGATGACGGCCGGGATGATCGTCCTGGGTTTTCGCGTTCCTGTAACGCACGCCGACTTCTTCCGGGAAGATTTCCAGACGCTGATCGAAGCCGTTTTCCGCTTCAAGAATCCTGGTGATCACCGTGCTGATGCGTGGCCCCATGTGAATCGACTTGGCTTGCAGGCTGCGCAGCTCACTGGTCATCCACACGGCGATCGGCAGCTTGATCAGCGGCGCGCAGTCGTCCAGCACCGGCATCATCGTGCGATAGGACATGGTCGGCAGGGTGGCAATATCCGGCCCGTCGGTGATCAGAATCCCTGCTTCGATTTCCGCCGCGAACGTCTTCAGGACGTAGGCCTGCAAGTGCCAGGCGTGTATCGGCAACGGCAGCCACTGGCGTTCATCCAGCCCTTTGCGGTTGAGCGAGGCTTTCCATTGTTCCCATTGCGCCGGGAAATTACTGGCGAACCAGTCGTGGTAACTGGTCACGTGCGGCATGCTCTCGCTTTTCGCGTTGTCGGCGCGCAACGAGGCGATACGCAACGGCACCTGGGCATTGAACTCGGGGGACAGTTGCTCGACTTCGGCGTCGGTCAGGCCCGGGCGCGATTTCCAGGTCGGGTAGTACGGATGACCTTCCAGCGAACCCCACTGGTCGAGCAGGATCGCAGCGTCCTTGGTGTTGGCATGCTGGCGCAGGTAGTCGGTGAAACTCGCGAGGCCCTGATCCCTGGTGGCCTGTTGCAACCGGGCATTCCATTGCTGGCGATGCTGACGGGCGTGCGCGTCGTTGGTCAGGCTGTTTTCCATGTCGGCCTTCAGTCCGGCCACGCCCTCGTCGGTGGGTTCGAAGTCGAAACTGGCGCGCAGCACATCAAGCATGTCCTGATGGCTGGTGATGACCTGGCGAACGCCTTCGTCGGTGACCAGCACCACGTCACCGTCGTTGACCACGGTGTCGGCCGGACCGTGGGCGATGTCGGAAAAGGCCAGGTGAGCGCGGCCGCCCTTGAGTGGGTAAGTGGCCTGGTGGCTCTCTTCGGAAAAGCTCAGGGCCGAACGGTCGAGGATATTTTCGGCAAAAAGGCAGCGAATCAAGCGTCGCATCGCGTTTTTGCGGGAGTAGGCGATCAGTGTCTTGAAGTCATCCATATCAGCGGTCTGCTCGTCGAAAAAATTGAATGAATAGATCAGGCGGCGGCGGTTGCCGGGCGTGGCCAATGGCTGGGGAAGTAGTCGAGTGCCGAGTCGCGCAGGCCCTGCATGTAGCCAACGCTCCACTGCAAGACCTCTTCGATGTAAGGCACCTTGAGGTCGAAGCGCCTGGCCATTTCCACCAGCAGCACCAGGCCGTAGGCGACGTCTTCGTTGAACGCCCGGCTCTCGCGTTCGATCACGTAGCCGGCGCGGTTGTCGGCGGCTGGCACCATCGGCGCAAGGATGTCGTTGTAGGCCTGATTGGTGCGCAGGATCGCCAGCATGCTGCTCTGATCGCGGATTTGCCCGCCGTAGGCGTCGACGATTTCCTGTTTCAGGGATTTGACCGAGGACAGGTCGATGCCCAGACGCTGACTGATGACCGCACACAAATCCTGGCTTTCCTGATCCATGCGTTCGAGGAAGTAGGCGCCCAGTTCCGGGCACTCGGTCCACCAGCACATCGGTTGCGGGAAAATCTTGCGGTGCCACTGGCCGTAGGGGCCGATCAGTCCGTAGATCACCGAGCTGTGCATGATCGGGTTGCCCGGGGTCAGGGTGATCTCCAGGTAATTGTCCAGCATCGTCACGCAGGGGCCGTACAGCCGGGTCAGCATGTCCTGCAACTGTCGGCGTGATGCCTGCGACTCCCTGGCATGGGTCGCCACATACAGCTGGCTTTTGCCGCCACCCATTTTGATCGAGCGTCCCGGCGCCAGTTCGAACGCGGTATGCGGGACATCCTTCATGCCCCAGATCACCAGGTTCGGACGGTCGGGCAGGGTGGCTTCGGCCAGCCAGTCGAAACCGCAGAAACCGGGAATCGCACCGATGTACACCGGTTTGCTTGCACTCAGATGCGGCGCGATGGCTTTCAAGGTTTGCGGTCGGGCATGGGCAGGCACGGTGATGATGACGATGTCGGCATCCTCGACGGCTGTCCTGGCATCGGTGGTCACGCGATCCAGTCGGGCCTCCAGTGTCGAACCGTCGGGCAACAGCGCCCGCATCGGCGACTGGCGGGCGTGCCGTTCGATGATCTCCAGATTGCCGGTGAGCATCGAAACCTGAACATTGGGCAGCTGTTTGAACAGGATGGCGTTGAGATGTCCGGTCCTGCCGCCACCACAGATGGCGACTTTCAACACATTCATCGAGCGGTGCTCCTGTGTGGTGGGTGAGTCATGCGACGCTCAATTGCAGCGGTGCGGAGAAAGATTCCAGCCATTGGGTCTTGCCCAGCCAGGCATCCAGTTGCGGCGCAATGCCTGGATCGATCAGATCGCGTTCTTGCAGCCATTTCTCGTCGAACACCGTGTGCAGGTATTTCTCGCCGCCGTCGGCGATTGGCACCACCACGTTGCCGGTCAGCACGCCTTTGTGGATCAGTTCCAGCGCCTTGAAGATCGCACCGCCGGTTGAGCCACCCACCAACAGGGCGAGATTGCGCGCGATATAGCGGGCGGTTTCGAAGGCCTGGGAATCGGTGACTTGCACACCCAGGTCGATGCAGCTGTAGTCGAGCACCAGGCCGACGGTGTCGCCGGCCGGCGTGCCGGTGCCTGATTGGTAGTAGGGATAACCGGGATGGCCGAACACGATCGAGCCGGCCGGTTCCACCGCCACGGTGATGGTGTCCGGGTTATGCAGTTTCAGGCCGCGAGCGATGCCGGTCATCGAGCCGCCGGTGCCGACGCAGCCGACATAGGCGCCAATCACGCCTTCAACCTGGGCGATGGTTTCGCGAACGAAATCACTGTAGCCACCGGCATTGGCCGCGTTGTCGGACTGATTCATGAACACGGCACCGGGAATGTCGCTGGCCAGTTCGGCGGCGAGTCGTTGCCGCTCGACCACCGCGACTTCATCTTCCCGATAGGTGCCTTTGACGAAACGGATGTCGGCACCGAGCGCCTTCATCACGGCGATCTTGTCTTGTGCGGCGTGATGATCGACCACGGCGATGAAGTGCAAACCAAACTCCACCGCTGCCATGGCCAGACCAATCCCGGTGTTGCCGGAGGATGATTCGACGACTACGCCGCCGGGTTTCAGGCGACCGGACTTGAGCGCCGCCAGCACCATATTGCGTGCCATGCGATCCTTGATGCTGCCGCCGGGGTTGTTCTTTTCAATCTTCAACAACAAACGTGCATTGGAATCCGGAACTTCAATGCCCAACATCGGTGTGTTACCAATAAGATCCGAAGTTTTATTCAATATCATTTCAACTGTTCCCTTTAGTAGTCAGGTGAAAACGCATAGTTACCTTCCGTACAACAGGTCGCCGTCAACCGCCGGGGCAGGGGATGGCGATGAAACTCGTTTTCCAGCAAGTCCATCTGATAACCGGCGGTATTGATGTAAATCAATAAGTCGCCTGGCTGTGGTGCAGTCGAGAAGTTGATCAGGCGGTGACTGATAACGTCATCGTCCAGGCAACTATGGCCGGCGATATAAGCTTGCGTCGGGGTATGGGGCGGGGCTTGTGAACTGATCAGTATCGGATCAACCAGGTATTCAGAGGCAAACCAGGTTTCGCACGCGCTGAAACTACTGCCTTCAACGAAGATGACGGTTTTGTTGTCGGCGAGTTGTTTGGTGCGGGTGACGCGAAACAATGATATCGCCGCCTGATCGACGAGACTCCGTCCGGGCTCCAGAGCCAGGGTTATATTCTGCAGCTTTAAATAATTGGAGATGGACAGTCCAGGTGAATGCTCGGCCTCGAGCAATAACGTCAACCATTGTGGCGCCGTCAGTTCTGCGCCGTAAGGATAATAGGCGTCGGGCACTTTCTGGTTGTGATAATGGCTCGGTTGATTGTCGTTCTGTAAGAATCGGGCATAGGTCTGCGGCTCGACATAACGAATCGGCAAACCGCCACCGATATCGATCATCTGCGGATTCAAGCCCATTTCCCGAGCCGCCTCGACGAACCCGGTGACCTCGCGCAACGCTTGTGCGCGGGATTCGAATCCATAACCGCCCAGGTGAAAATGGAAACCCTCGAAGTGAAAAACATCAGTGCATCTGGTCAGCCGTTGAAGGCTTTCGAGCACGTCTTGCGAGCTCATGCCGAAGCGGCTCTTCGGGCTGATTTTCGGCCTGTAACGCAGTAAAACCCTGGCTTTGCTGACGGGGCGCTGCGCTTCGACAATGCGTTGAAGATGATCGAACTCCTCCTGCGAATCGACGCAAATCAGTGAACCTGCGCTGACCAGTGCCTGATGAAATACGGCGGTTTTGGCCGGTCCCGTGGCGCAGATTTTGCCGGCGGGTGTACCGGCTCGCAGCGCCGCTTGCAGTTCGTGGATGCTCGACACATCGACGCCGATCCCCGAATTCGCCGCTGCGCCGAGCATGCTCTGGGACTTGTTGGCCTTGGCGCCATAGAAGATCGCGTAAGGCACGTTGTAGCGTTTCAATACGGCCAGGAGAGCCTGTGTATTTAATTCAAAGGCATGGGGCCAAACCAGATTCAAGGGTGAGCCGTGTTGTTTGACCAAGTCGACCAGCGTCCCCGGGAACTTGTTGATCAACGTGGAAATAACCGGGTCGATCAGCGGTTTTAACATGTGTGGATGGTGAACTTCGGTTAGTTGTTCAGCAGGCAGTGAGTTTGCTGTAGGCATCGTTAACCCCTGGCGTCGAAAACAACGTCGCCACTGATAGGTTGATAACTGTTTGCTATCGGACTCTTTTTCTCATCAAAAGCAGGGTTTAGACATTCGGAGGCGGATGCCAGGCGATGTCTGAAGTTGGGTGATTAACGCTGATCGTAATAAACGGATCACAAAAATATTGCATTGGAACCTCATTCCATAAGTTTTGTACGGACGTTCCGATTGGCCAGCCGTTTATGGGTAATGCCCTGTAGATGGCCGGCAACTGAGATTCAAATGACATCACTGGCCTGTACTTCCCGAGGTGCTGATAACGTGCTTTGAAGCGAGGGTAGTTCCTCTTGGCGGAGCGAACAATATTGCGAACGAGAACTATTATCAAGTATGGTTTTCAAATATTTTTGAATAACGACAGGCGCAAGGCCACTCAATGAACGTGTATTTACACGCTCAAGGAAGCGGTCGCCCGGAAATAAAAAAGTCCTTTAATGCCTTGATCCCCAAGGCGTTAAGGGTTGTTGCAAGAGGCCCCGGACGAGCACCCGGATCTGCCGCTGACGGGGCCGGAAAATGTTCAGAAACCACGACTGGTTCACGCCAAGGAGCAACGCCATGCAATTCGATCGACTCAGCAGCAAGGCCCCACTCGCGATCAGCTACCTGTTCGTGCCGGGTAATCGTCCCGAGCGCTTTTCCAAAGCGGTTGAAGCGGGGCCCGATGCAATCATTCTCGATCTTGAGGACGCCGTGCACCCGGACAGCAAACCGGCCGCCCGCGCTGCCATCTGGGCCTGGCAGGAGGCAACGCCGAGCGTCGCCTGCGAGCGTTACATTCGCCTCAACAGCGTCAGCAGCGCGTTGTTTCGTCAGGACCTGACCTGGCTCAACGACATGCGCTACCCGCAGCGCTGCAACGGGATTTTCCTGCCCAAGGCCGAGTGCCCCGAGGCCTTGAGCCGAGTGGTCGAACGTCTGCGGCAGTGGCAGCCGACGCTGAAGATCGTGGCGATCATCGAGACCGCCAAAGGGCTGCAGCAGGTCGAATCGATTGCGGCGATCCCCGGTCTGGCACGCCTGGCGTTCGGATCACTGGATTTTTCCCTCGATATCAACTGCAGCCAGATACCCGAGGCGTTTCTGTTCGCCCGCAACCGCATCGTGCTGGCTTCGCGCACCGCCGATTTGCCGTCGCCGATCGATGGTGTCACGCCGGCGATCAGCGATTTGGCGGTGGTCGCCGGGGACTCGCATTACGCGCGTTCGCTGGGTTTCGGCGCCAAGCTGTGCATCCACCCCGCGCAACTGGAGACGGTGCAGCGCGCTTTCCTGCCGGACTCGCGTCAGCTGGCCTGGGCCGATCGGGTGATGAGCGCGGTGGCCACGGGCAGTCACGCGGTGCAAGTGGACGGTGAGATGGTCGATTTGCCGCTGATCGAGCACGCCCAGCGCCTGCTCGATGTCGCCCGCCAGCACACGCCCATTGCCCGCGCCGATGCCTGCTGAACCGCCGGCGAACCAGGAGATCACCATGGAACAGGGTTATCAGATTGCGTTGCGGCCACTGTGCCAGGTGCTGCAGTCGGAGCAGGTCGATCCGGCCAATGTGACGATGTTGCGTGAGTCGATCGTTCGTGCGGGACATTGGCTGGAACCGATCATCGTCGAGCGTTCGCGCGGCATCGTGATGGACGGTAATCACCGCTTCAACGCCGCGTTGCAACTGGGCTTGAAGCGGGTGCCCTGCATCCAGCTCGATTACACCGATCCGCGGGTCTGTGTGCGGCATTGGCAGACAGGGCAGGCGTTCGAAGTGGCGCAGATATTCACCACCATCGCCCGCGGTGAACTCTTTCCGTACAAGACCACCCGGCATGCATTCGACCCCGCGTTACCAAGGGTCGCGATACCGCTGGAGCGGCTGTACGCCTGACCCTCGCCGGGCCCATCCAAAAAAACTTTTCCGGGGGTGATACTTTTTCGTGAATTGACTGGCAATAGGAGTGATTACCATTTCCACTTGATGAAAGGATCTCCACGTCATGCCTGTTGTCAGTCGTCCCTGCGGTGAGCGTGTGCTAACGCTTGCCATGCGTACCGCCATGCTGAATTTTATTTTGGTCGCAGGAAGCGCCAGCGCCTGGGCCGCCAGCCCCGAGCAACAAGACGTTGCCGCCGAGCCGCGTTCTAACGTCGCGCCAGCCCCGCCGGCCGATGACAGCCCGGACGCGCTGACGCTCGACACCACTAACATCAACGCCTCCTACAGCGGCCCGACTTCGTTGCCGGAAACCTTCGCCGGTGGCCAGGTTGCACGGGGAGCCCGCCTGGGCATGATGGGCAACAAGGATGTGATGGACACGCCGTTCAGTGTCACCAGTTACACCGCCAAGACCCTCGCCGACCTGCAAACCGTGACCGTTGCCGATGCGCTGGAGCGTGATCCTTCGGTGCGCTCCACCGGTCAAACCGGCGGTATCGTCGATTCGTTTTTCATTCGCGGCTTCCCGATCGGCGAAGGCAATCTTGGCGAGCAGGCATTCGACGGTGTGTATGGCGTGGCGCCGAACTATCGCGTGTTTACCGACTACGCCGAACGGGTCGAAGTGCTCAAGGGGCCAGGGGCGTTGATGTACGGCATCTCGCCCAACAGCGGCGTCGGCGGCGTGATCAACATCGTGCCCAAACGTCCGCTGGATGAAGACTTGACGCGGGTCACCACCACTTACGCTTCGGATTCCCAGGTGGGTGGTCATCTGGATCTGAGCCGTCGCTTTGGCACGGACAATCAATTTGGCGTGCGCTTCAACGGCAACCTGCAGGGCGGCGACACGGCCATTGACGATCAGCACCGCGACCTCGGTATCGGTGCCATCGCGCTTGATTACCGTGGCGAGCGCTTGCGCCTGAACCTCGATTACATCAGTCAGAAAGAGAGTTTCGAGGCGCCCTCGCGGCCATTCACCGTCGCCTCGGGCGTCGATGTCCCGTCCGCGCCGAATGGCCGCACCAACCTGCCGCAGAAATGGGGCTGGTCGGACACCAAAGAGCAGTCGGCCTTGCTTGGCGGCGAATATGACCTGACCGACACGGTCACTGTGTTTGCCCACGCCGGTGGCGGCAAATCCGACGTCAAACGCCTGTCCGACCAGGTGCCGAGAATCCTCAACGACGCTGGCGATACCAGCAATATTCCGGGCTACTACAAGTTCAACGTTGATCGCTCAACGGCGGACGCCGGTATCCGTGGTGTGTTCGCCACCGGGCCGGTCACCCACACGACCACGCTGATGGCGACCCAATATCAGGATGAGCTGTCCCGGGGAATCACCAATGGCACCGAGATCCGTTCGAACATCTATCACCCGATCGATGTGCCCAAGCAATACATCAACTCACCGAAGGTGCTGCGCGTCTCCGAATCGGAACTGTCAGGCGTTGCGCTGACCGACACACTGTCCATGCTCGATGATCGTTTCCAGTTGACCCTTGGCGTGCGTCGGCAGGACATCGAATCTCGCAACTACAATGCGTCGGGCTCGGTCAGTTCGAAATACAACGACAGCGCCACGACGCCTCTGGTCGGTGTAGTGGTCAAGCCTTGGGAAGACGTTTCCCTCTACTACAACTATGTAGAAGGCTTGAGCAAAGGTGACATTGCACCGGGGACGGCGGCCAATGCCGGCGAGACATTCGCACCTTACGAATCGAAGCAGCATGAAGTCGGTGTGAAATACGAACACGGCACCTTCATGACCACCCTGGCGTTGTTCCAGATCGAGAAACCGAGCGGTGAAATCGGCGCCGGTAACGTGTTTTCGGTACAAGCCGAACAACGCAACCGTGGGATCGAGTTGAGCATGTTCGGCGAGGTGGCACCGGGCACTCGCCTGATGGGCGGCGTGACGGTGCTCGACGGCGAATTGACCGATTCGGCGACAGCCGCCAACCGTGGCAACAAACCGGTCGGTGTGCCTGACGTGCAGGCCAACCTGTGGGCTGAGTGGGATACGCCATGGCTTGAAGGGTTCACCCTCACCGGCGGTGCGATTTATACCGACAGCCAGTACGTCAACCAGGCCAATACCCAGGAACTCGACGCCTGGACCCGTTTCGATGCCGGCGCCCGTTATGCGACGAAAATCGAAGGCCGGCCGACGACATTCCGCGCTACGGTGCAGAACGTGTTCGATCGTGAGTACTGGTCGGGCGTTGCTTCGTATGGCGCGTTTTCGCCGGGTTATCCGCGGACCTTGCAACTGTCTGCGACGGTCGACTTTTGACGCACAAGGGCAGGCACAGCCGCGGGGCTGCTGCCTGCCCTGTGTCATTTGTGAACAGGAGTATTCACATGCTGGACAACCATGGATTCACCTCTGTTGACCGGTGTCGTCCGTTTCAGGCCACGACCCATCAACTTGATCTGGTTTTTGATTCCAGTGCGAATCGCCATATCCGTGAGATGTTGCGAGTTTACGGACTGCGTACCAGCCTCTTTCGTTTGAAGGTGATCAATGCACTGGTCCAGGCGACTCGGGAGGGACGCTCGCCAGGCGTGCGGGGTGTGCATGCCTGCATGCAAGCGTCCTCCTCGGAGCTGACGATTGTCAGTGTACGCGAAGTACTCAAGCGCCTTGCCGGGGTAGGCGTCATCGTTTTTCAGCCGGATAGAACGTACCGCTTTACCACTGAGGCGTGGGAAATGCTCAAGCCCGACGTCGGTGGCGGGCCCTGCAAGATCAACAGTCTTTAACGGTTCGCATCATCGGGTGGCGCCGCCTTGCGCCGATCCGGGCCTGCTGGATTGCCAGTGTTTATCAGCCTTCTTTCCAGCAGAATATTGTGCAGCGCTTCGCGGTCCGACGGGTTCAACTGGTGCTCTCGCGCTTTCAGTTCCAGCAGGATGGGGCTGGACCACTGACGATAGGTTTGTTCGGCACTACGCGTGGGTGACATCGCTTCCTCCTTGATCAGGCTCCTGCCAATAAAGGCACCGCAGTTCGATACGTTTGAGACCCTAGTCGAGGAAGCTGACTATCGCCACTGCAGCGTGTCGGACATCTGCCTCAGGCGCGCGAGTCCGCCGGATTGTGACCCGTGAAATTCGGGCCGATGTGATCGGCCCGAATTTTTTGTCTAGACGAAAGCCTGACTACCAAAGCCCCGTGGCAATCTTTGCCGACCAGCCATGGCCGACAACCGTTCGGTCCAGGCCTGGCGCCAGTCAGTGACGATGTGTGCGACTTTGGCCTTGCGGGCGGCCCGACGTGCCGCGTTACGTTCGTTCCGGCGTGCTTCTTTGAAAACCTCGGTGTTGCGGCAGCTTCTGCATTTCACCCGGTTGAGTTCGCGGGTCGAGGTGAGATTGGTACCTTTGTGACCGCAGGCCAAATGCCCGCTGACTTTGAAGTGAGTGACCATCAGAACGCCTCCTTGGTGACGTGTAAGTGTTTGACCACTCACGGTCGGGGACGTTCGGTCGTGACCCGGACACAAAAAATCCCGGCGCGGGGCTGGGCAGGGGGGGGTAATGGAAGGCAATCAGGCAGGCACGCAACCGGTGACGATAACGTCGCCGATCATGCCTGCAGCATCGGGCCGTGTCTTCGCATCGAATGTGCGGATCGAATCATCTGAACCGTGGCAGCGGCGGATCGACGGGTTTGAGCGAAGACAGGGTGTTGCGAATCAGCGGCGTATCCTTTTCGATGTCGTTCAGACGATCACGAATTCTGAGGGCTGTCGGATGTCCGCCTTGATGATCGACCCAGTCGGCAATTTCCTTGCACGCCGCAGCCAAGCGAACCTGGCGCGAATCGAGCAGGGTGAGCAGGGTGGTGATGGACTCTTTTTCGGACATGGAAAACACCTCCGCTTGAGAAACCTGGCAGTTGGCAGTAAAAAGCCCGCCGGGCGCGAGCTTTCTACCGATGGATCGCTGGTCCTTCAGCTCCTTTCAGTATAGACCCCTACAGGGCACGCTAAAGCTCATCAGCCTTGTCGGGCCATGATGTGTGACCTGGCATTGAGCTGCCGGCAAACGTGCCGGGCGTCTTCCTCGAGATCGTAACCGTCACCGATGAAACCGTGGGTTCGGGTATCGGCGATGCGATACCAGACGGCGGCGTCAGGAGGCGGGTGAGCGGTTTCTCCGGCCCGGCGGCCATGAATGATGATCTTGTTGCATCGCTTCACGACGAAAATGTCTTCCATGGCGTCACCGCAGCTGATTCGTTTACACATCAACTATAGAAGTCATTTGTAATCGTGCAAAAAATAGACAAGTCAATTCGTCGGCTCAGACACCAGCTTGTCCAGCAACATGGCCAATCCGACTTCCTCGGCGCGCAGGCCTTTACGCATCCGCGGCCTGGGCAACTGCGCCAACATACCCAGCACGAAGCCTTCGAGCACCGCCGGATGGATGTAGCACTTGCGGCACACCGCCGGTGTATTGCCTAGCTGTCGGGCGACGTTTTTCACCATCTCCACCACGTGCCGCTTCGCCTCCGATTCCGGTTGCCATTGCAACTCTCGCAGCACCGCAAGGGCGAGGGCGCTGCCGGCCCAGGTGCGGTAGTCCTTGGCGGTGAAGTCGGCACCGGTCAGGGTTTGCAGGTAGGCGTTGACGTCGGACGAGGTAATGCTGTGTCGCTCGCCGTTTTCATCGAGGTACTGAAACAGGTTTTGTCCGGGGATCTCCTGGCAGCGCTTGATGATGCGTGCCAGTCGCCGGTCTTTCACGGTGATCTGATGTTCGACGCCACTCTTGCCACGAAACTGGAACAGGATCGCACTGCCGTTGATCTCGACATGCCGGTTGCGCAGCGTGGTCAGGCCGTAGGAGCGGTTGTCCCGGGCATATTGAGTGTTGCCGACGCGGATCAGCGTGGCATCGAGCAAGGTGATGACCGTGGCCATGACCTTGTCGCGGCTGAAGCCCGGTGCGGCCAACAAGGCCTCCAGCCGTTTGCGCAGTTTAGGCAAGGCCAGGCCGAAATCCCGCAGGCGCGAATACTTGTCCAGATCGCGAACTTCACGCCAGCGTGGGTGATAACGGTACTGCTTGCGACCCCGGGCGTCGCGGCCGGTGGCTTGCAGGTGCCCGCGCGGGTCGGCGCAGATCCACACGTCGGTGTAGGCCGGCGGCACCGCGAGCGCGTTGATGCGCCGGATCTCGTCCGGGTCGGTGATGCGTTGTCCCGCCGGATCGAAATAGCAGAACTTGCCGCGCTGTTTCTTGCGGCGGATTCCGGGTTGGGTGTCATCCACGTAGTGCAGGTCGGACGGCAGCGCATCGGGCATGGCGATTGTCCTTGGCGAGGAGTCAGGGGGCCGTTAAAGGCATTGACCCCGCGCCGCCTCAGTCGTGCCAATGCCTTTACGCGAGCACCGCCACGGCTTTGATCTGCGCCCAGAGTTGCTGGCCGGGACGGATGTTCAACTGGTCGCGGGAGAAGCGGGTGATACGCGCCAACAAAGGGGTTCCGGCCGCGTCGAGACGGATCAGTACATGGGCGGCATTGTCGGCGCCCATCTCGCTGACCACAGTGACCGGCAGGCGATTGAGGATGCTGCTGTGCTCGGCGCTGTGCAGGCTCAGGCTGACATCCCGTGCCTGAACCTTGCAGCGCAACGCCTGGCCCGTGGCCATCGGCGTGTGTGCCACGCGAATGTTCAAGGCCGTGTCGGGCAGTTGCAGGGTGAGCAATTGATAGTGGTTGTCATAGGCACAGACGCGCCCCTCAATCACCACGCCGGCGTCGTCGCCCAGCGCGAGTGGCAAGTCCAGGCGTGCCAGGGTTTGGCCGATCGGGCCGCTGGCCAGCGCCTTGCCGTTGCTGAGCAGGACGAGGTGGTCGGCCAGGCGCGCCACTTCATCCTGGGAGTGGCTGACATACAACACCGGGATGTCCAGTTCGTCGTGCAGCCGTTGCAGGTAGGGGAGGATTTCGCCTTTGCGCTGGGCGTCCAGCGCCGCCAGCGGTTCATCCATCAATAACAGTTTCGGGCTGGTGAGCAGGGCGCGGGCGATGCCGACTCGCTGGCGTTCCCCGCCCGACAGGTGTTGTGGATGGCGATCCAGCAGGTGGCCGATGCCCAAGAGCTCGGTTGCGTGGGCCATGTCGACTCGACGCTGTGGTTTCGGGATACGTTTGAGCCCGAACTCCAGGTTGGCCAGCACCGACAAATGCGTAAACAGGCTGGCCTCCTGAAAAACGTAACCCAGGGCTCGCTTGTGCGGCGCCACGAAAATCTTCCTTTCGCTGTCCTGCCAGACTTCATCGTTGACCTGGATAAAGCCTTGATCGGCTTTTTCCAGACCGGCGATGCAGCGCAGGCAGGTGGTCTTGCCGGACCCGGAATGGCCATACAGTGCCGTGACACCACGGCCGGGCAGTTGCAGGTCGACATCGAGGTGGAACCCCGGGTAGCTCAATTCCAGGCGCGTTTGAATCATCGATCAGCTCCAGCCCGCTTTGGTTTTACGGCTGGAGTACAGCGCCAGCAACACCGCAAAGGAGAACACCAGCATGGCGCCGGCCAGCCAATGGGCCTGGGCGTATTCCATGGCTTCGACGTGGTCGTAGATCTGCACCGAGACCACCCGGGTTTTATCGGGAATGTTGCCGCCGATCATCAGCACCACGCCGAATTCGCCGACCGTGTGGGCGAAGCCGAGGATGGCGGCGGTGATGAAGCCGGGGCGGGCCAGGGGCAGGGTCACGCTGAAGAAGCTGTCCCAGGGATTGGCGCGCAGGGTCGCGGCCACTTCCAGCGGGCGGGTGCCGATGGCGGAAAAAGCGTTTTGCAGGGGCTGGACCACAAACGGCATCGAGTACAGCACCGAACCGATGACCAACCCTGCAAAACTGAAGGTCAGGGTGCCCAGCCCCAGTGATTGGGTGAATTGGCCGACAAAGCCGTTCGGGCCCAGCGCCAGCAACAGATAAAAGCCGATCACCGTGGGCGGCAGCACGAGGGGCAGGGCGACGATCGCCCCGACCGGGCCGCGCAGCCAGGATTGAGTGCGCGAGAGCCACAACGCAAGCGGTGTGCCGATCACCAGCAGGATGACGGTCGTCAGGGACGCCAGTTTCAGGGTCAGCCAGATGGCGGAAAAATCGGCACTCGATAGCGTCATTTAGAGTTGGTAACCGTAGGACTTGATGATGGCGGCGGCTTTCGGCCCTTTAAGGTAGTCAACCAGTGCCTTGGCAGCCGGATTATCCTTGCCTTTGTTGAGGATCACCGCGTCTTGTTTGATCGGGTCATGCAGGTTGGCCGGAACGATCCAGGCCGAACCGCTGGTGATTTTACCGTCCTTGTAAATCTGCGACAGCGCGACAAAACCCACTTCGGCATTGCCCGTGGAGACAAACTGATAGGCCTGGGTGATGTTCTGGCCTTCAACGATCTTGTCCTTGACCTTGTCGGTCAGACCTTCCCTGGCCAGTACCTGGGTGGCCGCCAGGCCGTAGGGTGCGGTTTTGGGATTGGCAATGGACAGATGCTGGTATTGATTGTCGCTCAGGACCTTGCCCAGGGCGTCGACATAGCCTTCCTTGGCCGACCACAACGCGAGGGTGCCGACGGCGTAGGTAAAGCGCGAGCCCTTGACCGTGTCGCCTTCGTCTTCGAGTTTTTTCGGGGTGGTGTCGTCCGCCGAGAGGAACACTTCGAACGGCGCGCCATTCTTGATCTGGGTGTAGAACTGACCCGTCGCGCCGAAGGCGGTCACCAATTTGTGCCCGGTGTCCTTTTCGAAGTCCGCCGCGATGGCCTGGATCGGCGCGGTGAAGTTGGCCGCAACCGCCACCTGGACTTCGTCCGCCTGGGCGGCGCCAAGGGCGAACACAGCGAGAAGGCCGGTCAGGCAAGCGGGGGCGAAACGTGAGGCGCTAAGGGACATGAAACGGCTCCGTGGCAGGCATTACATAGGGGGGGTAACGCTATATATCAAAATATATAGCGAAATGCCTGCAAACGGAATGAGGAGTACTCGGCTGGGGTGGAGGAGCTTGCCTGTGGCTGGGGAGCTTTTCTGTGGCAAGCCCCACAGATCTTGAGTTGACTTGAGGGATCGTCAGCGCCGAAGCAACTTTGCCAACCCCTCTTCAGCAAGCCGCCGGGTCAACTCTGCCGTGGTCATTTCCACGCCCAAAGGGAACGCCTGTCCGGCCCAGAGATTGCTGAAATCCGCTTCGTCCTTCGCCCGCAAAGGCATCAACGCGCCGCCGGCGAGGGGAAAGGCCGGTGCCTTGTCGCTCATCGGCCCCAGTTCACGCATGACCCGATTGAGGATGCCGCGCGCCGGGCGCCCGGTGAAAATGTTGGTGACGGCGGTCTCGCTCTCCCGGGCCGTACGCAACGCCTGGTGATGAGACGCACTGACCTTGGCTTGCGACGTAAACAGGTAGGCCGTACCCACTTGCACCGCCGAAGCGCCCAACATGAAGGCTGCCGCGACGCCTCGCGCGTCGGCAATGCCGCCAGCGGCAATCACGGGTACTTGCACCGCATCGACGACTTGCGGCACCAGGGCAAAGGTCCCGACCTGACTGCTCAGGTCATCACTGAGAAACATCCCGCGATGTCCTCCCGCCTCGTAACCCATGGCGATGATCGCGTCGCAGCCATGTTGCTCGAGCCAGATGGCCTCTTCGACGGTGGTGGCCGACGACACCACCTTTGCGCCGGTGGCTTTGACCCGATCCAGCAGGGATTTTTCCGGCAGGCCGAAGTGGAAACTCACGACTTCGGGGCGAAACGCTTCGATCACCTCACAGGCCGCGTGATCGAAGGGCGCGCGGTTGGACACTGGGGTCGGCGCATCAAAGTCGACGCCCAACTCCCGGTAGTAAGGTTCCAGCAGGTTTTTCCAGTCTTGTGCGCGTTGCTCATCGTCAGCCGGCGGCTGGTGGCAGAAGAAATTGACGTTGAACGGGCGCGAGCTGTGTTGACGAATGGTCGTCAGCTCGGCGCGCAATTGCTCGGTGCTCAGCATGGCGGCGGGCATCGAGCCCAGGCCGCCGGCATTGCTTGCCGCAATCACCATGGACGACTGGGTGGCACCGGCCATGGGAGCTTGAATAACGGGCAGTTCGATCCCGAACAGATCAAGAATACGGGTGTCTGGCCATGGGCTCATTTTTGAGGTCTCCGACGTTGAAACCGGGCAGGGCGGTTCAAGCGGTTTTGTAGCAGCAATGACTGTCCCGAGGCCAGTCTTGTTTGACGCTGAATCAGCGGCGGAACAGCCCGCCACCGGCGCCAAATGCGCGATGGGGCTGGCAGCAATTCGCGGCGGGTGGGGCCAGCGGACCTGACCACCGAAAAAAGCATCGCCGCAGGTCATGGAAAGGCCCCGAGGTTTTATCGATTGGCTTAAAGTCGAATGCGGCATTTTTTTGCGATGTGGTATTTAATTCAGGCCACTACAAATAATCACACCAGGAGACAGTCATGTTCCAAGGTATTTTGATCGAGAAAGACGACAGCGGTTACCGGGCCACGCTGCAGCAGATCCATGACGACCAATTGCCCGAGGGCGATGTGACTGTACGTGTCGCCTACAGCACGCTGAATTTCAAGGACGGCCTGGCGATCACTGGTAGCAGCCCGGTGGTGCGAAAATTCCCGATGGTGCCAGGGATCGATCTGGCGGGCACTGTCGAAGTCAGCGGGCATCCGGACTACAAGGTGGGTGACAACGTCCTGCTCAATGGCTGGGGGGTGGGTGAGGGGCATTGGGGCGGTCTGGCGCAGAAGGCACGCCTCAATGGCGACTGGCTGATTCCGCTGCCCAAGGCGTTTACCGCCGCCCAGGCGATGGCCATCGGCACGGCGGGCTACACGGCGATGCTGTGCATCCTCGCGCTGGAGCATAACGGTGTGACGCCCGGGCAAGGCGAAATCCTGGTGACGGGCGCCAATGGCGGCGTAGGCAGTTTCGCTATCGCGCTGTTGAGCAAACTTGGTTACCGCGTGGTGGCGTCCACCGGCCGTATTTCGGAACACGACTACCTCAAGCAACTGGGGGCCAGCGAAATCATCGACCGCGCCCCGCTGTCCGAGCCGGGCAAGCCTTTGGCGAAGGAGCGCTGGGCTGCGGTCATCGATTCGGTCGGCAGTCACACCCTGGCCAATGCCTGCGCCAGCACCAAGGCCAATGGTACGGTCGCTGCCTGTGGTCTGGCCCAGGGCATGGATTTCCCGGCCTCTGTCGCGCCGTTCATCTTGCGTGGCGTGACCCTGGCGGGCATCAACAGCGTGACGCAACCCAAAGCGAAGCGGGTCGAGGCGTGGAATCGTCTGGCCCGGGATCTGGACTTTGACCTGTTACCACTGATCAGCCACGAAATCGGTTTGAGCGAAGCGATTGATGCGGCGCCACGCTTGCTCGCCGGCCAACTGCGGGGCAGGGTTGTCGTCGACGTGAATCGCTGACAAACCAGCGATCCCGCCTGCGGCAGATCCCATATGGGCATGCGGTCACCGTGTTTACCGCTACTGCGCTTCCCGTTCCAGCAACTGCCGCTTGCGTTCCACGCCCCAGCGGTACCCCGACAGATTGCCATCGCTGCGCACCACGCGGTGGCAGGGAATCGCTACCGCCAGGCTGTTCGCGCCACAGGCTTGAGCCACCGCGCGAACGGCTTTTGGGGCGCCGATTTGCCGGGCGATATCGGCGTAGCTGGCCGTGCTGCCGACGGGAATATCCCGCAGGGCTTGCCAGACCCGCTCCTGAAACGCCGTGCCACGCACATCCAGAGGCAGGTCCAGGCCCAGCGCCGGGGCCTCGATGAAACCCACAACCCTGGCGATCAATTGCTCGAAGTCTTGATCGGCACCGATCAGATTGGCCCGCCGGAACTTGTCCTGCAGATCGCAGACCAGTTGCTGCGGATCGTCCCCCAGCAGAATGGCGCAAACCCCGCGCTCACTCTGCGCCACCAGAATCGCGCCCAGCGAACATTGGCCGACGGCAAACCGAATGTCGTTGTTCTGGCCGGCGGCGCGGTAATCCGTGGGTTTCATGCCCAGAAGTTGATCCGCCGTTTCATAAAAACGGCTGTTGGAGTTGAAGCCGGCGTCGTACAGCGCGTCGGTCACCGAACCGCCATCCGTCAAACGCTCGCGAACTCTGCGGGAACGATGGGCTGCGGCGTAGCCCCTGGGTGTCAGGCCGGTGACAGCCTTGAACACTCGATGAAAGTGAAAACTGCTCAGGCCCGCTGTCTCGGCCAGTTCGTCCAAGGCCGGGAGCGTTTCCGCGCTTTCGATCTGCCGGCAAGCGGCGGCCACGGTGGCGGCATGCTGCGCGGCCACGGCGCTTTGATCCTTCGCCGCGCGTTTGCTCGGACGGTAACCCGCTGCTTGTGCCTGTTCGGCCGTGTCGAAGAACTCGACATTCTGAGGTTTCGGCAAGCGCGCCAGGCTACTGGGATTGCAGTAGATGCCGGTGGTTTTCACGGCATAGACAAATTGCCCATCGGCTTGTGGGTCGCGAGCGACGACGGCGGCCCAGCGTGGGTCGAGTTCAGCGGTGTTTTTTGTCGTATGGCTTGTCATGGCTGGAAGTCCGTTGACCTGTTTACGGCAGATTAACCACGTCGGCGTGCCGTCACACTCCGGTGCTTGCGGTCAAATTCGACAGGTTTATCCCGCCGTGCGGAAGGTGAAGTTGATCCGCTGTTCGCCCAGCAGTGAATGCTGGCCTTCCTTGATCGGCAGGACACCGTGATAGCGCAAGCGATCAACGCCGCCCCATACCACTATGTCGCCGTGCAGCAGCGGTACACGCTGGCTTTTATCGCTGCGTTCAAAGCCACCGAACAGGAACATTGCCGGTAACCCGAGCGATACCGAGACGATCGGCGCGGCGTAGGTGCTTTCGTTTTTGTCCTGATGCAAAGACATTTTCGCCCCCGGGAGGTATCGGTTGATCAGGCAGGAATCGGGGAGAAAGTCGCTGAATCCAGCCTCTTGCGCGGCGGCCTGAGCCAACTGCAAGAAAATCCCTGGCATGTCCGGCCACGGCTGGCCTGTCTGCGGATCGTGGCGCGTGTAGCGATAACCGCTACGGTCGGTGGTCCAGCCCAAAGTGCCACAACTGCTCAGGGCGACCGACATGGTAAAACCGCCAGGCGTAATCATCTGCCGAAACGGTGCCGCTGCCAGCACGGCCTCCAGTGCCGGCAGTAAACGCTCCAGCCAGGGCAGGGCAAAGCCCCTCAATACATATGACTGTTCGCCGATCTGCTCGCGCCGGGGTTGCTGCACGGGTTCCGCGTCGGCGAACAGATCAGGGGTGGTCGGCTTCATGGTGTTCATACTGCATCGTGGAAAATAATGCCTAGGGTATGCCGTTTTCCGCTGTGCAGGCGACTGACTCCGTGACGCATCGTCACCCGGTAGTCGCCGCGAGTACCTTTGACCGGCCGTTGACTGACCGCAAAGATCACGCCGTCTCCCTTCTTAAGATCTATAACCTGTGGGCGTGTTTGCATGCGTGGGCGCTGTTCGGTCAGCACGAACTCGCCGCCGGTGAAATCTTCCCCCGGTTCTGACAGCAAAATCGCCACTTGCAGCGGGAACACGTGTTCGCCGTAGAGGTCCTGATGCAAGCAGTTGTAGTCCTGGGGCCCATATTGCAGCAGTAATGGCGTCGGGCGTTGCTGGCCGGCAGCGTGGCAAAGGGCGAGGAAATCTTCATGGACCTGGGGAAAACGGTTCGGCAAACCCATCCGTTCGTGCCAGCGATTGGCAATCGGCACCAGTCGTGGATAGAGCGCCTGGCGCAATCGGGCGACGAGATCCGGTAACGGGTACCGGAAGTATTTGTACTCGCCACGGCCAAATCCGTGGCGAGCCATGATCACTTGCGAGCGAAAGGGCTCGGATCGAGGGTAGAGGTCGCTGATCGAGTCACAGGCGTCTTGGCTAAACAGCGAGCGCAGGACGACGCAACCGTCCTGATCGAGTTGCTGTTCCACTCGCGCCCAGTCGATGGACATGGTTCCGACTCCTTGAATAAAGGTGAGACGGCCAGTCTAGGGGGCGGTGATGGCGCGAACACTCCGACACTTGCGGTCGAATTTTCAACGCCGGGAGCAGACATCCATACTGCCACTCCCCAGTGCGTTACAGCGCCTTGCTGACGCTGATATCGCTGATGACGTCGTCGCTCTGGCCATGAATGGCGTCCAGCGCGGCCTTGGCCTCTTCCGGGGTCCCGTGTTCGAGCTGGGCAAATTCGAAGCGACGCTCGCCGTTGAGCTTGTATTTGATGACGTATTTGGTCGTTTGGGCCACGGTCATACCTGTCTGTGTGCGGACTGGGGTGTCACTCAGCTCAATTTCGAGCTGGAGCGGCGGATGATCTTGATCGAGTGAGTCAGGGTCGGTTTACGGGTCACGCTGATCGCCCGGCGGTTGACGGTGTCGATGGTGATGTTCCAGAAACCGGTGCTCGGCGCGGTGATGCGGGCCGGAAAGGTGTCGAACGCGCCACCGTGGTAGGTGTGACGGCCGCCATTCTTGAAGCTGCGGAAGTTGGCGTCGTTCATCAAGCGGATGTTGCACATTTGGGAGCATTGGATGACGACGATGTCGTCTTCATTGAGGTGCTCGCGCTGGTGGATAAATTTCATGGGCGCCTCCAGAAGGGCTTTTTCTACAAAATCAAAACGATAGCAATGGGCAATTGGCGCAGTTTATCAGCCCGCAGGCGTTATTATCGGGTCGTTGAGGTCCGATTTGGCAATAAAAAACCGATATCGGGCAATCCTTGGGCGTTAAATGCAGTATGCCTTGGAGAAAAACAGCGTCTGTGCTGTCGGAGGGTCTTTATTGGAGGTTTTATATGAAGTGGGGTGCGTGGGTCCTGCCGTTGTTTCTGGCAATCAGTGGGTGTGCAAGTGTTGCGGAGATCAGCGAGACACTGCCTACCATTAACGTGATTTCAGGCAAGAAGCCCCATGAGTACGCGCAATGCCTGAGCGAAAAGCTCGCCAGCAGCCGTGGTGCCTTGCAGATAGAAACGCATAAGGAGGACGTACGAGTCATCGTGCCGCAGAAGTTCTCGTCCGGACCGGCCGCCGTATTCGATATCGAACATCGTTCCGGCGGCAGCAGCATCAAGCTGCATGAGCGTATTTCCAATGTTCCCCTGCGCCCTCGGGATGTGCGCGATGCTGCCACCGAGTGCATTTCCGGCTGATACAATGCCAACGGTCAGCACCGATGCCGTCAAAGCAAGACTTTGGCGGCATTGTCATTTCTGGAGTCGAGCATGAAGCGAGAGCAAGTACGGGAGCGCCATTCAAAGGGGCAGGTCTCTGGCACCCACGTGATTCAGAACCCGGCAGATCCGGGCGAATGGATTGTTTTTTTCAAGAAAAGCGGAGGGCGCAGTTTTTTTCTGGTGGACGACAACGATGAAGTGGAATCCTTCAGTCGCCTCGACGACCTGATCGAAACGGTGCGGGGCCTGGGTATCAAGTTCGCCGAAATCCACATGTAAAGCCCGCACGCCTTACTTGCAGACCACCACCACGCTGCGATTCTTGTAGTTGCCGACGTCGACGCCCAGGGTTTTGTCGCTTTCCTTGGTGGCGGGCGTGCCATCGGTGCCCACAATCCGGTAACCGGTGCCGGCGCAGGAGGCGTCGGCCTTTTCGTAGCAGGTGGCCCAGGAGTTGGCTTCCCCGGAACAATCGATGGCCAGACCCTGTTCGCCGTTATTCAAGTACGTGGTTTGGGACGTCGCACAGCCACTCAGGGCCAGTACCGCGATCAGTGGCAAGAATTTAGTCATGTCGTTGTCGTCGTCAAAGAGGTGGGCAAAAGCTGTGACAGCGTCGGCAGCAAAAGGTTATAGCGATAGGCCACTTGTTGCCGATATTCATGAAAAAGCCCTGCGCAATGGCAGGGCTTGGGTGCCGATCAGTTCTTGTCCTTGCCGCGTCGCTTGGGCTCCGGGTGCTCCAGCTCCAGCACCGACGCCACTTCGATCGCCATGGCTTCGGTCGGAAAGGGTCCGGCAATATTCTCACCGGCGACACTGCCTACCCACCATTGTCCGTCCATTGCCTTGTTGATCAGGAAACCGTTGACGCTCTTTGCTGCCGACATCTATCTGCCTCGTTGGCTGGTTCAATGGCGCCATGATAACGCCAAATGCACGCAGCGGGTGCGGATGGGCGTATGGTGGGCCGATTGCCCGTTCAGATGACAAACCGTGCAAGTCTGGCGGTGTCTGCTATCAATAACAGGCTGCTGAGCAATCTTCGGAGCTCCCGGTGGAACTATCCGCCGAAATATTTCTCTATGATGGCATCGGTTAGCCAGTGCGGGGCATTGTAAGGTGCTCTCCGCCTGATTAGACTGCGCCGAAACTCGTACACACAGCCCTTTCAAGGACTTTTATGATCAAGAAATGCTTGTTCCCAGCAGCCGGTTACGGTACTCGCTTCCTGCCAGCGACTAAAGCCATGCCCAAAGAAATGCTGCCGGTGGTAAACAAGCCACTGATCCAGTACGGCGTCGAAGAAGCTCTGGATGCCGGTTTGACCGAGATTTCCATCGTTACCGGTCGTGGCAAGCGCGCCCTGGAAGACCACTTCGACATCAGCTACGAGTTGGAAAACCAGATCAAGGGCACCGACAAGGAAAAATACCTGGTCGGTATCCGCCGCCTGTTGGATGAGTGCTCGTTCTCCTACACGCGCCAGACGGAAATGAAAGGTCTGGGCCATGCCATCCTGACCGGTCGCCCGCTGATCGGCGACGAACCGTTCGCCGTGGTGCTGGCGGATGACTTGTGCGTCAACCTGGAAGGTGACGGCGTACTCAAGCAGATGGTCAAGCTGTACAAGCAGTATCGCTGCACCATCGTCGCGATCATGGAAGTCGACCCGCAAGAAACCAGCAAATACGGCGTGATTGCAGGCGACCTGATTGGTGACGATCTGTACCGCGTGCGCAACATGGTCGAGAAGCCAAAACCGGAAGATGCCCCGTCGAACCTGGCGATCATCGGTCGTTACATCATGACGCCGGACATCTTCAGCCTGATCGAACAGACCGATCCAGGCAAAGGTGGCGAGATCCAGATCACTGACGCCCTGATGAAACAGGCGCAGGACGGTTGCGTGATTGCCTACAAGTTCAAGGGCAAGCGTTTCGACTGTGGTGGCGCCGAAGGTTACATCGACGCGACCAACTTCTGCTTCGAAAACTTCTACAAGACTGGCAAGGCTTACTGATAGCGCCTTTGCTGCTTGTACTGAAAAAGCCACCTTCGGGTGGCTTTTTCATTTTCTGGCCCTATATCGATAGCAGCGCTTGCCCAACCCATCGCGGCGGGTATGCTGATGGCCTGCCGAGGAGATAGAAAATGGCCTACGATTTTGACCTTTATGTGATTGGTGCCGGTTCTGGCGGTGTGCGGGCTGCCCGATTTGCAGCCGGTTTCGGCGCGAAAGTGGCCGTGGCCGAGAGTCGCTACCTGGGTGGTACTTGTGTCAACGTCGGCTGCGTGCCGAAAAAATTGCTGGTCTACGGCGCGCACTTCGCCGAAGACTTCGAACAGGCTTCGGGTTTTGGCTGGAGTCTGGATGAAGCGCAGTTCGATTGGGCGACGCTGATCGCCAACAAGGACCGCGAGATCAATCGCCTGAACGGCATATATCGCAACCTGCTGGTCAACAGTGGCGTGACCTTGCATGAAGGCCACGCCATGATCGTCGACCCGCACACGGTCGAGATCAATGGCGAGCGCCACAGTGCCAAACACATCCTGATCGCCACCGGCGGCTGGCCGCAGATTCCGCAGATTCCGGGGCACGAACACGCGATCAGCTCCAACCAGGCGTTTTTCCTCAAAGAGCTGCCCAAGCGTGTGCTGGTGGTCGGCGGTGGCTACATCGCCGTCGAGTTCGCGGGGATTTTCCACGGTCTGGGCGCGAAAACCACGTTGCTCTATCGCGGCGAACTGTTCCTGCGCGGTTTCGACGGTTCGGTGCGCAAGCATTTGCAGGAAGAGCTGACCAAGCGCGGCATGGACCTGCAATTCAATGCCGACATCGAGCGCATCGATAAACAGGCCGATGGCAGCCTGAAGGTGACGCTCAAGGACGGCCGGCAACTGGAGGCTGACTGTGTGTTCTACGCCACCGGCCGGCGTCCGATGCTGGATAACCTGGGGCTGGAAAACACCGGGGTGAAACTCGACAAGAAAGGTTTCGTTGAGGTGGATGAGCAGTACCAGACCGCTGAGCCGTCGATTCTGGCGCTCGGTGATGTGATCGGTCGCGTTCAGCTGACCCCCGTGGCACTGGCCGAGGGCATGGCAGTGGCCCGTCGCCTGTTCAAGCCTGAGCAGTATCGTCCGGTGGATTACAAAATGATCCCGACGGCAGTGTTCAGCTTGCCGAACATTGGTACCGTCGGTTTGACCGAAGAAGAAGCGCGCGACGCGGGGCACGATGTGGTGATCTTCGAAAGCCGTTTCCGGCCGATGAAGCTGACCCTGACTGAGTGCCAGGAGCGTACGTTGATGAAGCTGGTGGTGGATGCCGCGACCGACAAGGTGCTGGGCTGCCACATGGTCGGTCCAGAGGCGGGTGAGATCGTCCAGGGCCTGGCGATTGCCTTGAAGGCTGGCGCCACCAAGCGCCACTTCGACGAGACCATCGGCGTGCACCCGACGGCCGCCGAAGAGTTCGTCACCATGCGCACGCCGGTTACCGGCTAATCGTCCTTGGCGGTGTCTGGCGCTGTCGCAACGGCAGCCGCCAGACGCTCGCTTTCTTCCAATTCTGCCTGTGCCTTGATCAATTCGATTTCCAGCGACTTGTTGATCTGCAGCTGTTCATCGACGTTCTGTTTCAGCGACTGACTTTCCAGCAGGGCGACGCGCAGGCGTTCCTGGAGGAGGGTGCGTTCGCCGTCAACGCGATTGGCCTGTTCCAGTAACTGATCCTGGCGACTGTTGCTCTGCTTGAGCTGCTCTTGCAGCGAACTCAGCTCGCGCAGGGTTCCCCGGTTTTCTGTCAGCAAGCGTTCGTTGTCGCGGTGCAACTGGGTGATTTCATCCTGGCGCACCAACGCGCTCTGCTGGGCCTGGCGCAACTCCATCTGCAACTGCTGCACCTGGCTTTCATGGCGGCTGTGTTCCTGTTCGCGCTGCTCTTTAACGGCGTTGCGGTAGTGCTCCAGCGCGTCTCGGGCATGCAGGTGTTTCTCTTCGAGCGAGCGGATCTGCTCGTCCTTGTCTTGCAAGCGCAATTCGAAATCTGCCAGTGCCTGATTCAATCCGGCATTGCGGGTTTGTTCGGTCTGCAGCATGGAGCGGGTGCTGTGCAGGGCCTCGGATTCCTGAGCCAGTGCCAGGCTCTGGAGTTCGTAGTGTTGCTGCAATTGCGTATTGGCCAGCTCGGCCTCGTGCAGCCGGGTTTCCAGGTCCTTGCGTTGCTGTTCGAACTGCTCGCGGGCCTGGTCAATGGGTTCTTGTGCCTGTTCCTTCAGGCGTTGCGCCAGTCGTGACACCAGGGCCAGCAACTCATCGTCGATAGGCTCCGGCGCTTCCGTGTCATCAGGTTGAGTGCCTTCCCCCAGTTCTTTCAGGTAGCGATGGATCGTGGTTTTCGAGCCTGTATTACCCATCTCGATCCGTACTGCATCGATGCTCGGGTTTTCGCCACGGGCGAGGATCGCCAGACGCGCGGCTTGAACCACTGCTTTGTTAACGCCGCCACGGGCCATGATTACTCCTGCGATTTTGATGTGTGGTACGTAATGCCATATTACGCATTGTACCATCGAATATTAAAAGATAAATACAGGCGACGAATGACACGGGATATACTGGTATTACCCCGTGTGATAACCGGAAAACCGGTGTTTCACCTGTAAAAGCGGTACGCATTCGAGAGTTGGACCCATGAGTGAGCTGGATCGTTACCTGCAAGCGGCGACGCGCGACAACACCCGCCGTAGCTATCGCGCAGCCATCGAACACTTCGAAGTCAGTTGGGGCGGGTTCCTGCCGGCAACGGGCGACAGCGTGGCGCGGTATCTGGTGGCCCATGCTGGCGTGTTGTCGATCAATACCCTGAAGTTGCGGTTGTCGGCGCTGGCCCAGTGGCACAACAGTCAGGGGTTCGCCGACCCGACCAAGGCGCCTGTGGTGCGCAAAGTGTTCAAGGGGATTCGTGCGCTGCATCCGGCTCAGGAGAAACAGGCCGAGCCGCTGCAACTGCAGCACCTTGAGCAAGTCATCGGCCGGCTGGAGCAAGAGGCGCAAACGGCCAGGGCCGAGTGTGATCGTCCGGGGTTGCTCCGCGCCCGGCGAGACACCGCGTTGATTTTGCTCGGCTTCTGGCGTGGCTTCCGTAGCGATGAGTTGTGTCGCCTGCAGGTCGAGCACGTGCAGGCCAGCGCCGGTTCGGGTATCAGCTTGTACTTGCCGCGCAGCAAGAGTGACCGTGAAAACCTCGGCCGGACCTACCAGACGCCGGCATTGCAGCGGTTATGCCCGGTGCAGGCCTACATCGACTGGATCGGTGAAGCGGCATTGGTCCGTGGTCCGGTGTTTCGCGGCATCGACCGCTGGGGGCATCTGAGCGAGGAGGGCTTGCACGCCAACAGCGTCATTCCCCTGCTGCGCCAGGCATTGGGGCGTGCGGGCCTTGCGGCCGAGCACTACACCAGTCACTCGTTGCGCCGCGGCTTTGCCTCGTGGGCGCATCAGAGCGGCTGGGACTTGAAGTCGTTGATGAGCTATGTGGGCTGGAAGGACATGAAGTCCGCCATGCGTTACATCGAAGCCAGTCCGTTCCTGGGCATGGCCCGCCTCTCGGAGAAACCGCTGGAGCCGTAAATTCGGTTTTCTTCTATTAATAAGGTTGGCTAATAGCGAAAGCCAATCAGCGGCATGAGGTTTGCCAATGAGCCAACCGTCCGTCGAGTGAGTAAAGTTCTCTCCATCAACTTCTTAACCCCGATGGAGAGTCAACGATGCCTATCATCAACAGCCAAGTTAAACCGTTCCAAGCGACCGCCTACAAAAACGGCGACTTCGTACAAGTCTCGGACGCTGACCTGAAAGGCAAGTGGTCTGTCGTTTTCTTCTACCCGGCTGACTTCACTTTCGTTTGCCCAACCGAGCTGGAAGACCTGGCTGACAACTACGATGCCTTCCAGAAGCTGGGCGTCGAGATCTACAGCGTTTCCACCGACACTCATTTCGCCCACGCTGCCTGGCACAACACGTCGCCAGCGATCGGCAAAATCCAGTACACCATGATTGGCGACCCGACCCACGCCATCTCCCGCAACTTCGACGTGCTGATCGAAGAAGCGGGTCTGGCTGACCGTGGCACCTTCGTGATCAACCCTGAAGGCCAGATCAAGATCGTCGAGCTGAACGACGGTGGTGTAGGCCGCGACGCTTCCGAACTGCTGCGCAAAATCAAGGCTGCCCAGTACGTCGCTGCTCACCCAGGCCAGGTTTGCCCTGCCAAGTGGAAAGAAGGCGAGGCCACTCTGGCGCCGTCCCTGGACCTGGTCGGCAAGATCTAAGTCTGTGACGCGCTTCATCAGGGCGGACTTCCGCACCTTCTAAGCAAGCTGCACCGCCCAATAAAAACGCCCGGGCGAGATTCGCTCGGGCGTTTTTTTATGCCAGTAAACACAAAGGAAATCGCCCGTATGTTGGACGCCAATCTTAAAACCCAGTTGAAATCGTACCTGGAACGGGTCACCCAGCCGATCGAGATCGTTGCATCCCTCGACGACGGTGCGAAATCCCGGGAAATGCTCGAACTGTTGAAAGACGTTGCCAGTCTTTCCACCCAAATTACCTTGCTCGACAACGGTGACGATGCACGCAAGCCATCGTTCTCGATCAATCGCCCGGGCGCCGATATCAGCCTGCGTTTCGCCGGCATCCCGATGGGCCACGAATTCACGTCGCTGGTGCTGGCCTTGCTGCAAGTCGGCGGCCACCCCTCGAAGGCCAGTGTCGAAGTGATCGAACAGATCCGCTCTCTCAAGGGCGAGTTCAACTTCGAGACCTACTTCTCGCTGTCCTGCCAGAACTGCCCGGACGTGGTCCAGGCGCTGAACCTGATGGCGGTGCTGAACCCGAACATCCGTCACGTCGCCATCGACGGCGCGCTGTTCCAGGCTGAAGTCGATGAGCGCCAGATCATGGCGGTGCCCAGCATCTACCTCAACGGTGTGAACTTCGGCCAGGGGCGCATGGGCCTGGAAGAAATCCTCGCCAAGATCGACACCAGCGGCATTGAGCGGCAAGCCGAGAAGATCAGCGCCAAGGAAGCCTTTGATGTGCTGGTGGTCGGCGGTGGCCCGGCCGGTGCTTCGGCGGCGATCTACGCAGCCCGCAAAGGCATTCGTACCGGTGTGGCGGCGGAGCGTTTTGGTGGGCAGGTGCTGGACACCATGGCCATCGAAAACTTCATCTCCGTGCAGGAAACCGAAGGACCGAAACTGGCGGTAGCGCTGGAAGAACACGTCAAGCAGTACGACGTGGACATCATGAACCTGCAGCGCGCCGACAAGTTGCTACCCGGCAAGGACGGTGAGCTGCACGAAGTGCACTTCGCCAGCGGTGCGAAGCTCAAAGCCAAAACCGTGATCCTGGCGACCGGTGCGCGCTGGCGCGAAATGAACGTGCCGGGTGAGCAGCAATATCGCAACAAAGGCGTGGCGTACTGCCCGCACTGCGACGGCCCGCTGTTCAAGGGCAAGCGTGTGGCGGTGATTGGTGGCGGTAACTCGGGTGTCGAAGCGGCTATCGACCTGGCGGGTATCGTCTCCCACGTGACGCTGCTGGAGTTCGACGTACAGCTGCGCGCCGATGCGGTCTTGCAACGCAAGCTGCACAGCCTGCCCAACGTGACCGTGATCACTCATGCGCAAACCACTGAAGTCACCGGCGACGGTCAGAAAGTCAATGGCCTGCACTACAAGGATCGCAAGAGCGATGAGCTGCGGACCGTGGAGCTGGAGGGGATCTTCGTGCAGATCGGTCTGCTGCCCAACACCGATTGGCTCAAGGGCACCATCGAGTTGTCGCCGCGTGGCGAGATCATCGTCGATGCCCGTGGCGAGACCTCGGTACCGGGCATATTCGCCGCTGGCGACGTGACCACCGTGCCGTACAAGCAGATCGTGATTGCCGTGGGCGAGGGCGCCAAGGCTTCCCTGAGTGCGTTTGATCACTTGATTCGCACGTCGGCTCCGGCGTAAACGGTAGTCGCCGAAACGAAAAAACCCATGAGCAATCATGGGTTTTTTTGTGTCCGCGATCATTGTGGGAGCCGGCTTGCCGGCGATGGCGATTTCAAGGATGCCATCGCTGGCAAGCCAGCTCCCACAAGACGGGGTTTTGCATCACAGCGGCGCAGGCTGAATGATCTCGACCCAATAGGCATCCGGGTCCTTGATGAACGCCAGGCTTTTCATGCGACCGTCATTCAGGCGCTTCTGGAAATCGCAGCCCAGCGCTTCGAAGCGCTCGCACGCGGCCACGATGTCCGGCACCGAAATGCAGATGTGGCCAAAGCCACGTGGGTCGGTGTTGCCATTGTGATAGGCGAAGTCCGGGTCGTTCTCGGTGCCGTGGTTGTGGGTCAGTTCGAGAATGCCGGGGATCGATTTCATCCACTCGGTGCGTGCGGCGGCGTCGGCCGGGATCTGGCTCTTGTCGACCAGTGCGAGGAAATACAGGCTGAATTCCGCTTTCGGGAAGTCGCGTTTTTCCACCAGTGAGAAACCGAGGATGCGCGTGTAGAAGTCCAGGGATTTGGTGATGTCCTTGACCCGCAGCATGGTGTGGTTGAACACGAATTTCTGGGTCGCCGTATCAGGCTGCGCGGTCACGCCGGGAAAGCTGTTCAGTTCTTGCAGGCTCATGGGCCCTCCGGAAAACAAGTGGGGCTGAAGAATGGCGACAATGATACGCAAGGGCTCTGACATCACCAAACCAACACCGTCGGCTATTGCCTGGCGGCCGGTCGAAGCTCAGACTTCCGGCCACAATTGGCGAGTGTTCATTGCAATGATTCGATTCGGTAAAACGTTGTTCCTCTTGATGGGTGTGCTGTCAACGGTCGCCATGGCTCAGGCCGATGCGCCGGTCATGCCCTGGCCAGCCGGCTGGCAAATCGAAGACGTGCCGCAAGGTGACGGCAAAGCGGATGTCAGTCGCCAGCGCGCAGTGAAAAACAATCAGGCTGGCGAGCCGGTCATGGTGATGGAGCTGACCATGACCCAGGTGGAAACCGGTCATCAGGTCAATCTGGAAGCTGTGCTGCTGGAGATGCGCAAGTCCGTGCAGAAAGGCTTTTATCAGAGTGGCTATCAAAGTGCGTGCAGCCGGATTCATGCGACAACCTTGAGTCGATTACCGGCTTTGGAAACGACTTCCACCATCACGCAAAACGGTCGTCATGTGCTCTCGCAAACATTGGTCGCTGCGGTGGACGCCGATAAAGCCTACGTTCTTTCCTATGCGGGGCAGGCTGACGCTTATAAAGCGAGCCAGGATGAAATAGAGGCGGCACGTAACGGCTTGAAGCTTTAGTTGAAGACTTCAATAAACGCGGTTTTCAGTACGTGCACAAATGTTTAGATACCCAAAGGGATTAAGCATAAAGTTGATCGGCAAGTAGAGAGTTGAGCGACCCTCGTTGCTGAATTTAGAGGGTGTTCATGAAAAAGCCCTGCATTCGCAGGGCTTTTTGTCTCGGCGCGAGTGCTTAGCCGCGCAACCAGGAATCAACGGTCGAGGCACCGTATTGTTCCTTCCAGGCTTTCAAGCCGCGGTGGTTGCCACCCTTGGTTTCAATCAGTTCACCGGTGTGCGGGTTCTGATAGACCTTGACCACGCGAGCGCGACGGGTTTTAGGCGCAACGGCCTGTTGCAGACCGGATTTTGCCGGGTTCGGATCGAGAATGGCGATGATGTCGCGCAGGCTCTTGCCGTAGGTTTTCATCAGTCCTTGAAGCTTTTCTTCGAATTCGATTTCTTTCTTGAGCCCGGCATCGTTCTTCAGGGATTCAAGCTGCTTGAGCTGTTCTTGAAGGGCCTTTTCAGCGGCACGAAATTCAGCGAGTCTGGACAATATCTTTACTCCAATAGTGTGTTTGGCTGATACCAACCGCAAACAAAGCTATAAGCCAAAAGCTTTGAAGCGACCCGGTGATAACGGCTCACCCGCCAAATTACGGCAGGCATGAAAAATTGTAGTAGTTAATTGCTCAAGAGTAAATCATGTCTTTTCTGTCATGTAACAAGAGTTGTTTTTTGATTCAAATGGGTGCACGGCAACGTTACCACATCGCTTAAAGCCGCTAGTTAATGGTCGCTTAATGCACTAATGAACTCGACGCCAGGCATCGGCCTGCCGTACAGATAGCCTTGTAGAAAGTTAACGTTATGAGCGGTCAGGTAATCACTTTGCTGCTGGGTCTCCACACCTTCGGCAACCATTGCCAGGCCGAGTTTGATCGCCAGTTCGATGATGCTGTCCAGAATATGGCTGGAAAGGGTATCGATGCCGATCATGGCGACGAAACTCTGGTCGATCTTCAGGTAGTCCACGTTGAATTGACGCAGATAGCCGAGACTGGAGTGACCGGTGCCGAAGTCGTCGATGGCGATCTTTACGCCGAGATCACGAAGTTGGTCGAACAGTTGATGAGTGATGGCTGTCGGTTCGATCAATTCGCGTTCGGTCAATTCCAGTACCAGGTGCACGGAGCCGGGGGCGAAAGCCTCGAGAAACTGGCGGCAATCCTTGACCAGGTCAAGGCCCTGGCAATGGCTGGCGGTGATGTTGATGCCGATATGAAACGGTTCCTTGAACGATGCCGACAGCGGCGCGAGCAACGTGGCGGTCTGTTGCATCAAAGATCGGGTCATTGGCACGATCAGCCCGGAGTATTCGGCAAACGGAATAAACAGGTCGGGCCGCACCAGGCCTTCTTTCGGGTGGTTCCAGCGCATCAGCACTTCAATACCGGACAACTTTTTACTGTCGCCATGCACGACCGCCTGGAAATACGGGACGAACTCCGCCGCATCCAGCGCACGTTGCATTTCATGAGTCGGTGATGACGTACGCTTCTGTAGAAAATGCCCGAGCGATCCGGAAATCACGCCGAAAAAGATCAACAAACAGAACAGGGGGGGATACTGGCTGCGCATGTAACGCCAGGTTTCGCCTTTGGGAAATCCGGCCGTCACACTGAAACCATACCGTGACGAGCCGAGATTGCTTTGTGCAGTTGGCATGGCGGGTGGCGCGTCTTCATGAAACTGGCCATCGGCCGTCAACCAATTGGGCCCGACCTGCAGTACCAGCAATGTCTGGCGACCAATCAGGCGCAACACGTTACTCAGGTGATAACCGTCCAGTGTGCTCATCGCGCCCTGTTTGCCTTTGCCGAGGCGATACACCAACAGCGCGGTATCAGGGGTGACAGGGTTGCCCTTCATCAACAGTAACCGGCCTTGGCTGAAGTCCCCGGCAACGAGCTTCTCGTGATAGTCGCCGAACAAAGAACTGCAATAAATGGCATCGTCCCATATCAGGATGGTCGAGCGTACAAAGGGGCGTCGCGTGACTTGTTCGCGCAGGGCCAGATTGACGTCGATACAACTTTGCCCGGCCAGTGGCAATAATTCCCGGGCAGCCTGGGCGGTGTTGTCGAGCATGAGGTCGAACTGGCGAATGGCCTCTTCGGCGGTTTGTTGAGCACTTTGTTCGAGCGCCCGTCCAGCCTGGATATAGAGGATGGCGGTGCCCAACAAGACCGGAAGCAATCCGCTCAGCAGAGTGACGGCCATCCTGATGCGGCGTGTGCGGGTTTTGGCTCTCAGTGGCATTCAAGAAACCTGTAGCGATGAAAGGGCTCTCAAATGCTGGCAGGGCGAAATGCCTCCCATGAAGAGTTCGGGTACGAGCCATGATAGTTGGCCCTTGTCACTTGTGCCGCTCACCGGTTACTCAGCCGCTCGGCGAGTTTGATGAAAGCCAGCGTCGCCGGTGACGCCTGGCGGCGGTCGAGTACCGCCAGGCCGACCTGCCGCGCCACCGGTGGCGACAGCGGTTTTTTAACATGGCGATTGTCACCGTGCTCGGGCAGCGAACCCTCGGCGACCACGGTCAAACCGTCGCCGCGTCCAACCGTATCCAGCGTGCTCAGCAATTGCGAGCAACGATAGCGGATATTGGGGGTCAGGCGCGCGGCATTGAACAGGCGAGAAACCAGCTCCGAAGAGCCAGCCTCGGTCAGTACAAAAGGGTCATCGCACAGCTCGCTCAGGCTGACGCTGTTGCGGGTTGCCAAAGGATGGCCAGCCGAGAGCAGCGCAACCATTTGATCTTCGACCAGCGCAACGGTGTCGAAACGCTCTTGCGGCAGCACCACGAAACCGACATCGATTCGCCGTTCTTCCAGCCACTGGATCACCTGACGGTCCGGACCTTCGTCGATATGGATCTCAATGCCAGGGTGCTCGGCGCGGTAGTGGCGCAGGATATCGGGCAACAGTTTGATCGAAGACGTGGGCCCGAACGAGCCGATACGCAACGTGCCGCGCTTCATCCCACGGGCATCCGCCGCTTCCTGGCGCAACGTATTGGCCAGGCCCAGCATGGCACGGGCGCGCAGCAGCAGTTGCTGGCCGATGTCACTCACCTCCACCGTTGACTGATGGCGGTGCAACAACTCGACCCCCAATTCCTGTTCCAGCGACTTGAGGGCATGGGAAACCGCGGATTGGGAGATCCCCAAGCGATGGGCTGCCGCCGTGAAGCCGCGCAGTTCGGCGACGAGGGAGAAAATCTCCAGTTGGGTAAGGGTCATGAGTATTTACTCATTTTACGATGACTTGGCATTAGTCGAATCATACGCCATACCGCCCATCACCCGTTCCGGAGACGTATGACTACTCATGAGAAATACCTGCCAAGCCCGACGGATACGCCGGTTTATTTGAAACTGGCGGCGGTCACCATGATCTGGGGCGGTACCTTCGTGGCCGGGCGGTTTCTGGCTGATAGCCTGAGCCCTTTGTTTGCCGCCAGCTTGCGCTTCCTGCTGGCGAGCACATCACTATTACTGTTCTTGTTGATGTCCCGCATCCCATTGGCCCGACCCAGTCCAGGGCAATGGCTGCAGCTGGCACTGCTGGGCTTTTGCGGGATCTTTTTCTACAACCTGTGCTTCTTTTATGGCCTGCACTACATCAATGCTTCGCGAGCATCGTTGATCGTGGCCTTGAACCCTGCCGTTATCGGATTGGCCTCTTGGCTGCTATTCAAGGAGCGTCTGGGCCGGGCGAAGATTGCCGGCATTGCGATCTGTATCGTCGGCGCGTGCCTGGTCATCGTCAGCCGCCATCCGCAACTCTTGGCCGGCAAGGCCGATGCCTGGATCGGCGATCTGCTGATTTTCGGCTGCGTGCTCGGTTGGGGCGTGTATTCGCTGTTTTCCAAGGCGCTGAATCAAAGCCTGGGCCCATTGCAAACGGTGACCTGGTCAATTCTGCTGGGCACATTGATGCTGTGGATTGCCAGCGCCATCCGAGGCGAGTTGAGTGTGGCCGCGCTTGTCCAGCTTGGCCCTCAACAGTGGTTGAGTCTGATGTACCTGGGCGTCTTTGGCTCGGCTCTGGCCTATATCGGCTATTACGACGGCATTCGCAAAATCGGTGCGACCCGTTCCGGGGTGTTCATCGCTTTGAACCCGTTGACGGCCGTGATCCTCGGGGCGCTGCTGTTGGGTGAGCAACTGACACTGGCCATGTGCCTGGGAGGAGGGCTGATCCTGACCGGGATTTTCCTGTGCAATAAACCCCTTGCGCGTGCAGGGAAAAAGGGGATTTGATACAGAAGGCGGACAAACTGATTTACGCTGTGTAGAATCAGGTTACGCATACAAGAATAAACGACTTCTGGCAGCAGAAGCCTCGCCCGCAAAAGCCTTGGGTCGACAATGAAGATATTCGGGTTTCAATTGATCTTTGGTGATTTCCTCGCCCGCAGTGTGCGGGGTATCTCCTGCGCGCCACCCTCCGGCCTCAGCATCGCTGGCAACTAACGTTTGTTAATTCCAAAAGCATGATGAGGCGCCAAAATGGCAGATTTATACGAAAACCCAATGGGCCTGATGGGTTTTGAATTCATCGAATTCGCATCGCCAACCCCGAACACCCTGGAGCCGATCTTCGAGATCATGGGCTTCACCAAAGTCGCGACCCACCGTTCCAAGGACGTGCACCTGTATCGCCAGGGCGCGATCAACCTGATCCTCAACAACGAGCCGCACAGCGTGGCCTCGTACTTCGCGGCCGAGCATGGTCCATCCGTGTGCGGCATGGCGTTCCGGGTCAAGGATTCGCAAAAAGCCTACAAGCGTGCGCTGGAACTCGGCGCACAGCCGATTCACATCGAAACCGGTCCGATGGAGCTGAACCTTCCGGCGATCAAAGGCATCGGCGGCGCGCCGCTGTACCTGATCGACCGCTTCGGCGAAGGCAGCTCGATCTACGACATCGACTTCGTGTTCCTCGAAGGCGTCGATCGCAACCCGGTCGGAGCGGGCCTGAAGATCATCGACCACCTGACCCACAACGTGTATCGCGGGCGCATGGCCTACTGGGCGAACTTCTACGAGAAGCTGTTCAACTTCCGCGAAATCCGTTACTTCGACATCAAGGGCGAATACACCGGCCTGACCTCCAAGGCCATGACCGCGCCGGACGGCATGATCCGTATCCCGTTGAACGAAGAGTCGTCCAAGGGCGCCGGGCAGATCGAAGAGTTCCTGATGCAGTTCAATGGCGAAGGCATCCAGCACGTGGCCTTCCTCAGTGATGACCTGATCAAGACTTGGGATCACCTGAAAAGCATCGGCATGCGTTTCATGACCGCGCCGCCGGACACCTACTACGAAATGCTCGAAGGCCGTTTGCCGGACCATGGCGAGCCGGTGGGCGAACTGCAAGCGCGGGGCATTCTGTTGGATGGTTCGTCGGTGTCGGGTGACAAGCGACTGCTGTTGCAGATCTTCTCGGAAACCCTGATGGGGCCGGTGTTCTTCGAGTTCATCCAGCGTAAAGGCGATGATGGTTTTGGCGAGGGCAACTTCAAGGCGCTGTTCGAATCCATCGAACGCGACCAGGTCCGTCGTGGTGTGTTGGCCACCGACTAAGCCATAACGCCTATAAACCTGTGGGAGCGAGCTCGCTCCCACATTGGGTTCTGGGTGAGGTCAAGGTCGGCGTTGTCGCATCAAATGCTTGAACCCTTCGAACACCAGCACCAGCACCGCCATCCAGATCGGGATATAGGTCAGCCATTCGCCGGCCTTGATGCTTTCCCCCAGCAGCAACGCGACGCCCAGCAACAGCACGGGCTCGACGTAACTCAACAGTCCGAACAGGCTGAACGGCAGCAAGCGACTGGCGATGATGTAGACCACCAGCGCCGACGCACTGATCACGCCGAGCAACGGGATCAGCAGCGACAGCCATGGATGCTGGTCAAACACGTTGAAGCCCTGTTCACCGCTCTGCACGAACCAGAATGCCACCGGCAGGGTCAGGCTCATGTCCAGCCACAAGCCGCCGAGGTTGTCCGTTGCCAGTCGCTTGCGCAGGACGAAATAGGTGGGGTAGCCGATGCACACCAGCAAGGTTGCCCAGGAAAATCCACCGACCTGATACACCTCGTTGATCACCCCGAGGCAGGCGAAAAACACGGCGATTTTTTGCAGGTAGGAGAGGCGTTCGCCATAGACCAGTCGGCCGGTCAGGACCATGGTCAGCGGCAACAGGAAGTACCCCAGCGACACATCCAGGCTATAGCCATTGAGTGGCGCCCACATGAACAGCCAGAGCTGCACGCTGACCAAGGCCGAAGAGAGGATCAGGGCGAGCACCAGAACAGGCCGGCCTGCGACTCGCCGCACAATGTCGACGACGCGTTTCCACTCCCCGGACACCACCATGAACACGGTCATGCACGGCACCGTGAGCAACATGCGCCAGCCAAAAATTTCCACGCCACTCAAGGGGCTGAGCAGCGACGTGTAGTAGTACATGACGGCAAACAGCACCGAGGCTGAAACCGATAGAGCGATACCTTTAGACAAACTGTCCTCGCGAGGTTGAAGGTGAAACGGGGTGCGGAGGATACGCGGTTTTTGTGCAGAATATTGGCCGTATGATCAATATTCACAACATTCTGGGCAAGACCCGAAACCCTGTGGGAGCTGGCTTGTCGGGTCGCCGCATCGCAGCGACCCGACAAGCCAGCTCCCACAAGTGAAATGTACCGTCAGTGGCTACGCGGTTTACGGCCCGACACGAAATGACTCACGTCATTGAACCCCGGCGTCGACGCATGCCCCGGCGTCACCAGCGAATCGATGAACGCTTCATCTTCAGCCGTAATCTTCACTGCCTGGGCTTTAGTGTAGGCATCCCATTGCGCTTCGGTACGCGGGCCGACGATGGCCGACGTCACGGCGCTGTTGTTCAGCACCCAGGCAATGGCGAACTCGACGATGCCGACGCCACGGCTTTGGGTGTACTGCTGGATCTGCTGGGCGATGCGCAGCGACTCGACGCGCCATTCGGTTTCCAGGATGCGTTTGTCCTGGCGTCCGGCACGGCTGTTGGCGTCCGGGGTGACATCCGGTGCGTACTTGCCGCTGAGCACGCCGCGCGCCAACGGACTGTAAGGCACCACGCCCAGGCCGTAGTTTTGTGCGGCGGTGATCTGCTCGGTTTCGGCCTGGCGGTTGACGATGTTGTACAGCGGCTGGCTGATCACCGGCCGGTCGACGCCCAGTTGGTCGGCAATGCGAATCACCTCGGCGATGCGCCAGCCACGATAGTTCGACAGGCCCCAATAGCGGACCTTGCCCTGGCGGATCAAGTCGCCGATGGCCGACACCGTGACCTCCAGGGGCGTGTTGTGGTCTTCGCGGTGCAGGTAATAGATGTCGAGGTAGTCGGTGCCCAGGCGCGTCAGACTGGCTTCGATACCGTTGAAGAGGTGTTTGCGGTTCAGACCGCTACGGTTCGGCACGCCGTCCACCGGGCCGAAACCGACCTTGGTGGCCAGCACCCATTCCTGACGGCGACTGGCGATTGCTTCGCCGACGATTTCTTCCGAACGGCCATGGGTGTAGACGTCGGCGGTGTCGATGAAATTGATGCCCTGATCCCAGGCCTTGTCGATGATCCGCAGGGAATCTTCGGTGCTGGTCTGTTCGCCGAACATCATGGTGCCCAGGGTCAGGGTGGAAACCTGCAGTCCCGAATGACCCAGCGTGCGGTAGCTCATGACGAAGTCCTTTTTACCGGTGGAAAGGCTCAATCAAATACCAGAACACGTGCAGGGAGCAAAATGAAAAATCGATCAACTTCCAATCCAGTCACGCGGCACCCACCGGGTTTTGTGGAAATGAGCAATAATCGTGTGACCGCCAGTGCAGGGGGACCGGCGTTATTGTTTGTGGCGGTTGGCCGCCTGGATGCATCGGAACTGGAGAATGCCCATGAAAGTCGTGATCGCCCCTGATTCGTTCAAAGACAGCCTCAGCGCCCAATGCGCGGCCGATGCCATCGCCCTCGGTTGGGCGCAAGTCTGGCCCGATGCGCAGTTGATCAAATCCCCGATGGCTGACGGCGGGGAGGGGACGGTGGAGTCAGTGCTGGCGGCGACCGATGGCGAACCGCGCCGTACTTTCTCGGTTCGCGGGCCGTTGGGCGCGCTTGTGAATCCCGCTTGGGGCTGGTTCCCCGACAGCCATACCGCGATCATCGAAATGGCCGAAGCCAGCGGCTTGCAGTTGGTCCCGGTGGATCAGCGCGATGCGTGCATCAGCAGCACGTTCGGCACCGGGGAGTTGATTCGCGCGGCCCTCGACGCAGGGGCGCAGCGGGTGATCCTGGCCATCGGTGGCAGTGCGACCAATGACGGTGGCGCCGGGGCCATGCAAGCGCTGGGCGTGAAGCTGCTCGACGCACAGGGCCAGTCTCTTGCACCGGGTGGCCTGGCGCTCGGGCAATTGGCACGCATCAGTCTGGAGGACCTCGACCCGCGTCTGGCCAACGTGCGTTTCGAGATTGCGGCGGATGTGGACAATCCACTGTGCGGGCCTGACGGCGCCTCGGCAATATTCGGTCCGCAAAAAGGTGCCTCGCCCGAGCAGGTTGAGCAATTGGATCGTGCGCTTGGGCATTTTGCCGATCACTGCGCCAACGTGTTGGGAAAAGACCTGCGTGACGAGCCGGGCAGTGGTGCAGCGGGCGGCCTGGGGTTTGCGGCGAAGGCATTTCTGGGGGCGCAATTCAAGGCGGGGGTCGAGTTGGTCGCCGAATTGATCGGGCTGGCTGAAGCCGTGGCCGGCGCCGATCTGGTGATTACCGGCGAAGGGCGTTTCGACGCGCAAACCCTGCGGGGCAAGACACCGTTGGGTGTGGCGCGCATTGCCCGACAGAGCGACGTGCCGGTCATCGTCATCGCCGGTACGTTGGGCGAGGATTATCAGGCGCTGTACGAACACGGCATCGGCGCCGCGTTCACCCTGGCGAGCGGGCCGATGACGCTGGAGCAGGCCTGTATCGAAGCCCCGCGTCTGTTGCGTGAACGGGCCACGGACATTGCCCGGATCTGGCAGATGGCCCGGCGCAAACACTCAGGCGTATAGCACCCGGCTCGCTGTACTTTGCGCCAGCGTCACGCTGTCGGGAATGCCCGGCAGCGCATGGCGCGACCTCCCTCCCCATGATCCACCAACGGCTGAACCATCACGTCGACCAACGCCAGGGCCTCGTCCAGATACCCCATCAGGGTTTCGGTCGTGGCCTCGGGGTGGACACTCAACAGTGCGCGGCGCGGCTTGTATGTCGGCGCACACGACGGCAAAAAACGCGGGTACCTGTCAACTTTGACAGTATCGCGTTAAAAAAAAACGGCGCTTAATTTGCCCAGGTCTTGGGACCGGGCAGAAAGACAGGGGGCGTCGCAGTCGTTGAGCCATATGTTGGACCTGCCAGAAAGTTTTGCCAGCCATGAACCTGTTCATGGCTGAACTGAAACGGATGTGGAGAGTTAAACATGGCAAGTTCATTTAAAAGACTGACGGCCGAACAGGTGCGGGCCAATTATCGGAAGCAATTTTTTGTCGCCGATTTGGAGGTCCCTAAAATCGTGGATGCCATGCCCGGGGATCCCGACGGTTTGATTCACAAGGACAAGCTTGGCGCAGCGTTGAAAGTTGAAATTCCGGTGTGGGATGACCGGCCTCCTTTTTCAGGAGTTTTCAATGTGTTGACCCTGGAGTGTCTGCTTTCTAGTTCACCCGAATGGGTACGTATCGGCGCTCCGAAAGATATTCCCTGGCCAGGCGATCTGCCTGACGACGAATTTCCGCTGGAAGAGGAGATCCCTCTCCATATTTTCAGAGACTATGAGGGTGAGATTTCGTTTCGCTACCTCGTAAAGAACTGGCATGACAATTCTGTAAGGGCATCTCCAGCGGCTCCGCTGACCATCGACAGGACCGGGCCGCTGTGGGCAGATCCCGAGCATGCGGTGATCGATATCGTCGAAAAAACCGTGATCACCGATGCCGTTCTGGCACGCGATAACGGGGTCTTTTGCGTGATTCCCGATTTTATCGAGGCTAAAAGGACCGATGTTCAGGTTATCGTCGCCTGGCTGGATAGAGTGCCTTTGCCCACCGAGGATATTACCCAGTTCGTCGTGCTTTTTACTCCCCTGCCTCCCGACCGCAAAGTGTTGGTGCCGGCTGATTTTGTGCGGCGATATGGCTCGAAAACCCAATACGCCGTGGCCTTCTTGCAAGACAAGGCCGGCAACCGTGGCGAAATGTCGTTACCGGCGACGGTGAACGTTGCGCTGGGCACGCTGCCCAGTGGCTTGCAGCGCTGCACGGTGCCTCTGGCCGCTGATGGCGTGATTGATCGGGCCGATGCGGCTTTTCCAACCAAGGTTCATATCCCGATGTATACAGGGTGGAACCCCGACGACGGCGTTGTGGTGAGTTGGGGGAACACGGAACTCGCCCGGACTTCTGTCGGTGCGCACCTGCCGTTTGATCTGATGATCTCTGTGCCCTGGGCTCATATGGCCGGCGAGTACGACTTCAATTCAGCCACCCATGTGCAACCCGTCAAGGTGGATTACAAGATATTGAGAGGCGACTATACGGATCCGACGGGGCATTCGATGTTTAAGCTTCTCCTTGCAGCACTTATGGTAGGGGGAGATGAAATGCTGGAAACGGGAGCCAGTTCGATTTCGAGGTCGGCTGCTGGCACTGCAACAAGTGCAAGTCCAATTCCCAAAAAGATGGTCGACCTTGGTGCTAAAAGTCGGTTCACACTTCCGTCAGCTCAAGCAAGCGTGGCTGCGCCGCGCAGCGCGCCAAAAATCAATCCGCCAACTCCGGTGGAGCATGGGGCTTTAGCAAGCACATCTTCGACATCAGCAAGTCGAGCCTCGAAACCGGCCACCGCATCGGCAGGGAAGCGACCGGAATTGGTAAAAGGGGCTTTTGAACAAAATAGAATTAATTTTCCGGAAATGTACAAAAGAGTCCAAGCTGAAAATGCCCCAGGCGCAGTCGTATCCACAAAGTTGGTAGGGGGGATGGAGACTTTTAATCTCAAGGCTGTTGCAGGCGAGGACTCCTATTTTGGGCTGCAAAAACGCATAACAGGATTGCGCAAACCAGAGAAAAGAGCGCGAGATGGTCGCTTTCAATGGGAGCAAAATTAACGGATAGCCGGTCGATTCGTATACCCGCACATGCGGGTATACGATTTCTAACTCTCAACCCAACCCACTCACCCGCGCAAACTCCACCAACCCACCATCATGGTCAAGCCCCAACTTGTCCATGGCGGTGCGTTTTTGTCGGCTAATGGTTTTTTCACTGCGGTTGAGCAGTGCCGCGATCTGGCGACCGGACATGCCCTGGACGAACAGACGTACTACCTCCAGTTCACGGTCGGAAAGACTCACCGCCGACGTACCGCTTTCAGACTCGACCAGGGTCTGGGCCTGCAGAACACTGGCGAATGCCGGGCAGAGGTAACTTCGCCCACTGGTCACCCGCTGTGCCGCCCGCTTCAATTCCTTCATCGGACTGCGCTTATCGAACAGCCCTTTGACACCCGCGTTCAACAATGCCTGCAACAGCGAAGGGTTGCGCATCGTGGTCATGACCACCAGCGGGATACGGGCAAAGTGGCGCTTGAGGTAACCCATCAATGCCATGCCATCGGGAAAGCGCCCATAAGGCATCGCATAATCGCTGATCACCAGATCACACGGCGTGTGCTCCAGATGGTTGATCAGTTCATCGGCGTTGTGCGCCAGGGCGACCACCGAAAACACTGAGTCAGGTGGCGAGCACAGGGCAATTTTTGCGCCTCCCAGTACCACGGGATGGTCGTCGGCGAGAATGATGCGTAGCCGAACGTGGGTTGGGTGCCCGTACGATACGGGCGAATCGTCACAGGCACTCTGGAGGGCGGGCGAAGAGGGCAAGAATTGAGGCTTGATTTCCGGATTCATGAAATGTCTCAACAGGGTCGATGACACGCGGACCCTCGATGAGAGCTGGTTCAAGGCATTCGGATCAAGCCTTGTTTCAGCGCCATGACCAGGGCGACCCAGCGTGAGCTCACATCGAATTTTTTGCGAATGTTGCCGAAGTGGTAGTTCACACCCGCCTCGGAACAGCTGAAGATCTGCGCGATTTCCCAGGAAGATTTGCCCGCTGCGATCCACATCAGGACTTCTTTTTCCCTGGGGGTGAGCTTGACTTTCTTGGGTTGATCGACCTCCTGAACGAGCTGTTTGAGCGGGGCTATCGATGAACGAACTGAGGCGGTAGTGGACTGATGCATTTTGGTTCTCCCATTCATCATCTATGACGGCGTGGGCGCGGCAGAATCGTCCTACTTCAAAAAGGCGTGGTTCGCGCTGCCGTCCTACAAAACCCGGTGCAGGGCTGTAGGCGAGGTCTCGTTATAACGCGAATTAACCGACTTGGAACCTGTCAGAAATTACAGGTGACGGACTTTAGTCGGGTGCTATGGAAAAGGCTGTCAGCGAAAGACTCTCGCGGTTGTAGGACGGATCTTTGAATGATGACCTCCTGAGAAATGCGCGTTAATTTTTTGAATAGGCGAGACTTTATGCATTGAACGGAGCCGAGTTAGCACGCAAATGCTGACCGAATACACGCCAATGCAGCGGCCAGTTTTTGATCCGCACCGATATCGCCGTTCGTCGCTTAAAAACGCGGGTGGCGCGTTTCTCGATTTGAGATAGGGTTGTGGCTGGGAACCCGCGCGACAGGAGAATGACATGCGCTATTCAGCCTTGACCCAACGCATTGCCGGAGAAGGGGCGGCGGCCTGGCAGATTCACGATCGAGCGTTGCAATTGCGCGAGCAGGGCGTCGATGTACTGCTGTTGTCCATCGGCGATCCGGATTTCGACACTCCCCAGCCCATCGTGCAGGCCGCCATCGACAGTTTGCTGGCCGGTGACACGCACTATCCGCAAGTGCGCGGCAGCCGGGGTCTGCGCGACAGTATCGCCCGTCGTCACCGCCAACACAGCGGCCAGGCTGTGGATGCCGACCATGTGATTGTTTTTCCGGGCGCGCAGTGCGCGGTCTATTCAGTGGTGCAATGTTTGCTCGATCCGGGTGACGAAGTACTCATCGCCGAACCCATGTACGTGACCTACGAAGGTGTGATCGGTGCATGCGCGGCCAGAGTCGTGTCAGTGCCAGTGAGCCCGCAGAACGGCTTTCGCGTGGACCCGGCGGATGTCGCTGCGCGGATAACGCCCAGAACCCGGGCCATTTTGGTCAACAGCCCGAACAATCCGTCGGGGGCCAGTCTTTCACTGGAGATCTGGCAGCAACTGGCAGCGCTGTGCATTCGTCATGACCTCTGGCTGATCAGCGACGAGGTCTACAGCGAGCTGTTGTATGAGGGCCGGCACATCAGCCCGGCGAGCCTGCCGGGCATGGCCGAGCGTACGGCGACCATCAACAGCCTGTCCAAATCCCACGCCATGAGCGGATGGCGAGTGGGCTGGGTCATCGGGCCAAAACCCTTGGCCGAGCATCTTGTGAACTTGTCGTTGAGCATGTTGTTTGGAATTCCGGACTTCGTGCAGAACGCCGCGCAACTGGCATTGGACAAAGACTTGCCGCAAGTGGCGTCGATGCGTGAGGAATATCGCCAGCGCCGCGATCTGGTATGCGAGATTCTTGGCCAGTGCCCGGGTTTGCGCCCCGTTCTGCCCGATGGCGGCATGTTCGTGATGGTCGATGTGCGCCAGACAGGTCTCTGTGCCCAACGCTTCGCCGAGCGACTGCTGGAAGGTTACGGTGTATCGGTTCTCGCAGGCGAGGCGTTTGGGCCGAGCGCGGCGGGGCATATTCGTATTGGCCTGGTGGTGGATCAACTGCAATTGCTGGACGCCTGTCGGCGCATCGCGTTGTGTGCCAGCGACCTTCTGGAACCTCATGCGAATGTTGGTTGAAAAATTCTGATGATCTGGCCATGGAAAGCATAGAAACTGGCTGAACGCCACTGTCAGTTCTGTCAGTAGCGCAGTCCCAGCAAACGGTATTTAAATGGCAAACAATCGAACCGTTGCTGGAGGCTTCCGAATGAGTGGGCACGAAAACGAATCATCCTTGCCTGGGGTGGCGTATGTGGTGCCGCCGATCACCATCACCGCGTCCGCTCAGTCGACCTCGGCCATTCGCGTGATCTGGGGATACACGGCCGGTGGCGGGCACACCGCTTCGCGGGTGAGGTGGGCGGTGGTCGGCGGCTCCACGGTCGGCGAGTTCGATGTCCCCATCAGTTCGTTGACCTATATCGTCAGCGGGCTGAATCCGAACACGGAATACCTCATCCAGGTCTTCGGGCTCAAGGGCGGCGAGGTATCGCCAGTCAGCAAGGACGCCCAGGCCAAAACCCATCCCGCCGCCTCGGTTCCGGCAAGCCCGACCAATCTGGGCGCCACACCCGCCAAAAACAGCATGGCCCTGAGCTGGTCCGGCCCCGCCGACGCTTCGAGTTACAAGATCAGTTATGGTCTGGCCCCCAGTGGCGCGGTGATCGGCACCCAGACGTCGGTGGCAACAGCTCACACGGTCAGCGGCCTGAACGCTGGAACCAACTATTACTTTGATGTGCGTTCGTCCAGCAACGTCGGCGATTCGGCGCCGACTCGGATCAATAAACAGACCTTGCCTGAAGCGGCGAACGTGGCCCCGCCGATCACCATCACCGCGTCCGCTCAGTCGACCTCGGCCATTCGCGTGATCTGGGGATACACGGCCGGTGGCGGGCACACCGCTTCGCGGGTGAGGTGGGCGGTGGTCGGCGGCTCCACGGTCGGCGAGTTCGATGTCCCCATCAGTTCGTTGACCTATATCGTCAGCGGGCTGAATCCGAACACGGAATACCTCATCCAGGTCTTCGGGCTCAAGGGCGGCGAGGTATCGCCAGTCAGCAAGGACGCCCAGGCCAAAACCCATCCCGCCGCCTCGGTTCCGGCAAGCCCGACCAATCTGGGCGCCACACCCGCCAAAAACAGCATGGCCCTGAGCTGGTCCGGCCCCGCCGACGCTTCGAGTTACAAGATCAGTTATGGTCTGGCCCCCAGTGGCGCGGTGATCGGCACCCAGACGTCGGTGGCAACAGCTCACACGGTCAGCGGCCTGAACTCCGGAACCAACTATTACTTTGATGTGCGCTCGACCAATAACGTCGGCGATTCGGCGCCGACGCGGATCACCCGGCAGACCCTGCAAGTACCGCCGACGCCCGCTGGCTTGCGGGCGACGTCGACAATCTCGACCCTGGAAATTCAATGGTCTGCGGCCACGGGGGCCGTCGATTATGTGATCCGTTACGGCATCGAACCCGGCGGGGCGGTCAATACGCTGACCACCCGGCTACTGCACGAAACGCTGGCCAACCTCAACAAAAACACGCTGTATTTCGTCGAAGTCAGTGCCCGCAATGCCAACGGCGAGTCTTCGCCGTCGCGCATCACTCAACGAACGCTGGATGGCCCTCCATTACCGCCCAAACCGGGCCCGTTGGTTGTGCTGGACACCTTCGATACGGTGCGAGTCAGTTGGGCCACGATCAATCAGCCAGGTTACGAGGTGGCCTATGGATTGCTCAGTCAACACCCACAAGTCATCGCCCGATATGAGACCGAGCACCTGACCTGGCTGTTGAGGTACCTGTCTCCCGATGTGACCTATTTCATCGAGGTGCGAGCCTTTAATGAGACCGGATATTCAGCGCCCTCGTCCGCGACCGTCACCATCGGCCCGGACAGGACGCAACCACGAAACCTGAACAATCCCGGCAGGACGTTCAACGAAGCGAGGCTGACCTGGGATGCTCCGCAGGACGCCTCTTATCTGATCGATTACGAAGTCACCTGTCCCGGACGACCTCTTGTTCGCACCAGCGTGCGTGAGCACATCGCCACGGGGTTGATGCCCGAACAGGAGTATCGGTTCACGGTTCAGCCCCGTCGTTCCGAAGGACCCGTACCGGCCCTGTCGGCTGTGATCAACGTGGTGACCCATGACCGGGTACCGCCTATTCGCGTGACGGCCCTCAAGCTGACGCTCTCGACGCCTGGCAATGCGCTGCTGAGCTGGAGTGCATCGCAGGACAATGTCGGGGTCACCGGCTATGAGGTGCGTCGCAACGCGGGTAGCTGGGTGTCGGTGAGCGGTAACAGTTACCCGGTTTCAGGCCTGGGGAGCTCGGAGGTTTTTGATGTCAGGGCCAAAGATGCCGCTGGAAACCGTTCCCTGTCGGTAACGAAGACGTTCACTAACGGCACGGCATCTGCTACTTCAGCCTGACTTCGTGCGATGCCCGATGGCGGGATGTACGCCAGACCTGCTGGATGCCCGGCGGGTCTGAAAAGATCGCAGCCTTTGGAAGCGCCTGCGTTGAAGTGCGTTCCCTCAATGAGCTGCCGACGACTGCGACCTTTTGATTTTCAGCCTTTCCAGGCCGCGCCATTCACCAGATTAACCGGCCGCTGACCCGCCAGCGCCGCCAACAGGTTGTCCACCGCACACCGGGCCATCGCCTCCCGTGTCTCATGGGTGGCCGAGCCCATGTGCGGCGTGGCCACCACATTGTCCAGTTGCAGCAACGGCGAGTCATGACCCAGCGGTTCACGCTCGAACACGTCCAGCCCGGCGGCGCGAATCTGCCGTTCGCTCAAGGCCCGGATCAGCGCCGCTTCATCCACGACTTTGCCTCGGGAAATATTGATGAAGATGGTCTCTGGACGCATCAGCGCGAACTGCCGCGGACCGATCAGCCCTTCGGTTTCGGCGGTCAGCGGCAGCGTCAGGCAGACAAAATCAGCCTGCTGCAGCAAGTCGTCGAGGCTGCGGTACTGGGCATTGAACCGCTGTTCGACCGCCGGTTTCGGCGAGTGGCTGTGGTAGATCACCGGCATGCCGAAGCCGAAGTGCCCACGTTGGGCCAGGGCTTCGCCTATGCGTCCCATGCCGATGATGCCCAGGGTCTTGCCGTGGACATCGCTGCCGAAGTGCGCGGGGCCGATGTTGCGGGTCCACCGGCCGTCGCGAACCAGGTTCGCCAATTCCACTACGCGCCGCGCGGTGGCCAGGATCAGGGCGAAACCGGTGTCGGCGGTGGTTTCGGTCAGCACATCCGGTGTGTTGCTGAGCAGGATGCGCCGCTCGGTCAGGTAGCCGATGTCGTAGTTGTCGACGCCCACCGAGACGCTGGCGATGGCTTCAAGATGCGGCGCCAGGTCGAGCAGCTCGGCATCCAGTTTCAGGCTGGCGCCGAGCAAGCCCTGGGCTCGGGGCAGGGCGTCGCGCAGCCTGGCCAGCCCTGTGGCATCGAGGCTTTCGATCAGCGTCACTTCAGCCTGCTCGTGCAAGCGAGCCATCAGCGACGGCGACAGTTTCTTGTATAGAACGACCTGCTTTTTCATCCGGGTTCTCTCGACATCAATTCATGGGTGGGCGGCGGTGCGACGGGTCAGCGCGACCGTGGGACGCTCCCGGTCGCTGGCGCCGGGCTTGAGGAAAATCGTCAGTACCACCGAGAGCATCAATGCGCCGCTCATCAGCAGGTACGAGGCGCCGGGTGAGCCGGTAGAGCTGTTCAGGTAGCCGACCAGGTAGGAACCGCCGAACGAACCCAGGGCGCCCATGCTGTTGATCAGTGCCATGGCGCCGCCGGCGACGTTGGAGGGAAGGATTTCCGGAATGATCGCGAAGAAGGGCCCGTAAGGCGCGTACATGCAGGCACCGGCAATCACCAGCAGGGTATAGGACCACCAGAAATGTTCGGCGCCCAACGCGTAGGAAGCGTAGAAGGCGATGTTCTGGGGCTTGATAAAAGTTAGAAGGTAAGTACTTTATAAACAGTAATTTAGAAAGCAACCATAGAAGCATTGGTTTAGATCATAGGTTGGGGGGGCGGTTGATGGAGCTTGTGTGGGCTACTGAACTCTTGGTGATTGGCGGTCGCCCGTATCCAGGCTTTCCGATCTTGCTTTGGGACACGATGGACAGTTGCGTTCCTGCCAATGAATTCATGCGCCACTTTCTATTGCGGGGAGCCATTGGGTCGCGGAAATCTTGGCCAAGCACGGGGCGTGCTCTTTACGACTTTTTCAGTTTCCTTCAGGCACATGAGCTCGACTGGCGAGACGTAGATCGTGGCGAGGCCAAGAGTGTCGTTGCCGGTTACCGGGACTACTGCCTGGTGGAGTGTCAGTTGGCCCGATCAACAACCCGGCAACGACTCCACTATATCTGCAAGTTTTATGAGTATGCCCAGCAGCAGGAATGGGTGAGCAGACTGCCGTTTGGTTATGAGGAGCGGAAGATCAAGCGGGCTCCCGGCTTTCTTGCACACATCGATGCCAGCGGCGGAAAGGCAATGGTGAACGACGTCATGCCGCGTCAGCATCGGGTGCTGCCGAAGTTCCTCAGCATGGATGAGATTAAGGAGTTGCTGGAGAAGGCGGAAAATCCGCATCACCGAATGATGATTCGACTTGGACTTCAGACTGGCCTGCGGCGAGCGGAAATCGCCTCTTTTCCGTTGGCGTATGTCTTCGATCCGGACAAAGCCGGTAGGCACGAGCGCAACATCCGGATTCGCCTTGATCCACACGATGGTCACGGAATGCGAACGAAGGGAAGCAAGCCGCGTGACATCTATATCAGTCGACGCTTTCTCGCGGATCTGTACCGGTATGTAGTGCAGGTTCGTGGTGAGCGGGCTTCACTGAGTCGTACTCAACACAAATCGCTGTTCTTGAATCAGTTCGGTGAGCCCTACGCCGATGATGGTAAACGCATCGAACGCATTGTCCGAGAAATTGGCAAGCGTGCGGATATCAAGGTTCATACGCACATGCTTCGCCACACCTACGCGACCCATACTCTGGTCGCCCTTCAGCGCAATGGCAGCAGCCTGGAACCGCTCGTGTTTGTGCAGCGGCAGCTCGGTCATAGTTCGATCCAGACGACGATGGTGTACCTGCACTTGGTCAACGAACTGGCCGACAACGCGGTGCTGGCTTACGACGATGAACTGTCTGACGACTTGGGAGCTGTTTAATGGGGAAGCGCAAGGTCTTCTTAAAGACCGACCTCAATATCCCGCAAGTCGAGCATAGTCACGACGCGAACGGGTCTGTCATTGTTCTGCCCGAAGTGATTCCACCTGTCCACACAAAGGTCAATTTCGGAAGGAATGCCACGCGTTCCCGAGGCATCGACTTCGCTTTCTGGTACGGCGTGGGTATCGATTCAATCACGTATGCCTGTCAGCGACAGACTGAACGCTTTCTGGCCCAGCAGGACACTGGGGTCGAAGCGAGTACCGTAGCAAGCTTCTGTAAAGGCGGTTTACGCCACTTCCTTAACTTCATGATTTTGCGTGCAACCGCGCTCAGCCGTGAGTTGACCCTGAACGCCATCGATCGCGCATTGATTGACGATTTTCTTGGCTACCTTGCTGGATTGGGCATTACCACGCTTAGCCAGAGTACTCACTACACCGGTATGAAGTGCGTCCTTCACGCGTTGGGCCGCAGAGGGATAATTTCGTTGGTCACCACAGGGGACGATGCGACGTTTCCGCGAAACCCGTTCCCAAACAGTGGCAAGAGTAAGGGGGAAACGCCACTACCGAAACGTCAGCGACAAGCGTTCACCTCAGCATTAAAACAGGCGACCCTGCCAATCTGGAATGAAGACGCCGTTGTGACAGGTGAGCTACTGGCTTATGCCTTGTTGACCGTTGCGCTGCACACCGGGCGTAACGCCACGCCGCTGCTGGAGATGGGGCACGATTGCCTGCGCGCTCACCCCAAAGACAACAGTGTCTTTTTGGTCCTCTGGAAACGTCGCGGACACAGCAGCAGTAAAGTGGCTCTGCGCGCAGAGAGCGCCACTGAGCGTCGTCTGGAGTCGACCCCAACCATCAAAACCAACATTGAACGCCTGATCCGCCGTGTCCTTGCTCACAGTGAAACGCTGCGTGCGGAGGCTCCGAACGACATCAAGGATTGCGTTTGGCTGTATCGCGTGCACCGTGGTCCAGGCGTCGGCACGGTCATTGTCCTGACGGATTCAGCGTTGAAACTAGCGGCCAAAAAATTGGTGACTGATTATGGACTCGTCGATACGGATGGTCGGCCGCTGCGCATCAACATCTCTCGACTACGTAAAACGTTTGCCAACCGAATATTCGAATTGCTCGCGGGTGACCTGATGACCACGGCCATCGCGCTTGGTAACACACCACAGGTGGCCGGACGAAATTACTTGGCACCTAGCGCAGACGCGAGGCGCAACTGGCAGTTTATGGGCGAGATAATGGTTCAGGAACTGCTCAGCCGGACCATTGGCGCTACTTACAAAACTACCCCAATGGGGCGCTGTGGTGATCCGGTGAACGGCCAATATGCACCAAAACGTGAGGGGGAAGCGTGCTTCTCATTCCTCAACTGTCTGCGATGCAAACATTACGCGGTCACGGGAGACGATTTGCACCGGCTATTTAGTTTTTACTTCCGTGTGTTTGCGGAGCGTACCCGCATGAACAAGCGGCGTTGGGCGCAGGAATACGCGCATATTCCTCGATTGATTGACGACTATATCGTGGCTGAAGGGCTGCGGCGTGGAACCTTCAAATCGGCCGTCGTTGAAGCTGCTCGCGAGCAGGCTCGCCGCGATCCGCACCCGTTTTGGTCGTCCGATGTAGTGGAAAGTCTGGAGATGTTTGCATGAGCAAAAGCAATGTGGCCATGTTGCCTTGGGCAAGCATCGAACTACAACCAGGGGATATACGTGAGTTGCCCGAGGGCGACCGCGAAGCACTCATTGTCAGCGCCATCCATGTTGATGGCCACTGGGTCATCCTCAGTCGCTATCGCGACAACATTTGGCAGCTCGAAGGGTTGACTAGCAATGTACCGGACAACATGAGGAATTTGGACTTCAATCGAGTACCCGCTGCGTTTGTAACGGTGATGAAGTCCCTCTTGTACCGCTACCTACGGCGCGGTCGCGCAGGGCAGAAGCGTCCCGTGGCAAGTACTTTGCGCAATGTTTTTGAAAATGTATTGCCCTTTCTACGGTATCTAAGCGCGCTTAAGCTCGGTCACTTCGGCGCTGTAACGCCCATGATCTGTGCAAATTACGTCGCCGAGTGCAAGGAGATCCGACAGACGCGTCGCAATCGGGGGCAGGCGCTGTCTCCGGCGGCCCTTGAACGTCGTTTTATGTCAGTCGAGGCGCTTCATGAACTCAGTCAGTACACCAACGACCCAATCCCAAGACATCCCTGGCCTGATACATCGGCGAGAGCCCTGGCCGGTAGAGCCTCCCTCAACAGTGAGGCCGGCAAAACGCCGTTGATACCAGATGAGGTGTTTTGTACTTTGTTCGAGAAGGCCTATGAACAGGTTCAGCGCGGTGAGCGTCTGCTCGATCTGCGCGACGCCCTCGATAGCGTCGCAGTAGCGCGCAAGGGACAGGTGATCAGATCAGTTCAGGAGCATAAGGTTCGCCAGCTGACGGCTCTTGGGTGGGAAGGCGGGCTTGAGACATTCAACCAAGCGATTAAAGATTTGAGAACTGCCTCCTATATCGTTCTGGCCAGCACCTCCGGTTGCCGGAATCATGAGTTGGCCAACGTAAAATCTGGCGCGCACCACCGTACGGAAGACGATGAAGGCACGGTCTTCCACTGGCTGCGCTCCACATCGGAAAAAACCGATACCGGCGTGCACGACTGGATGATTCCAGAAATTGCTGTGCACGTGTTGCGCCTAATGGAGCGTTGGGCCGAGCCGTACCAGGCGATGATCGACGCTGAGATCGCCGAGCGAAGAATGCTTAACTCGAGTGATCCGCAAATCGCCACGGCGCAGAAGCATCAGCAGGCTCTCTTTCTCGGGGTGGCTGCCACGAAGCGTAATCAAGTTCGTACCCTCTCGGGTTCGGCATGGAACATGTGCCTCAAAGCGTTCGCGAAGAGCTGTGGTCTGATCTGGATCTTAGCCAGCCATCAATTTCGCCGTAAATTCGCCAACTACGCAGCGCATAGCCAGTTTGGCGACCTGCGTTACCTGCGTGAGCATTTCGCGCACTGGTCCATGGACATGACCTTGGGCTACGCCATGGATCAAGATTGGGGGCAGCATCTCGATATCGAACTGTACGAAGACATCCAGTCAGAACTCGAAGACATCAAGTCCGAGGTCGTCGGTACTTGGCTGGGGGACACACCACTGACTGGCGGCTACGGTCGATCGATCAAGCATTGGCAGCGCGATTCGGCGAACCTCGCGATCTTCAAGAACCACGCCTCGATGGTGACCTCGATTGCTGAGAGCACCGCGATTCGAAGTAATGGTCATGCCTGGTGTACCGCCGCCGATGATCGTTGCGTCGGCAACACCATGGAGCGAACGCGCTGCGGCGACTGCAACAACGCCGTGATTGGAGGTGCCCATGTTGGTATCTACCAGCGTCTTTATGGCAACTTGAAGGGGTTGTTGGATTGCAACGATATTGGTGACGGTGGTCGACAGCGCGTATTGCGTGATTTGGATCGCTGTCGTGACGTGCTTATGCAGCTTGGATACGACCCGGAGGCGAACGTAGTATGACGATCAAACGCAAGCCCTCGGACGCCCGCGAGCGGGATTTGCAACTCGCGCTCGCGCGCATCCAGCGTGGTCGGACGCACACCGGAGAATCCAAGGTCACCATCGCCGCGGTGGCGCGTGAGGCCGGTGTTTCGACGGCGCTGATCCACAATCACTACCCAAATATCGCCGAAGCGATCCGTGAAGCTCAGGGACGTTCGAGTCGTGCTCAGCGGGATGTGAAACACCAGGATCTCTTGGCTGAACGCGAGAAAAATCGAATGCTCCGCCAAGAGAATGAGGAGCTACGCGTGAAGATTGCCAACCTCGCCTCGATTAACGAGGTATTGATAGCCGAGACCCGTGTTCTAAAGGCAAAGCAGAGCGACCCCAAGGTAGTAGATCTACCCTCGGGCAAGTTGTAATTCCGTAAGCTCTCGCTCTCTAAATGTGCTACGAAAATGCTCTGATACTCCCTCCAAGTATGTTCTGTCCGTCGGACGGAATCTGCCAGAAGGGAAGGACTTACAAAAAAATCACTGGGGAGTGTCAGCCAAACAACATGCCGCAGACGAATCGTTTCAAGAAGTGTGCCCATAACCGTCCGTCCAACACACCTTCCTGATCCCAACGCTAAGGGCGATTGTGTGCAAGTGATGCGACTGCTGTTCAGTGGGAATGTGATCTGGCAACGTATCGGTCGGCAACCCATTGAGCAGCAGGTCCCCTCAACACCAGTGTTCCTCGATGCATAATTTGACGAGATAGAGGTAGCAAGCTCTAATTCCAGTAATGCATCGTGGCGATGCTCTAAAGCCAGCGATAGAGGAGTCGGACATGAGCAAGGCTCTGTTTTTTACAACAGCTCTCCGATGTAGTGTCTGTAGAACAGCAGTACTCCAGCGCTCTCGACCCGGCGCGCAATCAGGTTGCAGTGACGCTTCTCGGTGATCAGCAAGGACGCATCGCCCAGGCGGAGGGGTTTAGCGTGAAGTCGGCACCTGCGCTGGTATCGACCACCAATCATTCACATCAACTTCGGTGCCGCGCTCGCGGACTGAAGTACTGAGGCAACCATGAAGCGCTTACTCGCTGCACTGACACTGGCAACCCTCGTCAACCCTGTCCTGGCGACAGATGCGGAAGTGCCGTACCCGACCGGCTACCGCGACTGGCACCACGTCAAGAGTATGGTCATTGACCAGGGACATCCGCTTTACGAAGCCTTCGGCGGCATCCATCACCTGTATGCCAATAAGCAAGCGATGGAAGGTTACCGATCAGGTAAGTTTCCGGATGGCGCGGTCATCGTGTTCGATTTGCTGGACGCGAAGCGGGCCGACAATGCTGTGACCGAAGGAGCGCGCAAGGTTGTGGGCGTCATGCACAAGGATGCGAAGCAGTTCAGTGCGACGGGGGGCTGGGGGTTCGAAGGCTTCGGCAGCGGTGACTCAGCCAATCGCGTCGTGCGTGCCAAGGCGACGACCGCCTGCTTTGCCTGCCATACCCCGCAAAAAGATCACGACTACGTGTTCAGCCGCTTGCGTGACTGAGCGAGAAACATCGACAGTTTTGCGGTGGTCTCAGAGTGACAAATGAGCCAATGGTTCAATAAGGTTTCTGAAATTAATGCGACTTTTCTCAAATTAACGCAGACTTCATATTCGCCTGCTAGCTGAAGCCTTCAATTGATGTGGCGGGGGTAACGCAATCTCTCAAGAATGAAACTCTTGGTCGGATTTACCTTGTTGGGTGGTCGTCATGATGCTCGGACGTTTGCCCTTTACGCGGCGCTGCTCCAAGCGTGACATGGTTCAAAATCATTCATACTGGTTAAAATTGGTTCAGGCTGAATCAATTTACAACCCTAACGAATAGAGCTTACTTGTTTGAGTATTCATATGGATTGAATTGGCTGTCGATTACGAAGCGAAAGGGAGCGCTTACGTCTTTCGCAACGTGCGTTTGGTCAATTAGGTGGTGTGGAGGCAAACGCTGAAGGCAAATACGAAAGTGGCAAACGCATGCCTAAAGCTGATTATCTCGCAGCCATCACGAATCACGGTGTAGACATTCTCTTCGTGCTCACCGGCACGAATACGCCGATTTCTGCCGACAGTCTCAACCAAGTCGAAAAAAAGATACTGGTTAGCTTCAGAACCTTCGGGCATGGGCAGCCCGTAAGCTGCGCATCACTGGCACGCCTGACCCGCAGACCCTGCAACTCATCTTGCAGCAGTTATTGCGATGATTTCTCCTCCCGCTGGAGCCCGCATCTGGATCGCCGCCGGTGTCACGGACATGCGCCGTGGCTTCGACGGTTTAGCCGCACTGGTGCAGACTCAGCTTAAAGCCGATCCGTTCTCCGGTCAGATTTTCGCCTTTCGCGGACGGCGCGGTGACCGGATCAAATTGCTGTGGTGGGACGGCGACGGGTTGTGCCTGTTTTGCAAACGGCTGGAACAAGGGCGCTTCGTCTGGCCGCAAGCAACCAGCGGCAGCGTGTCGCTGACGGCTGCGCAGTTGTCGATGCTGTTGGAAGGCATTGATTGGCGCAGGCCAATTCGTACAGCACCTGTCCTCGCGGTCTGACTTGCCACGCTGAAAAAAATCCCAAGTAACATTCGGTCATGACTCTCGCGACCGACTCTCTGCCTAACGATCTTCAAGTCTTGAAGGCTCTGGTCTCTGCCCAGCGGGCAGAGATTGAGCGCTTGAAAATGATGATCGCCAAGCTGCGTCGTACGCAGTTCGGTCGCAGCTCCGAGCAACTGGACGCGATGATCGATCAGCTCCAACTGAGTCTTGAAGAGTTGCAAGTCAGCCAGACGGAACTGACGCCGCCAACCGAACCGCCACCTCGCCCTATCTCTCGGCGCAAGCCATTACCTGAACACCTGCCTCGCGAAATTCACGTCCATCAGCCCGAATCACAATGTTCTGGTTGCGGTGGGAAACTTCGCCTGCCGTCAGTGCCAAACGACCGGCACCACGGCTACCGGCAACTCGAACTTCTCAGTAGCCGCCCAGCAATGCCTTGAACACTTGCGTAGGTCCAATCCGAAGTTCTCCGCGGGCTCCAGCCCATAAGACGCTGCCTTGGGATAATGTTCGTAACTGCGCGCACGATGTTCGTAACGAACTTTTTTCAACAAATCCAATGCGGGTGTAATGGTAGCTCTTGGCTTGGCGGCTGAAGAAAAATGGTGTGCTGGATTCTAGGTCATTGATCGACACAAGGCTCTATTTGGCCAATTTCCAAAGGGCTACCAGCGCTTGTTGCCGCTCGTCAGAGAGAGGCGCTGATTAAGCAAGAACGATGATTCATGTGACTAATGACTAATAGTTGAATTGGGTTTTTATTCACTTTCGACCTTTGACACCAGTGTTCAATGTCTGTATTTTTCGAATGTGAACATTTTGCGAATGTTCCACTGCAACACTCGGCAGCAAGCTCGAGATCGAAGGGGATCTTGCTTCAGTGAAAATCGCGCTTTGACCCTGATGAAAAAGCGCCCGACAACAACAAAAAACGAGGTTTTCAATGACGACTGCATTACAACAACCTTCGCTCTCGAGCCAATGCATGGCCGAGTTCCTGGGTACTGCTTTACTGATCTTCTTTGGTACGGGCTGTGTTGCCGCGCTCAAGGTCGCGGGTGCCAGCTTTGGCCTTTGGGAAATCAGCATCATCTGGGGGATCGGCGTGAGCATGGCGATCTACCTGACCGCCGGTGTTTCCGGCGCCCACCTCAATCCGGCAGTCAGTATTGCGCTGTGCATTTTTGCCGACTTTGAAAAGCGCAAACTACCGTTCTACATCTTCTCCCAGGTCGCTGGCGCCTTCTGCGCAGCGTTGTTGGTTTACACGCTTTACAGCAACCTGTTCTTCGATTTCGAACAAACGCACCATATGGTTCGCGGCACACAAGCCAGCCTGGAACTGGCCTCGGTGTTCTCGACCTTCCCGAACCCTGCCTTGTCGACGGGCCAAGCATTTCTGGTTGAAGTGATCATCACCGCCATTCTAATGGGCGTGATCATGTCCCTGACCGACGACAACAATGGTCTACCAAAGGGCCCACTGGCGCCGTTGCTGATCGGTCTGCTGATTGCCGTGATCGGCAGCTCGATGGGCCCGCTGACCGGTTTTGCGATGAACCCGGCGCGCGATTTCGGTCCTAAATTGATGACCTTCTTCGCCGGCTGGGGTGAAATATCTTTTACCGGCGGGCGCGATATTCCGTACTTCCTGATTCCGATTTTTGCACCGATCATCGGTGCCTGCCTCGGCGCTGCCGCCTATCGCGGGCTGATTGCCCGCCATCTACCCAGCGTCATACCTGCTACAAAGGATGCAGAACACGCCTGCAGAACACGCCATTGACGGCAAAGTAAAAGTTTCTTGAAAGCGGCGGCGCGAAATCCTGCCCAACCCTGATCTCGCGCCCCCACCCCCCCTTATTTCGTCCAAGGCAATCGACATGACCGACATTCAGAATAAGAACTACATCATTGCCCTCGATCAGGGTACGACCAGCTCCCGGGCGATCATTTTCGACCGCGACGCCAATGTGGTCTGTACCGCTCAGCGCGAATTCGCCCAGCATTACCCGCAAGCCGGTTGGGTCGAACACGACCCGATGGAAATCTTCGCCACCCAAAGTGCGGTGATGGTCGAGGCCCTGGCTCAAGCCGGCCTGCATCACGATCAGGTTGCCGCCATCGGCATCACCAACCAACGCGAAACCACCGTAGTCTGGGACAAGACCACCGGCCGCCCGATCTACAACGCAATCGTCTGGCAGTGCCGACGTAGCACCGAGATCTGCCAGCAGCTCAAACGCGATGGCCATGAACAGTACATCCGCGAAACCACGGGCCTGGTTACCGACCCGTACTTCTCCGGCACCAAGCTGAAGTGGATTCTCGACAACGTCGAAGGTAGCCGCGAACGCGCCCGCAACGGCGAGTTGCTGTTCGGCACCATCGACAGCTGGCTGATCTGGAAATTTACCGGCGGCAAGATCCACGTTACCGACTACACCAACGCTTCGCGGACCATGCTCTTCAACATCCACACCCTGGAGTGGGATGCGAAGATGCTTGAGATACTGGATATCCCGCGGGAAATGCTGCCAGAGGTAAAGTCGTCCTCGGAAATCTACGGCCATACCAAAAGCGGTATCGCCATCGGCGGCATTGCCGGCGACCAACAGGCTGCTCTGTTCGGTCAGATGTGCGTCGAGCCAGGCCAGGCGAAAAACACCTACGGCACCGGCTGCTTCTTGCTGATGAACACCGGCGACAAGGCCGTGAAATCCAAGCACGGCATGCTCACCACCATCGCGTGTGGCCCACGCGGCGAAGTCGCTTACGCGCTGGAAGGCGCGGTGTTCAACGGCGGTTCCACCGTGCAGTGGCTGCGTGACGAGCTGAAAATCATCAACGACGCTCACGACACCGAATACTTTGCCGGCAAGGTCAAAGACAGCAACGGCGTGTACCTGGTCCCGGCCTTCACCGGTCTAGGCGCACCGTACTGGGACCCGTATGCCCGTGGTGCGCTGTTCGGCCTGACCCGTGGCGTACGCGTGGATCACATCATTCGCGCGGCCCTGGAATCGATTGCCTACCAGACCCGCGACGTGCTCGACGCCATGCAACAGGATTCGGGCGAACGCCTCAAAGCCCTGCGCGTCGACGGCGGTGCAGTCGCGAACAACTTCTTGATGCAATTCCAGGCGGACATTCTCGGCACTCACGTCGAACGCCCACAAATGCGTGAAACCACTGCCCTGGGCGCTGCCTATCTGGCAGGTCTGGCCTGTGGCTTCTGGGGCAGCCTGGACGAACTGCGTGGCAAAGCCGTGATCGAGCGCGAATTCGAACCTCACTTGGCCGAAGCAGAGAAGGAAAAACTCTACGCCGGCTGGCTAAAAGCCGTGAGCCGCACCCGCGATTGGGAACCGCACGAAGAGGCTAAGTAAGCCAGAGCACTGACTCGTATCCGTATGTAACTGGCAGGGAGTGGATTCCTGCGGCATCATGGGCAAATTTTGCACGGCAGCCCAAAGGAAGCCCCATGAATCTGCCTCCCCGTCAGCAGCAAATCCTCGAGCTGGTCCGCGAACGCGGTTACGTCAGCATCGAGGAAATGGCTCAGCTGTTCGTCGTTACACCGCAGACCATCCGCCGCGATATCAATCAATTGGCGGAAGTAAATTTGTTGCGTCGCTATCACGGCGGCGCTGCTTACGATTCAAGCGTAGAAAACACTGCCTACGCCATGCGTGCCGATCAAATGCGCGATGAGAAACAACGCATCGCCGAAGCTATCGCCGCCCAGATTCCCGATCACGCCTCGCTGTTCATCAACATCGGCACCACCACCGAATCCATCGCCCGGGCGCTGCTCAATCACACCCAGCTCAAGGTGATCACCAACAACCTGCACGTCGCCTCGATCCTCAGCGCCAAGGATGATTTCGAAGTCCTGCTCGCTGGCGGCAATGTGCGCCGCGACAGCGGTGTCGTCGGCCAGGCCAGCGTCGATTTCATCAACCAGTTCAAGGTCGACTTCGCCCTGGTCGGTATCAGCGGGATCGACGAAGACGGCAGCCTGCTGGATTTCGACTATCAGGAAGTGCGGGTATCCCAGGCAATCATCGCCAATGCCCGACAAGTAATACTGGCGGCCGACTCCAGTAAATTTGGTCGTAACGCCATGGTTCGACTGGGACCGATCAGCCTGATCGATTGCCTGGTCACCGATCAGCCGCCAGTGCCGGCGCTGGCGCAGCTACTGAGTCAACACAAGATTCGCCTCGAGGTTGTTTAACCCCAAGGGCGGTTAAGCCCGCACTACAAATCCCCCCCCCGCACATCTAAATGTTCGAAAATGTTCCTTTAGCGGCCCTTCGATGAGTATTTTCAATCGAAGTTAAGTGGTCGCGGGCGTCAATTTCGGTTGCAATTTTCGAAAATGAACATTAATGTTCGAATTCAAATGCACAACAAAGCCCTGAGGCCTGCCGATGCTCACTTCTACCTTGCCTACGCCCCCTCTCGCTGAGGTCTACGATATCGCCGTCATCGGTGGTGGGATCAATGGCGTGGGGATCGCAGCGGATGCCGCCGGTCGCGGTCTTTCGGTGTTCCTTTGCGAAAAGGACGACCTGGCCAGCCACACGTCGTCGGCCAGCAGCAAACTGATCCACGGCGGCCTGCGCTACCTCGAACATTACGAATTCCGCCTGGTTCGAGAAGCCCTGGCCGAGCGCGAGGTGCTGCTGGCCAAGGCGCCGCACATCGTCAAGCAGATGCGCTTCGTGTTGCCACACCGCCCGCACCTGCGACCTGCATGGATGATCCGCGCCGGTCTGTTCCTTTATGACCACCTGGGCAAACGGGAAAAACTTGAAGGTTCGAAAAGCCTGAAGTTCGGTCCGGACAGCCCGCTGAAAAGCGAAATCACCAAAGGCTTCGAATATTCCGATTGCTGGGTCGATGACGCTCGCCTCGTCGTATTGAATGCCATGGCCGCCCGCGAGAAAGGCGCTCATGTTCACACCCAAACCCGCTGCGTCAGCGCCCGGCGCAGCAACGGTTTGTGGCACCTGCACCTGGAACGCGCTGACGGCAACCTGTTTTCGATTCGCGCCAAGGCGCTAGTGAATGCGGCCGGCCCCTGGGTCGCCAAGTTCATTCGCGATGACCTGATGTTGGAATCACCGTATGGCATCCGCCTGATCCAGGGCAGCCACCTGATCGTGCCGAAACTCTACGACGCGCCGAATGCTTTCATTCTGCAGAACGAAGACCAGCGCATCGTGTTCGCTATTCCGTATCTGAACCACTTCACCCTGATCGGTACCACCGACCGCGAATACACCGGCGACCCGGCCAAAGTGACGATCACCGAAGGCGAAACCGATTACCTGCTCAAGGTGGTCAACGCGCACTTCAAGAAGCGACTGAGCCGCGAGGACATCCTGCACAGCTACTCTGGCGTTCGCCCACTGTGCAATGACGAATCCGACAACCCTTCGGCCGTGACTCGCGACTACACCCTGGCCCTGTCCGGCAGTGCGGCAGAGGCGCCATTGTTGTCGGTGTTCGGGGGCAAGCTGACGACTTATCGCAAACTGGCCGAATCGGCCCTGGCGCAACTGGCGCCGTTCTTTAAAGGCATCAAGCCGAGCTGGACCGCGCAATCGACTCTGCCCGGCGGCGAAGACATGACCACCCCGCAGGCATTGAGCTCGCTGATTTGCGACAAGTTCGACTGGATGCCAAGCGAAATCGCAAGCCGTTGGGCCACCACTTATGGCAGCCGCACCTGGCGCATGCTGGAAGGCGTGCAGAACCTGAGCGATCTGGGCGAACACATCGGCGGCGGGCTCTACACCCGTGAAGTCGATTACCTGTGCAGTGAAGAGTGGGCCACCACCGCGCACGACATTCTGTGGCGCCGCAGCAAGCTCGGTTTGTTTATCACACCGGCGGAACAGGAAAACCTCAAGGACTACCTGAATAAGGTCGAGCAGAACCGCAGCAAGATCGAAACGGCCTGATCGGGAGTCCGGTTAAAGCAAAGCCCCTGAACTCTACGATTCAGGGGCTTTCTACCGCGAATCATGACCGACCTTCGAGCATCCCGGCCGGCTTCGGCGTGCCGGGCTCGAACAATTCGCGCATGGGTTAGCGAAGCAGGGCTTCGGATTTATACGGGGCGCTATTCATACGAACGTATTTGAAGTGGTGACTGTCATGCAACGCAGAACAAAAATTGTGGCTACATTGGGGCCAGCAACCGAATCATTCGAAGCCATCGAGGGGTTGGTCAAAGCAGGCGTGGATGTCGTGCGTCTGAATTTTTCTCACGGCAAGGCGGAGGATCACATTGCCCGGGCGAGGTTGGTCCGTGAGCTGGCTGCCAAGCATGGCCGCTTCGTGGCGGTGTTGGCTGATTTGCAAGGTCCGAAAATTCGAATTGCGCGATTCGCGCAAGGAAAGGTGATCCTGGAAAAGGGTCAGCAGTTCGTTCTCGACGCTTCCCTGGACAAGAATGCAGGGGACCAGCAGCGAGTCGGTATTGACTACGAAGCGCTGATCACCGATAGCCGTCCGTACGACATTTTGCTGCTTGATGATGGGCGAATCGAGCTTAGGGTCCTGAAGGTCGAGGCGACGCGATTGATCTGCGAAGTCCTGGTCAGCGGGCCGCTTTCGAACAACAAAGGGATCAACCGCAAAGGTGGGGGATTGTCTGCGTCGGCACTGACCGAGAAGGACTTCGCCGATATCAAGACTGCCGCAGAAATGCAGGTGGACTACCTGGCTGTGTCGTTCCCACGCGATGCTTCGGATATGGAATTGGCGCGTCGGTTGCTGCATGAAGCTGGAGGGCAGGCAGGCTTGATCGCGAAGATCGAGCGCGCAGAAACCGTCAACGATCTACGTATTCTGGACGCGATCATTGAAGCATCGGAAGGTGTAATGGTCGCTCGTGGCGATCTGGGCGTTGAGATTGGCGATGCAGAATTGGTGGCCGTGCAAAAGCTGATTATTGACCGTGCTCGCACACTGAATCGCGTGGTAATCACGGCGACGCAGATGATGGAGTCGATGATCACTCAATCTATGCCGACCCGTGCTGAAGTGTTCGACGTGGCCAATGCGGTGCTGGATGGTACCGATGCGGTGATGCTCTCCGCTGAAACCGCGGCCGGTGCCTATCCGATCGAGACGGTTGAGGCCATGCACCGGATCATTATCGGTGCGGAAAAACACCCTCAATCCCATCGCTCCAAGCACCGTGTCGATCAAGTGTTCCACAAGATCGACGAATCCATCGCGATGTCAGCGATGTATGCAGCCAACCATCTGCATGGCGTCAAAGCCATCATCTGCATGACGGAGAGCGGCGATACCCCTCGTTTGATGTCGCGCATTCGCTCGCACCTGCCCATTTTTGCATTCTCTCGCAATCTGGCTACTCAGAACCGGGTCACGCTGTTCCGTGGTGTCACCACCATTCCGTTCGACAGCGATGATTTCGACCCTGAGTTGGTGAACGAGAAGGCCGTTGCGGAGCTGACCCGGCGTGGCGTCGTCAAGGCTGGCGATCACGTGCTGATTACCAAAGGCGACTACGCCAACGCCCAAGGTGGCACGAACTCCCTTCGAGTCGTGTGCGTCGGTGAAGCCATTCGCTGAGTGAGGAAGGACTGATGAGTAAGACCCATTCAGCAGATCACGACGCAACGAATAACCATGATCGTGAATCGTGGCCAAGAGATTTCGATTTTCGTGAGCAGTACGCGGAGCAGCAGGAATTACTGAAGTCGCCGAGCGACGGCACGCAAGCTCCGAACCATCCGAAGGGGGAAAACCATGCTTAACAAGACCAGCCAGATTCAACACATCAGCGCTCGGGAAATCCTCGACTCGCGAGGCAACCCGACGGTTGAAGCCGTGGTGACACTCGCCAATGGCGTCAGTGCTACCGCCAGCGTGCCCTCTGGTGCTTCGACGGGGTCACGCGAAGCGCTTGAATTGCGGGACAACGCAGCGCGCTACATGGGCAAAGGCGTTATGCGAGCGGTCGAGAACGTGAACAACCCGATCCGCGAGTGCCTGATCGGACTGGATGCTTTGAACCAGCGCGAAATCGACAACGTCATGATTGCGCTGGATGGCACCGAGAGTAAGAGCATCCTGGGGGCCAATGCGATTCTCGCCGTGTCACTGGCGACCGCCAAAGCGGCGGCCAAGGTTCAGAACATTCCTTTGTATGAACACTTGGCGGCGCTGTACGGCTCGCCTGGCCAGTTCAGCATGCCGGTTCCCATGATGAACATCATCAACGGGGGTGAGCATGCCGATAACAACATCGACATCCAGGAATTCATGATCCAGCCCGTCGGCGCATCGTCGTTCCGTGAAGGCCTGCGCATGGGCGCCGAGGTGTTCCATTCCTTGAAGAAGGTTTTGTCGGAGCGTGGCTTGAGCACGGCGGTGGGGGATGAGGGTGGGTTCGCGCCTTCGCTGGCCTCCAACGAAGAAGCACTGGTTGTTATCAAGGAAGCGGTGAGTCGAGCGGGTTATGAGCTGGGCAAGGACATTACCCTGGCACTCGATTGCGCGGCATCCGAGTTCTACGAGGGCGGTCAATATGTGCTCGCCGGTGAAGGCCAGTCGTTCAATTCGGCAGGCTTTGCCGATTACCTGGCGATGCTGTGCGACAAGTACCCGATTATCTCCATTGAAGACGGGATGGACGAAAGTGACTGGGACGGCTGGGCAGGCCTGACCCAAAAGCTGGGTCACGTGCAATTGGTGGGTGACGACTTGTTCGTGACCAACACCAAGATACTGCGTGAGGGCATTCAGAAAGGGATCGGTAATTCGATCCTGATCAAGTTCAACCAGATCGGCACGCTCAGCGAAACGCTGGACGCCATTCGCATGGCGCAAGATGCCGGTTACACCGCCGTCATCTCCCATCGTTCGGGTGAGACCGAGGACACCACCATCGCCGACCTCGCCGTCGCCACTTGCGCGGGACAGATCAAGACAGGCTCCCTCAGCCGGTCGGATCGCGTCGGTAAATACAACCGCTTGTTGCGCATCGAAGAGGCCTTGCAGGAGCGGGCGCCTTACAACACGGCCGCGCTTGTGAACAGGAAAGCCTGAATCATGCAGACCTCTTCGAACAAAAAACAACTGGTGATCGGCAACTGGAAAATGAATGGCAGCAGTGCTGAAAACGCGTCGTTGCTGCTTAGTTTGCTGCCGGTGATTTCACGCTTTGAAAGCGTTGAAGTTGCGCTTTGCCCGCCGTATCCCTACCTGACGACCGTAGCCGATTTGCTTGATGATTCAGATGTTGCACTGGGTGCGCAGAATCTCAGCGCCCAGCTCTCAGGCGCTCATACCGGTGAGGTCAGCGCTTCGATGCTCCACGATATCGGCTGTCGCTTTGTGTTGGTCGGGCATTCGGAGCGCCGTGCACTTTATGCCGAGGACGATGATCTCGTGGCAAAGAAATTTGCTACGGCGCTGCGTGCCGGGCTCATTCCGGTGTTGTGTGTGGGCGAAACACTCGCTCAGCGTCAGAGCGGCGAAACGGAAGTGGTCGTCACCAATCAGCTGAATGCGGTACTGAAGGCTGTTGGCATTCAGGATCTGGTTAAAGGCGTGATTGCCTACGAGCCGGTCTGGGCCATTGGTACTGGCGAAACGGCGACGCCCGAGCAGGCGCAAGCGGTGCATCGACACATCCGCCAATATTTGGCTGACCAAGATCGCGCAGCGGCCGCCGATTGCCGGATTTTGTACGGTGGCAGTGTGAAGGCCGACAACGCAGAACAATTGTTCAATCAACCCGATATCGATGGCGGCTTGATCGGCGGAGCGTCTCTGGATGCGATGTCTTTCGCTGCCATTTGCTGGGCGGCTCAAACCGGGCCGATCACCGACTCTATCGCGATCTGAATTCTTTTGAATGTGCAGGCGCTGCGTGTCCGATCGTTTCTTTCGGGCCGCGCGAGCACCTGCACAGAGGGATGAAAAATGACTTTGAATAATCGACTTGAAGCACTGTTCCCAAGCGCTGACGAAATCCCTGCGGCTTTCCGTCCAGGACCGGCCATTGAGCAGCGAGAGTATCTGGTCAATGGGGAACTGCGGTTGTGGGACGGCCCATTAGCGCCGGTCCGTAGCCCTGTGTGCCTGAAAAAAGAATCGGGACACGAGGCCGTGATTCTGGGCAGTACTCCGCTACTGGATGCGCAAACCGCGATGACGGCATTGGATGCGGCGGTGCAGGCCTATGACCGTGGTCAGGGCACCTGGCCCACCCTGCGTGTGGTCGAACGTATTCGCCACGTCGAGGTTTTCCTCAAGCGTATGCGCGAACAACGGGAAGCCGTGGTGAAGTTGTTGATGTGGGAGATCGGCAAGAACCTCAAGGACTCAGAGAAAGAGTTCGATCGCACCTGCGACTACATTGTCGACACCATCAATGCCCTCAAGGAACTGGATCGTCGTTCCAGCCGTTTCGAGCTGGAGCAGGACACGCTGGGACAAATCCGCCGCGTGCCTCTGGGCGTGACCCTGTGCATGGGGCCTTACAACTACCCGCTAAACGAGACGTTCACCACGTTGATCCCGGCGTTGATCATGGGCAACACCGTGGTGTTCAAACCCGCCAAGTTCGGTGTGTTGCTGATCAGGCCATTGCTGGAAGCGTTCCGCGACAGCTTCCCGGCAGGGGTTATCAACATCATCTACGGCAGCGGCCGGGAAACCGTCAGCGCTTTGATGGCCAGTGGCAAGATCGATGTCTTCGCATTCATCGGCACCAACAAGGCGGCCAGTGATCTGAAAAAGCTGCACCCCAAGCCACATCGCCTGCGTGCAGCCCTCGGTCTGGATGCCAAGAATCCCGGCATCGTCCTGCCTGATGTTGATCTGGATAACGCCGTTTCAGAGGCCGTGACCGGTTCTCTGTCGTTTAATGGGCAACGTTGCACGGCGCTGAAAATTCTCTTTGTTCATGAAAACGTAGTTGACGCCTTTCTGGATAAGTTTCAGTCGAAGCTTGCCCAGCTGAAACCGGGCATGCCTTGGGAAGCGGGAGTGGCCTTAACTCCGCTGCCGGAGCCTGGCAAGACTGATTTCCTTACCGGACTTGTGGCCGATGCTGTCAGCAAAGGCGCCCAAGTGGTCAATGCCGGAGGCGGGGAAGTCTGCGAAACCTTCTTCTACCCGGCGTTGCTGTACCCGGTGACTAGCGAAATGCGGGTGTACCACGAAGAGCAATTCGGACCCGTCGTACCAGTGGTGGTTTACCGCGATCTGGAAACAGTCATCAACTACGTCCTCGACTCCGATTTCGGCCAACAACTGAGCATTTTCGGCACGAACTCCGCAGAAGTGGGGCGTCTGGTCGATGCGTTCGCCAACCAGGTAGGGCGCATCAACATCAACGCGCAATGCCAGCGTGGTCCGGACAGCTTTCCCTTCAACGGCCGCAAAAACTCTGCCGAAGGCACGCTCTCGGTCGATGACGCGTTGCGGGTGTTTTCCATCCGGACACTGGTCGCCACCAAGTTCCAGGAGAGCAACAAGGATCTGGTCAGCGACATCATCCGTCATCGTGAGTCGAGCTTCTTGACCACCGACTACATCTTTTAGGGGGCACGATGACTACGCGCTCTTTGATTATTCTCGACGGTGTCGGCATTCGTCAGGCGACTGAGTCGAACGCTTTTGCAGCGGCCAGGACACCTACATTCGATGCGTTGCTTGCGCGTTTTGCGAACAGCCAAATCGAAACATCAGGTTTGGCGGTTGGGCTTCCTCAAGGCCAGATGGGGAACTCCGAAGTTGGGCATATGAACCTGGGAGCGGGCCGGGTGGTTTATCAAAGCCTGACCCGGGTTGATAAAGCGCTCGCCGATGGCGAGTTCTCCCGCAACCCCGCGTTGCTGGAATTGATCCAGGGAATAAAGACGCGCGAGGGTGCTGTGCACGTCATGGGTCTGCTTTCTCCTGGCGGTGTTCATGGCCACATCGATCAGATTGTCGCGGCATGCGGTTGCCTGGTTGAGCAGGGTGTCGAAAAAATCTATGTGCATGGCTTCCTGGATGGTCGGGATACTCCGCCCAAGAGTGCGCAGGCATCGCTTGATGCCTTGGAGATTGAGTTCGCTCGCCTGGGCGCTGGACGGATCGTCTCGTTGGTCGGTCGTTACTATGCAATGGACCGCGATAACCGCTGGCCTCGGATTGAATCGGCGTACCGCCTGATTGTTTCAGGGGATGCTGAACATCAAGCGGCAACCGCTTCTGAGGCTTTGTCAGCAGCTTACGAGCGCGGGGAGTCGGACGAGTTCGTCAAGCCGACAACGATTGGGCAACCTGTCAGTGTCGGCCCTGATGACGCGATGATCTTCATGAACTTCCGCCCCGATCGGGCGCGAGAATTGACCCAGGCATTGATCAAACCTGACTTCGACGCGTTTGAGCGGCCTTTTGTGTTGCCCAAGGATCGACTGCTGACGTTGACCCGGTATTCCGAAGAGCTGGACTGCCCCTGTGCGTTCGCTCCAGAGGCGATCAGCAACAGCTTGGGCGAACACCTGGCGAATCTTGGGAAGAAGCAATTACGTATTGCCGAAACCGAGAAGTATGCCCACGTCACGTTCTTCTTCAACGGTGGCCGAGAGCAGCCTTTTGCCGGTGAAGAGCGAATCCTGATTCCTTCGCCTGATGTGGCTTCCTACGATCTCCAGCCTGAGATGAGTGCACCGCTGCTGACGGATCATCTGGTCAACGCCATCGCCGGCGGCACATTCGACCTTATCGTTTGCAACTACGCCAATGGTGACATGGTGGGCCACACCGGCTCTTTTGACGCCGCAGTAAAGGCCGTAGAAGTACTGGATGACTGTCTGCGCCGAGTGGTCGAAGCGACGCTCGCAGCAGGAGGCGAATGTCTGATTACTGCCGACCACGGCAACGTCGAACAAATGCTCGACGTCAAGTCTGGTCAGGCACACACGGCTCACACCTTGAATCCTGTTCCCCTGATTCTGGTCAGTGAGCAGCCTGATCGTTTGGGACTGAAAAACGGCCGGCTGTGCGATATCGCTCCAACTTTGTTGCAGATGCTGAGTTTGCCTATTCCGTCAGAGATGGATGGCAAGTCGCTTCTTACCGTCTGATTGGCTTACAGGTGCCATCAGTGCATCGCCGTACAGACGATTTGATTGGTCTCCTATCGTTGAGGTAATGCGGCTTATCACGACTCGCTCATTTGAGCATGCGGGCATCGCCAATTTTTGGTGATGCCTTTTTTTGGTGCGCCAGGCATGGCGCGTTGCGGAGGTCATGCCGAGATAAAGGAAAATTAGGACATTTGAGTCACAAGGTTATGATTTTATAGCTTTATTTCATGCAAATAAAACACAATATTCGGCCCCTTCTGCTAGGTTTCGTGGATGCATGTAAACCACGTAACCGAGGACTACATTAATGGTTTTCGCCGTAACAACGAGCCGGCGGCATTGTCTTCGAAGGCTCTAGCCTCCTCGATATAGCCATGTACGGTGTCATCGTGCCGCCACCCACCCTGGCGCTTGATTTCCAGAAAGTCCGCCCCGGCACGGTAAGCGCTGGTGGCCAAGCCTCGGCGCAGGCTGTGGCTGCTCATCTGTGGCACATACAACAGTCCCGCGGCTTCGGCACGTGTCGCCAGGATGGTATTGACGCTACCCTCGTGCAGCGCCACCTCGCCGATCACGCCCCAACGACTGACGCGTCGAAACAATGGTCCTTGCTCAATCTGAGCGGCTTCCAACCAGCCCCGTAACACCTTCGTTGGACAGCAGAGGCCGTCGCCATAGGGGATCACGCGCTCCAGTCCCTCGCCCTCTTGATCGGTTTTGGAGCGCGGGAGCGTGATCCGTAGACCTTCCCGTTCCCACTGCAGATCGCGGACCTCCAGCGTGACCAGCTCACTGCGGCGGAAGGCGCCGAAGTACCCCAGCTGTAGCAGCGCGCTGTCACGCAGCGCGGCGAGCCCTTCGAGCGTGTCCAAGTGCGACACGATGAGTTCGAGATCCTCCAGCAGCAGGGCCTTGGCTTTTTGTCGAGGGCGCCCGTTCACTCGCTCAATACCGCGCAAGGTCTTACGCACGGTGGCGCTGGCTGCTGGGTCGGGAAAGCCCTGATAGCGGTGCCATTGAGTCAGCGCGGTCAGGCGCAGGGCCAGGGTCCGCGGGTTAAGCACCTCCGCGAAGGTCAGCAGGTAGCGATGTCGGTATTCACGATCATGACTTTCTTCCAGTTTTTGTTCGGATCGTAAGTGATCACAACAAAGGGATTTTCCCCCCAGTCCTCGTCTGGTCCAGTCACCTTCGATAGAGCTTCTGTTTTTTGCTCGGGAAGCATCTCGCTGGAAACTAGGGTTTCAAAATATGGCCTCCCGCGATGATCGAAGTATTGCTCATTCATCCCCCCTAGGGCGTCCATCTCTTCCATCATGTTCAGAGCGACCATCGCGGGAATTGTCCAGCAACCATTCTTTGTCAGGTAGAAACGGCGATTCGAGCCATCCGACGAATATTTTGTCCGCCAACTCAATGTCCACCAGGAATGATCGACTGATGCACTGGTCCGTTGCTGCAATGCAAGCTTTACCGGAATTCCTTCTATGATTCTCTCCACCTCGAGTCGACGATCATAGGTTGTCGATGGAGTGCGATCGCTCACAGCCCTCTTCACGGAGGCCGCCAAAGAGGCCTGTGCGACTATCCATTGCTCTCGATACTCATCTGCCGCCAGAAGCAACTGGCCCTGATTGTCCTTGGTGGGTGTCTGGAGATTGAGAAATTTTTTGTTGCGACTGTCGAAAGGCGTCGAAGCCGTTCGACTAAATGATGCCGACACATCGAGTCCATCCACGTTGGCAACAGGAGCCCACCATGAGCACCACCCTTACTCCCTACCTCAGCTTCAACGGCAACACTCGCGAGGCCTTTGCATTCTACGAAAAGGCGCTCGGCGCGAAGATCGAAACCATGATGAGCTACGCCGACATGCCTGCGTCCGCCAACCCCGGCGAAGGCTGTGATAGCGGCAGCGCACCCAGTGGGGATGGCATCATGCACGGCTGCCTGGCGCTGCCCGGTGGCGCGATGCTGTTTGCCGGCGACACCCCGCCCGGCATGCCATACGAAGGCGTCAAGGGCGTGATGCTCGCGCTTCAGTACGACACGATCGACAAGGCCCACAGCACCTTCCACGTGCTGTCGCAAGGTGGCCAGGTGACGATGCCGCTGGCACCCGCGTTCTGGGCCAAGACCTTCGGCATGCTGACCGACCGCTTCGGCGTGAGCTGGGCCGTCAACGGCGAACCGGTCGCGTTTAAGTAATTCCGTCGAACCAGGAGAAAGACATGGGCAGGCCAACGAATGGTTGATGCGTTACCTGGTGCACAGACTTTGCCGTAGAGCGCAACATGGTCTTGCATAAGACTGAAGCTCGCCTACATGGGGTCAAGCCGAGATAAGGGAAAACTCATTTGGTCTGCAACTACTTGTCGGAATTGAAAATTCCAGAGACCAGGCGACAGGCGTGCGAGGATAGGTCGAGGTCTGCGCCTATCCTTCAGTGAAACCATTATAGATCAACAGCTTACGGAATAAATGTCCTGATTTTCCTTTATCTCGGCTTAACCCCTTGTGTGCCAGCGCGCAAGCGAGCCAGGTTTTGCCTACGCCAGTGGGGCCGCCGATGATCAAGTTCAGGCCGTCCCGTAACCACTGGCCGCTGCCCAGTTGCAGGATCAGTGACTTGTCCAGACCACGGGGGCTGCGGTAATCGATGTCTTCCAGGCAAGCGTTATGACGCAGTCGGGCCGCTTTTAGGCGGCTGCTCAGGCGCGTGTTTTCACGCTCGGTCAGCTCGCGATCAACCATCAGGCCCAGGCGTTCCTCGAAGCCGAGGCTGGCGATATCCGGCGTGCTGTGTTGCTCGCTCAACGCTTTGATCATGCCGTGCAGTCGCAGGGTTTGTAGTTTGTCGAGGGTTGGATTGGGTAGCATTTTGGTGCTCCTTCAGGTCAGTGGTAGTAGCCGGGGCCGCGCAGGTTGATGTGCTCTTCGGGTAACAGCGGCAGGTTTTGTTGGGCCAGTGGCAGCCGCTCCAGACCTTGGCGAAGGATCGATTCGAGGCTTTTGTAACTGCACGCACCCAGCGCCAGGGCGCGCTGGCAAGCAGCTTCCAGCCGATCTTCGCCATGGTGTTTTCCTAGGCGCAGGATGCCCAGACAGGCACGGAAGCCGTCCCGCGGATGGATCCGGCGTTCGAGGATGTAGGCGATGACACCAGCAGTGTTCGGCCCGGTTTGCTCCGCCCAGCCGATCAGCCGTTGCGGTGTCCATTCGGCGTGTTCGCGGTGGCTCTTGGGCATGTGCTCGGTTTGGGTAGTGTGGCGGCCTTTGTACAGCGAGCGCAGATGGCTGGCCACTCGTTGGTTGGCGTGGAAGCACTCCACCGTTTGCGCCGTCAGGCGCACTTCGAGCTGGTGCTTCACCAGCTGGTACGGCACCGAGTAGTAATCCGCATCGCCACCACAGTCGAGTTGAAAATCCTCTATTGGGAGCGCAACGGGTTTTGCCTTTGGCTCAAGCAGAAATTTTGGGGGTATGTGTCTGGGTGCTCCATCACCTCTAGATCGGTACATGTCATGACCATCGCGCTGAACGCAGTGGCGCCCAGATTATTCCATTTGCGGGGTTCAGTAGAACACGCTCGAAAAACCTAAAAATAGTTACTAAGGTTAAAGCATTGAATTACATTGATAAAATCAAAGCTAACGGTTAATTAGGGTCCAGAACTGTCAGAGGCAATCAGCAGCGGCGGCCAGACGAAGCGTTTGCGTTTTTGCAGCTTGTCCGAACCCCAGGAGACCAGCAGCATGCCGATCACCGCCGCCAGGTAAGGCAGGGCCGAGAGCCAGCCGGCTTCGATCATGTCCATTTGCGCGCCGGCCTTGAGGATCGACGGCAGCCACAACACGAAGCCGTACACGCCGATGCTCCAGCAGAAAAACTGCAGGGCCAGGATGATGACTTTGCTGGAGCGGAACGCTTCGGCGTAGTTCTTCACGGCTTTGATGCCGACCTGTTCGGCCGCCAGGGCGCTTTCCAGATCGAGTTTTTCCTGGTCGTTGAGCCACTTGGCCTCGGATGGACGATCATCGGCCAGACGCCACCAGATAAAGGCCCAGAGCACCGCCGGCAACCCTTCGATGATAAACATCCAGCGCCAGCTGAAATGCTGCACCAGATAGCCCGACACCACCGACATCCACAGCATGGTCACCGGGTTGCCGAGAATCAGGAAGGTATTGGCCCGCGAGCGTTCGGCACGGGTGAACCAGTGGCACAGATAGATCAGCATCGCCGGCATCACTGCGGCTTCAACCACGCCGAGCATGAAGCGGATGACCACCAGCCAATAAGCGTTGGAGACAATCCCGGTCAAGGTCGCCAGGCCACCCCAGAGGATCAGGCTGACGAAAATCAGTTTTTTCACGCTGTGTTTCTGCGCGTAGATCGCCCCCGGCACCTGGAAGAAAAAGTAACCGAGGAAGAACAGCGCGCCGAGCATCGACGACAGGCCCGGGGTGATCATCAGGTCCGCGGCCATGCCAGAGGCGGCGGCGAACCCGTAGTTGGCGCGATCGAGGTACGCCAGGCTATAGGTGATGAACACGATGGGCATGATGTACCACCAGCGGCGGGTGGCGAGCGTTGCGGTTTTCATGGTGGTGCTCCTGAGCTTGTTGTTTTTGTCGCAGCAGGTAACGGTTTCAAATCTTCAGTGGCTGGGCGGGCCTCATCGCGGGCAAGCCCGCTCCCACATTTGATTTATGTTCGACACAAGTCCTCAGTGGGAGCGAGCCTGCTCGCGATGGCGGCCTCAAATTCGCTGACCATTTCAGACCGGGTCGGCAATCCTTCCATGTCCCCGCGGCTCTGCACCGCGCGGCTGCCAATCCAGTTGGCACGCTTCACCGCCTCGGCAAAGCTGTGGTTTTCCAGCAGCGCGCTGATCATGCCCACGGCAAAACCGTCCCCGGCACCCACGGTGTCGACCACGGTTTCCACCGGCACACCGGCGACAAAACCGGCATCCAGGTGCGTGCGGTAATAAGCACCATGCGGGCCGAGCTTGATCGCGACCGCTTCGGCGCCCTGGTCGAGGTAGAACGCGGCGATGTCGGCCGGGTCTTCGAAACCGGTGAGCAAACGACCTTCACTCAACCCTGGCAGCACCCAATGGGCGAGGGCGGCGAGGCGGTTGATTTCAGTGATCATCAGTTGCTCGCTGGCCCACAGGCTCGGGCGCAGGTTGGGGTCGAACGACACGCTACGGCCGGCATCGCGCATGCGGCTCATCAATTCGAACGACATCTGCCGCGCCGTTTCCGACAGCGCCGGTGGGATGCCGGTGGCGTGCAGGTGCCGGGCGTTGAGCAAATCGGGCACGATCGAATGCAGCGACAAGTGACTGGCCGCCGAACCACGGCGGAAGTACTCGACGGCGGGATCGCTGCCGTCATCGGTGCGGGATTTGAGCTGAAATCCGGTGGGGTGCGCGGGGTCGATGTCGACGTGACGGCAATCCAGGCCTTCTTTCTCCAGCGTATCGATCACAAATCGGCCCAGGGAATCGGCACCGACCCGGCTCAGCCACGCCACCTTGAAACCCAGGCGCGACAGGCCAATGGCGACGTTACTGTCAGCCCCGGCAATGCGTTTGTGGAACGCGTTGACGCTGGCCAGTTCGCCGGCCTGCTCGGCAACGAACATCGCCATGGTTTCGCCGAACGAGAGGATATCGATCTCAGACATGGACGCTCTCCCGTTGCGACTGACCGAGGTGGGCGAGGGCGGCGACATGCTCGGTGGTCAGTTGCACCAGGTCCTCACCTTGCAGCGGGTATTCCGCGGCTCGCATAACGCCAGGGGCCATGTGCCGCAGCAGGTGTTCCCACTGTTGCAAGTCGCTGGCGGAGGGCGGGATGGCGATCAGTTTGCCGTCGGCGCGACGCGTGACCGCCTTGCAGTGCACATAACCGACGTGACGACCGAGCAGCCGCGCGGCGCTGGCGGCGGACTGGTCCTGCCAGTGCCAGTTGCCGATATCGAAGGTCATTTTGATCGGCAGGTGGTGTTGCTCGACTTGATTGAAGAAGCGCTGGAACGGTTCGATGCGGCCACCGTGCAGGGTCTGGTCGTTTTCCACCAGTAACTGCACGGTGCTTTCGTCGAGCACCCGGGCCAGGGATTGCAAGTCGCAGTTATCGGTGAAATAGCCCAGCGAAACCTTCAGCCATTTGGCGCCAAACGCCTCGGCGCGACTCAGGGCGGTGATCAGTTGCGGGTTGGGTTTCGACTGCCCGGCCAGCCACAGCTCCATCGGTGACGAGTACACGCTTTCCAGGCCCTCGGCCCGTGTCGCGTCGGCCAGGTGCGCGGAGTTCTCAAAGGACAGCAGCTCTTCACGCCATTCGATGCGCGTGGCACCGGCGGCGGCCAGCACGGCGATGAAACTGCCCTGGCCGCGCTGACGGACCAGATCGGCACCGTAGCTGGAGAGGCTGATGGAAACGGCGGGTTTGTTCATTGTTTTTCTACCTCTGAAACCGGTTTCATTTTTGTTCAAAAAAAATCACTGTTGATTTGTGCAGGGTTCTTGCCGGCCTCATCGCGAGCAGGCTCGCTCCCACGCGGATTGGCGAACACTGGTCCACTGTGGGAGCGAGCCTGCTCGCGAAGGGGCCGGGACGTTCACCGAAGAACCCCAAGGGTCGAACCCCGCACCACCAGCCGCGCCGAAAAATCCAGGGTCCGTACCGCCCCGTCATCCCCGCGCAACCGCTTGAGCAGACACTCGAATGCACTGGCGCCAATCTCCGTGGTCGGCTGGGCGAGGGCGGTGATGCCGCTGCCCACCAGCGGATACCAATCCAGGTCATCGAGGGCGATCAGGCCCACGTCTTCAAACAGCTTGCACTTGAGCTCACGCAACGCATGGGTGCCGGCCAGCGCCGCGACCCCGTTCGCGCAAAACAGCGCTTTCGGGCCAGGGCCGGGTGTCTGGAGGAAATTTTTCAGGTGTGCGGCCAGATCGCTGCCGGTTTCGACCAGCGTGCCGCGAAGGGCCGGGCGTTGTTCGATTTGCGCCTTGAAGCTGGCGACCCGCTCGGTGCGAGAACTGGTGCCATCAAACGGCTCGGTCACCAATAGCACGTCGCGATAACCGCGTTCTTCAAGGTGGGCGAGGGCCATCTCGACGGCTGCGGGATTGTCCAGACCCACCATGTCGCTCTCCAGATGCTCGACCTTGCGGTCGACCAGCACCAGGGGCATTTCACGGTGTAGCTCGAGCAACTCGTCCCGGTGATGGCCGAGGGTATTCACAATCAGGCCTTCGATGTTGTACGAGCGCAACAGGGCCAGGTGCTGGCGTTCCTGCTCGTCGTCGCGGTCGGTGTTGCACACCACCAGGCTGTAGCCGTGCTGTCGGCAGGCGGTTTCCACCCCGTGCATCACGGCAATTGAATAAGGGTTGCGGATATCGGCCACCAGCATGCCGATCAGACGGGTACGCCCGCGCTTGAGGCCGCGGGCCATCTGGTTCGGGCGATAGCCCAGCTCGGCAATCGCCTGTTCGATGCGCTGGGCGATGGCATCGGAGAGCAGGGCGCGGTCTTCGCCGATGAACCGCGAAACGCTGGCCTTGGAGACCCTGGCGTGTTCGGCCACGTCGAGCATGGTCACGCGGCTGCGCTGGGCGGCGGAGAAATCGTTCACGGTCTGGAACCTTCTTATTGGATTTATAAGGCTGAGCGCATGACGCTGAAACCGGTTTCAGAAGACACCAAAAGCCAATTCGGCGTCAAGCCCCGGATGAACAATTGTCCGACAATGGGCGACGAGTGGAGCTCACGCCAGTACGCTCAACCACGTCGAACCCAGCAGCAACAGGGCCATGCCGCGGTTGAAGCGTTGCATGGCCGTTGCCGAATGCAACCAGCGCGAGGACGCGGCACCGAGCAGCGCCCAGGCGCCCCAGGCATGGCACCGAAATCACAAAGAACGCCAGGGACAGGTAGAGCACATGGACCAGTCGATTTTCGCCCACCCCGGCAAACACACTGACCACCGCCAGCGCCATCATCCAGGTTTTCGGGTTGATCCATTGCAGGCCGGCGGCGCCCCACAATCCGAGTCGGGCGTCTTTGTCCTGAGTGCTGATGGCTTCGGCGGGGGCGCTAAAAATCTGCCACGCCAGATAGCTCAGCCACGCTACACCGACCCATTGCACGACGGTTTGCATGACCGGCCAGGCTGTCAACGCAGAGCCGGCCCCGGAACCCACCAGCAGCACAAGGATCGCAGCGCTGGCGCAGGCACCCAGGATGATCGGAATGGCCGCCATCACGCCGAACCGGGCACTGTTGCTCAACACCAGAATGTTGGTCGGTCCGGGGGTGATCGAGGCCACAAAGGCGAATAGCAGGAAGGGCAGCAACGTCGGAAAAGAGGACAGCATCGCAAGCAAACTCCGCTGAAGATCAGTGAAGTCGATCTTCACAAGCGCGGCGCTTAACTGTCTGGAAGATTTGAGCAACGCTTGCGGTACAGCGCCGGTGTCAGGCCATAGGCGCGGACGAACCAGCGGCCGAGATGGCTTTGATCGGCAAAGCCCAGGGTCATCGCCACTGCCGCCGGTTGTTCGCCCCGGGCCAGCATTCGTCGGGCCGAAGCCAGGCGCAATTGCACCAGATAGGCATGGGGCGCGATGCCATAAGCGGCCTTGAAGGCACGGGTCAGGCGAAAACGGTCGACGCCGGTGGCGGCGGCCAATTGGTCGAGGCCGATGTCGTATTGAGCGTTGGCGTGCAGGTACTCTCGCGCCCGCTGGGCCACTCGAGGCAGGCGTGGGTCTTCGCCACAGCGCACACGCCAGTGCAGATGGCTGGTCAGGCGTTCGAGCAAGTCGGCGAGAGCGGTTTGCCGGACGATCTTGAGCTCGCCGCGGTGCAGGGTTTCAAACGCCAGGCTGGTCGCACGGGCCAGCCGCGAATCGTTGGCCAGCGTATTGGCGAAACTCAATGCACTGTGGTCTGGCGCGCTGTCGAACACGGCGCCGAGTTCTTGCTGCAACCACTGCGGGTCGAGGTAGAGCATGCGGTAGGTGAAACCGTCAGCGGTCGGGGCTTCGCCGTCATGGATATCCCCCGGTTCGAGCAAGAACACTTTGCCCGGCGTGCTTTGATGCCTGGCGCGACGGCAGTTGAACTGCTGCACGCCTTGCTCGGTGACGCCCACCAGATAGCTGTCATGCCAGTGCGGGTCGTAGGCGTGGCCTTGGAAATGCGCGCGCAGGGTCTCGATGCCGGTGTCGGCATCCTTGGACAGGTCGATCCAGTTATGAGACGTCATGCTGCACCTGAGGGACATATTGCCGAACGATTTAACACTTGCGCCGGGCTCGATGCCTAGAACGTTTGTGCAGCTTGTCAGTTGAAGAGCCCGGCGGCGATATTGATCGAAAACCCGAGAATCGCCGTATTGAACAGAAAACCGATCAGCGACTGCGCCAGTACGATCTTGCGCAAGTCACGGGTCGCCACGCCGACATCGGACGTCTGCACCGCCACACCGATGGTGAACGAGAAGTACAGGAAGTCCCAGTAATTGGGCGTGGTCAAACCCTCTGCAAAGCGCAATGCCGGCTCCTTGCCTTGCCAGGTGTAATACAGCCGCGCGTAATGCACGCTGAAAATCACCCCGATCAGCAGCCAGGAACCCAGCACGGTCAATGCGGTGAAGCCGTAATGCAGGAGCTTTCGGGTGGTTTCCAGGTCCTTGCTGCCGGCCAGTTCGAAGGTGATGGTCGCCAGGCTGGCAATCGCCGCAATGCACACCACGAACAGCACCAGTCCGGCGTTTTCGTCTTCCATGTCGGCAATGCGTTTCACATCCGCCGCTTTGGAGCGTACGACGATCCAGGACATCAGGATCAGGTAAGTCCAGACCCCGGCATTCCAGCCGATGAGTATTTTGGTGATGATCGAATCGGCCGGAACCAGAATGCCCGCCGCGATGCCGAGCGTCATGCCGGCGGAGAGGCGGGGGTGGGTGTGGGTGAGGAAGGACATGAGCACTCAAGAGGTCGGGGTGTTGCCAACACCTTAGCCCAGGGCGGTCGGTTGTGACCACAATCCTCAAACCATGAAGCCACTTGTGGGAGCGAGCTTGCTCGCGATGAGGCCATCACATTCAACTACCCGGTTGACTGTCACACCGCTATCGCGAGCAGGTTCGCTCCCACAAGTCATCGACTGTGTTGGTCAGATGATTTTGTGGCGTTTACGCACCAGCTTCATCACCACCACAAAAAACACCGGCACGAACACCACGGCCAGGGTCGCGGTGATCATCCCGCCAATCACCCCGGTACCGATGGCCTGCTGGCTCGCCGAGCTGGCCCCGGTGGCGATCGCCAGCGGCACCACGCCGAGGATGAACGCCAGTGAGGTCATGACGATCGGCCGCAGTCGCAGGCGCGCCGCTTGCAAGGTGGCGTCGATCAGGTCATGACCTTCGTCGTACAGGCTCTTGGCGAACTCGATGATCAGGATCGCGTTTTTCGCCGACAGGCCGATGATGGTGATCAACCCGACCTTGAAGAACACATCGTTGGGCATGCCGCGCAAGGTCACCGCCAGCACCGCGCCGAGCACGCCCAGTGGCACCACCAGCAGCACCGAGGTCGGGATCGACCAGCTCTCGTACAGCGCCGCCAGGCACAGGAACACGATCAGCAAGGACAAACCGAGCAGGATCGGCGCCTGGCTGCCGGAAAGACGTTCCTGCAACGACAATCCGGTCCATTCCTGGCCCAATCCCGCCGGGCCCAACGCGACCAGCCGTTCGATCTCCGCCATGGCTTCACCCGTGCTGTGACCGGGTTTCGGTTCGCCGGAAATCGCAATCGCCGGGTAGCCGTTGTAGCGGGTCAACTGCGCCGGGCCCTGGGTCCATTTGGCCTGGACGAACGCCGACAGCGGCACCATGTCGCCTGCGTTGTTGCGCACGTGAATCTTCAGCAGATCGTCGACCTGACTGCGTTGGTCGCCTTCAGCCTGCACCACCACCCGTTGCATCCGTCCCTGATTGGGGAAGTCGTTGATATAAGTCGAGCCCACGGCGGTGGACAGCACGCTGCCAATGTCGGCAAAGGACACGCCCAGGGCATTCGCCTGTTTGCGGTCGACGACCAGTTGCACTTGCGGCGCTTCCGCCAGGGCGCTTTCGCGCACGTTCATAAGGATCGGACTTTTCTCGGCGGCGGCCAGCAATTCAGTACGGGCGCGCATCAGCGTGGCGTGACCGAGACCACCGCGATCCTGCAAGCGGAACTCGAAGCCGCTGGAGGTGCCGAGGCCGTCGACCGGCGGCGGCAGCACCGCAAAGGCCATGGCGTCCTTGATCTGGCTGAGGGCGATGTTGGCGCGGTCGGCAATCGAACTGGCCGAGTCGTCGCTGCCGCGTTCGGACCAGTCTTTCAAGGTGGTAAACGCCAACGCCGCGTTCTGCCCGCTGCCGGAGAAACTGAAGCCCAGAATCACTGTGCTGTCGCCGACGCCCGGCTCGGTGGCGTTGTGCGCTTCGATCTGCTCGACCACTTGCACGGTGCGATGCTTGCTCGCGCCCGGTGGCAGTTGAATGTCGGTGATGGTGTAACCCTGGTCTTCCACCGGCAGGAACGAGGAGGGCAAACGACTGAAGCAAACCCCCAGGCCGATCAGCAGCACGCCGTAGATCAACAGGTAACGGCCGCTGCGCTTCAACGCATAGGCGACCCAACCCTGATAACGGTCCGTGAGTCGCTCGAAACGGCGGTTGAACCAGCCAAAGAAGCCACGTTTTTCGTGATGCTCACCCTGGGCAATCGGCTTCAACAGCGTCGCGCACAGCGCCGGGGTCAGGGTCAGCGCGAGGAACGCCGAGAACAGGATTGAAGTGGCCATCGACAGCGAGAACTGGCGGTAAATCACCCCGACCGAGCCCTGCATGAACGCCATCGGAATGAACACTGCGACCAGCACCAGGGTAATGCCAATGATCGCGCCGGTGATCTGCTTCATCGCCTTGCGCGTCGCTTCCTTGGGCGACAGGCCTTCAGTGGCCATGATTCGCTCGACGTTCTCCACCACCACAATCGCGTCGTCCACCAGAATGCCGATGGCCAGCACCATGCCGAACATGGTCAGCACGTTGATCGAGAACCCCAGCGCCAACATGGTCGCAAAGGTGCCCATCAGCGCCACCGGCACCACCAGCGTCGGAATCAGCGTATAGCGGATGTTCTGCAGGAACAGGAACATCACCGCGAACACCAGCAGCATTGCTTCGCCCAGGGTGTAGACCACTTTGGTGATCGAGACTTTGACGAACGGCGACGTGTCGTACGGGATCTTGTATTGCACCCCGGCCGGGAAGTAGCGCGACAGTTCATCCATCTTCGCCCGCACCAGCGTCGCGGTGCTCAGGGCGTTGGCGCCGGGCGAGAGTTGCACGCCGACGGCGGTCGACGGCTTGCCGTTCAGGCGCGTGGAAAACTGATAGTCCTGGCTGCCGATCTCGACCCTGGCGACATCGCCGATGCGCACGGTGGAGCCATCGGGATTGGCCTTGAGCACGATGTCGGCGAATTCCTCGGGCGTCGACAGTTGCCCCTTGACCAGAATGGTCGCGGTGATTTCCTGGGTGCCGCGGCTCGGCAAATCGCCGATGCTGCCTGCCGATACCTGGGCGTTTTGCGCCACGATGGCGGCATTGACGTCGGCGGGCGTGAGGTTGAAACCGAGCAGTTTCTGCGGGTCGATCCAGATACGCATCGCCCGTTCGGCACCGTACAGCTGTGCCTTGCCGACGCCGTCCAGACGCTTGATCTCGTTCATCACGTTGCGCGCCAGGTAATCGCTGAGCGCCACATCGTCGAGCTTGCCGTCACTGGAGGTCAGGGTGATCAACAGCAGGAACCCGGCGGAGACTTTCTCCACCTGCAAGCCTTGCTGGGTCACCGCTTGCGGCAGGCGCGATTCCACGACTTTCAAGCGATTCTGCACATCCACCTGGGCCATTTCCGGGTTTGTGCCGGGCTGGAACGTCGCCTTGATCGTGGCACTGCCCAGACTGCTTTGCGATTCGAAATACAGCAGGTGGTCGGTGCCATTGAGTTCTTCCTCGATCAGGCTGACCACGCTCTCGTCCACGGTCTGCGCCGAAGCGCCGGGGTACACGGCATAGATTTCGATCTGCGGCGGCGCGACGTCGGGGTACTGCGCCACCGGCAACTGTGGAATGGCCAGGGCCCCGGCCAGCAGGATGAATAACGCGACCACCCAGGCAAACACCGGGCGGTCGATAAAGAACTGCGGCATAAACAAGCGTCCTGCTTACTGGCCAGAAACCTGGGCGATTGGAAGAGGGGTGTCGTCGATCTGCACTTTCTCGCCGGGGCGGGCGTGTTGCAGGCCTTCGATGACTATGCGGTCGCCGGGTTTGAGGCCACCGGTGACGACCCAGCGATCGTTCTGCACCGGGCCCAATTCGACCGGTTGCAGGCCGACCCGCTGCTGGTCATCGAGCAACAGCACCTGCGCCACCCCGGCGCTGTCACGCTGGATGGCCCGTTGCGGCACGCTGATGCCTTGCTGATTGATCGCTTGCTCGAGACGCACGCGCACGAAACTGCCCGGCAGCAGGTCGAGATCCGGGTTGGGGAATTCGCTGCGCAGAATGATCTGCCCGGTACCCGGGTCGACCGTGATGTCGGAGAACAACAGCTTGCCCGGCAACGGATACAGACTGCCGTCGTCCTGGATCAGCGTGGCCTTGGCCTGTCCTTGCCCCACTTCTTTCAACTGACCGGAGCGGAACGCCCGGCGCAGGTCGTTGAGTTCGCGGGTCGACTGGGTGAGGTCGGCGTGGATCGGATTCAGTTGCTGAATCAGTGCCAGAGGCGTGGTTTCGTTCTGCCCCACCAGCGCGCCTTCGGTGACCAGCGCGCGACCGACGCGCCCGGAGATCGGTGCGGTGACGGTGGCGTAACCCAGGTTGAGGGTTGCCCGGTCCACCGCCGCTTTGTTGGCCGCAACATCGGCCGCCGTTTGCCGCACGGCGGCCCGCGCATTGTCGTAGTCCTGCCCGCTGATGGCCTTGTCGTCGATCAACTGGGCGTAGCGCTGCTCTTGCAGTCTGGCTTGATACGCATTGGCCTCGGCCTTGCGCAACGCGGCCTCGGCGCTTTCCAGGTCGGCCTTGAACGGTGCCGGGTCGATGCGAAACAGCACATCGCCTTTCTTCACGTCGCTGCCTTCGCGGAAGGTGCGTTGCAACACCACGCCGGCCACCCGGGCCCGCACTTCGGCGATGCGTGGCGCCACGATCCGCCCGCTCAGCTCGCTGCTGATCGACAGGGGTCGGGCTTCGATGGTTTCGATGCGAACGGTGGCCAACGGCGCCTCTTCCTCGGCGTTGGTGGACTTGTCGCAGGCGCTGAGCGTCAACGCCAGCGCTACAAGACTGAGCCTGGCAAGCAGATGTTTAGACATGAATGACCCCAATAATGACCCCCAGCATCCTACTGGGCGTCGGCGAGGGTAGCGGTGAAGCTTTGTAGGCGCTGTGTGAAATTGTGTAAGGGTTTTACTCAGGTGTGCGTGTGGGCGTATATCCTGCAGGCCTTGATTTCATTTGCGCTTGGTCGACCGCCATCGCGAGCAGGCTCGCTCCCACAGGGGATTTGTGAACGCTACAGATCAAATGTGGGAGCGAGCCAGCTCGCGATAGCTGTCTATCAAGCGCCACAGCACTTTCTGGAACACCCCCATGCCCAACATCCTCCTGGTCGAAGACGACACCGCACTCGCCGAGCTGATTGCCAGCTACCTGGAACGCAACGGCTACTCCGTCAGCGTGATCAGTCGCGGTGATCATGTGCACGAGCGGGCGCGGCTCAATCCGCCGGACCTGGTGATCCTCGACCTGATGCTGCCGGGGCTCGACGGCCTGCAAGTGTGCCGCCTGTTGCGCGCCGATTCGGCGAGCCTGCCGATCCTGATGCTCACCGCCCGCGACGACAGTCACGATCAGGTGCTGGGCCTGGAAATGGGCGCTGACGACTACGTCACCAAACCCTGCGAGCCTCGCGTATTGCTGGCCCGGGTGCGCACCTTGCTGCGGCGCAGCAGCCTCAGCGAACCGCAGACCGCCAATGACCGCATCCTCATGGGCAACCTGTGCATTGACCTGTCCGAACGCACCGTGACCTGGCGCGAGCAATTGGTCGAACTGTCCAGCGGCGAATACAACCTGCTGGTGGTGCTGGCCCGGCATGCCGGCGAAGTACTGAGCCGCGACCAGATTCTGCAACGGCTGCGCGGCATCGAGTTCAACGGCACCGACCGTTCGGTGGACGTGGCGATCTCCAAGCTGCGACGCAAGTTCGACGACCACGCGGGCGAAGCGCGCAAGATCAAGACCGTGTGGGGCAAGGGCTACCTGTTCAGCCGTTCCGAGTGGGAATACTGAGCCGATGTTCAGAATCCTCTTTCGCCTGTACCTGGTGACCATTGTCTCGTTCAGCGCCGCCATTTATCTGGTGCCGGACCTGGTGATCAAGGTCTTCCACGAGCGCTTTGTCAGCTACAACCTCGATTATTCCCGAGGGCTGCAAACCCTCATGGTCAAGCAGTTCAAAGCGGTTCCGGTCGAACGGTGGCCAACCCTGGCGGCCGAAATGGACGAGGATTTCCGGCCGCTGCACATCGTACTCAGCGCGATCGACGATCCCGGTTTGTCCCTCGACGAGCAGCAACGTTTGCAGCGCGGTGAAAACGTGGTGCGTATCGGCGACTGGGGTTGGCGCACCCTGGCGGTGGCGCCACTGAATGAGCGCACCGTGGTGCAAATGGTGGTGCCACCGGATCCGCTGGACGTCAACCTGCTGTACTGGAGCATCAACGTGCTGATCGGCGCGACCATGCTTGCGTGCCTGTTGCTGTGGCTGCGACCGCATTGGCGTGACCTGGAGCGGCTCAAACGTGCGGCAGAACGCTTCGGCAAGGGCCACTTGAGCGAGCGCACGCAGATTGCGGCCAGTTCCAACATCGGCAGTCTGGCGAACGTCTTCGACACCATGGCCGGCGATATCGAAAACCTGCTGAATCAGCAGCGGGACCTGCTCAACGCGGTGTCCCATGAATTGCGTACGCCGTTGACGCGACTGGATTTCGGCCTGGCCCTGGCCCTGTCCGACGACCTGCCGGCCACCAGCCGCGAACGTCTGCAAGGGCTGGTCGACCACATCCGCGAACTCGATGAACTGGTGCTTGAACTGCTGTCCTACAGCCGCTTGCAGAATCCGGCGCGGGTGCCGGAGCAGGTCGAAGTGTCGCTGGATGAATTCATCGACAGCATTCTGGGCAGTGTGGATGAAGAACAATCACCGGACATTGTCATCGACGTGTTGCTCCATGGTCAGCTCGAACGCTTCAGCCTCGACCCGCGCCTGACCGCCCGCGCCCTGCAGAACCTGCTGCGCAACGCCATGCGCTACTGTGAAAAACGCATCCAGATTGGCGTGCAGGTGTGTCCCCAAGGCTGTGAGATCTGGGTCGACGATGACGGCATCGGCATTCCGGATGATCAGCGTGAACGGATTTTCGAGCCGTTCTATCGGCTGGATCGCAGTCGTGACCGCGCCACAGGCGGGTTTGGCCTGGGGCTGGCGATCAGTCGTCGGGCACTGGAGGCGCAGGGCGGTACCTTGACCGTCGAAGCATCGCCGCTGGGCGGGGCGCGATTCCGCTTGTGGTTGCCGACGCCGGCGTGACACTGCATACCTGTCAAAGTTTTTACGACGGCTGCGCCGCCGAGCGGGAGCGAGCTCCCTCGCCACATTGATTCGTGCATACCAGAGGGTCAGGCGTTCAATCGACTGCGCAGCGTCGTGGCCATCGCCTCCAGTTCTGGCGCCGGGTTATGGCCGATCAGCATCCAGGCGTGATGCATGTCCGACCAATAGACAATGTTCAACCCGTGCCGACGCTCCCGGGCGACATGTCGGCTGCCGCTGCTGGAAAGGGTGATGCACAGCGCCAGCGGGCCATGGACCGGGTCGAGGTAGGTGATCTGGGCGATCGGCACGTCATCGTATTCAAGGATTTGTGCGCGCTTGAATTCGACCCGGGGCAAGCTCAACTGCGCGGGTGCGAGTTTAAGGCCCAGATGCTCGTCGAGGGTCTGCAATTGCGCGCGTTGAGTGCTTTCATCGCTGGGCAAATGGTCCAGGGTCTGCGGCACGTAGAGCGCCATATAGTCGGCCACCAGCCCGCGCCAGTTGCTGGTTTGTTGACTTTCCTGCCAGCCCAGGAACAGCCGGTCCGCCAGCACGCCACCGGCCACCAGCCCGGCCGCTGCCGCCAGGAACCAGCGACGGCTGAGCGGTGGACGGGCCGGCGAGGGAAGGGTGTCGAGCATGGCTTGCAGGCGATCCACGGGAGCCTGCCGATTCAGTTGATTGAACGCTTCCTTGAACGGCAGGCTGCTGCGATCCAGCCATTGCAGGCGCAGGCCGATCATCGGGTCTTCGGCAATGGCCGCGTCGATGCGTGCCCGCTGTTCGGTATCGAGCTGGTCATCCAGATAGGCCACCAGTTGCTCATCCGAGAGTTTCGCGTTCATCGACGTTCTCCGCTGGAAGGGGTCGGCACCGATTGCAACGGCGGGTATTCGGCGAGTTTCACCCGGGCCGCTGCCAGGCGACTCATGACCGTGCCGATGGGGACTTGCAACACTTCGGCGACCTCGCGATAGGACAGACCCTCGACATAGGCCAGAAACACCGTTTCCCGTTGCGCCTCGGGCAGCGCATCGACGCGGCGAATGACCTGCGACGCCAGCACATGGGTTTGCGCCACGTGCTCTCCGTCAAACGACAACGCATTGTCGGTATCGACCGTGCCTTGCCCCTGACGCACCCGCCGCGCGCGCACTTCGTTGATCCAGATCGAATGCAGGATGCTCATCAGCCAGCGGTCCATCCGCGTCCCCGGTTCGTATTGCCCGGCCCGTTCCAGCGCGCGCACGCAAGTGGCCTGCACCAGGTCTTCGGCGACATGCCGTTGTCGGGACAACAGCAGGCCGTAGCGCCATAAACGCGCCAGGTGCTGGCTCAGCTCTGCCCGTATTGCCTGATCGCTGGCGATGGCGACCTCCGTCCGTTCGGGATGTCAGGTTTTCGATGAATCGTGGATGGCTTCAGACAGGTCCTGGTATTCCTCGCAGGAAGTGTTGCCGCAGATCGACTTGATCTGTTGCAACTGTTCCTGGGCCAGGTCCAGCCGGCCTTTGACCACATAGGCTTCGCCGAGGTACTCGCGGACCCTCGCGTACTGCGGGTCGAGTTTGACCGATTGCAGGTAGTAACCGATACCTTCGTCAGTGCGCCCCAGTTTACGCGTGGCATAGCCGCGATAGTTTAACGCCTTGGCAGTGTTGGGGTCTTTGAGCGTATCGAGCAACGCCAGCGCTTCTTCATAGCGATTGTCCTTGGCCAATTGATAAGCGTAATCGGTACGGTCGGCATCAGACACCGCTTTACTGGTCTGCAGGACGCATTTTTGCGTTTTTTTATCTAAAACCTGGCCTCGAGGGCATTCGGGCTTGGCGGGGGCGTCTTCATCGCCGTGGGCCAGCGCCAGGGAACTGGTCAGCGCGGTGGCAATCAACAGCGGTGCGATGAAAACTGAAAAACGGCTATTCATGGACAATGCTCCACAGGAATCAGGGCCGGGACATCGAACAGGCCGAAAACGTCGAAATGTTCTGCTGGTGCCCGTCAAAAGGTAAACACTGCAGGGCGAACAATTATTCATTTCATTCCGGGTTTCTTTGCAAGGCGCTCTCAAATCGAGGGGGGCATGCTTGATCGGGCGATCGTCGAGAAGTCCCGCTTTTGGCCGAACCGCTGCCTTACTGCCCACCGCAGTGCCTTGTTATAGTTCGGGCCTCTTTTTTGCCCGCTAAAGGATCACTGGCATGTCCCAATACACAGCATTCAACGTCGAACTGGTCGATAAAATCGCCCATGTACAGATCAACCGTCCGGAAAAGATCAACTCGATGAATGCTGCGTTCTGGAGCGAAATCGTCGAGATCTTCCAGTGGATCGACGACACCGACGAGGTGCGGGTGGTGGTCCTCAGTGGTGCCGGCAAACATTTTTCGTCGGGCATCGACCTGATGATGCTGGCGGGCGTGGCCAATGAAATGGGCAAGGACGTCGGGCGCAATGCGCGCCTGCTGCGGCGCAAGATTCTCAACCTGCAAGCGTCGTTCAATGCCGTCGACAACTGCCGCAAACCGGTACTGGCCGCCATTCAAGGCTACTGCCTGGGCGGTGCGATTGACCTGATCGCCGCTAGCGACATGCGCTACGCCGCCGAAGATGCGCAATTCTCGATCAAGGAAATCGACATCGGCATGGCCGCTGACGTCGGCACGCTGCAACGCTTGCCGCGGATCATCGGTGACGGCATGCTGCGCGAACTGGCTTACACTGGTCGCACCTTTGGTGCCGAAGAGGCGCGGAGCATGGGCCTGGTCAATCGCGTTTACAGCGACAACGCCAGCCTGCTTGATGGCGTGATGGGCATTGCCCGCGAGATCGCCGGCAAGTCGCCGATTGCCGTTACCGGCACCAAGGAAATGATCAGCTACATGCGCGATCACCGCATCGATGATGGCCTGGAATACGTCGCCACCTGGAACGCCGCCATGTTGCAATCCACTGACTTGCGCGTGGCCATGGCCGCCCATATGAGCAAACAGAAACCCGAATTTCTGGATTGATTGAAAAATGACTTCACGCTGGACCACTGCAGTACTGGACACCGATCAACCCGGCGGCTGGGCCGTGGCGCGCAGCCCCGAAGGCTTTCTGTTCGATGACAATGGCGCGCTGTTCCCCCGTGAATGGCTCAAGCGCCAGGACCTGGCGATTCTGGCCGAGCATGGCATCGGTCATCTCGAGGGCGAGCCGGTGTATCTGCTGGAATTGCGCAGCCACAGCGAAGTCCCGGGCTGTCAGTGGAAAGGCTTGCGGGCGTTCATGCTCGAAGGCGATCACACGGTGTACAAGGTGCTCGCGTACGCCGCACAGATCGGCACCTGGGCCCGTGAGCACCGCTTTTGCGGTAATTGCGGGCAAGCCATGCATCAGGTGCCGCGCGAACGGGCGATGTATTGCCAGCCCTGCGATCTGCGCAGCTATCCACGGATCTCGCCGAGCATGATCGTGCTGGTGACCCGTGGCGACGAAATCCTGCTGGCGCGTTCGCCACGGTTTGTCAGCGGGGTCTACAGCACGCTGGCGGGCTTTGCCGAACCGGGTGAGTCCGCCGAGGATTGCCTGATTCGCGAGGTGCGCGAAGAGGTGCGGATCGAGGTCAGGAACATCCAGTACATGGGCAGCCAGTGCTGGCCGTTCCCGCACTCGATGATGCTCGGCTTCCATGCTGAATACGCTGGCGGCGAGATCGTCTGCCAGGAAGACGAGATCGAAGACGCCCAGTGGTTCAACGTGCACGAGCTGCCGCCGTTGCCGGCGTCACGCTCGATAGCCCGTTACCTGATCGACGTCTACGTGGCGCGGCGGTTAGGCCACGCTGAACCAGTGTTGCCAGGCTAGGCGCACGGTCAGGCCCAACACCACGGTGATGAACACCGGACGAATAAATTTCGCGCCGCCACTGATGGCGGTGCGAGCGCCGAAGAAGGCGCCGACCATCAAAGACGAGCCCATGCTCAAGCCGATGACCCAGTCCACCTGACCGGAAAAAATGAAGATCGACAGCGCCGCCGCGTTGCTGACGAAGTTCATGCTGCGCGCCACGCCGCTGGCTTTCACCAGGTCGATGGGGTAGAGCAGCAGGCTGCTGACAGTCCAGAACGCCCCGGTGCCGGGACCGGCCACACCATCATAGAAGCCGAGGCTGAAGCCTTGGGTCGATTGCCAGGTTTTCTTGATCGGCGCGTCGCTGTCCAGCGGGGCTTTCGGCGTTCCGCCAAACAACAGATAGACACCGCAGGCAAAGACGATCACCGGGAGCATCTTGTTCAGCCATTCGGCCGGCAGGTAGTGGGCAACCACGGCACCGCTCAGGGCGCCAACCAGCGTGCCGACGATGGCGTGAGTCCACTGCCTGGGATGGAACAGCTTGCGGCGGTAGAAGGTAAAGCTGGCGGTGGCGGAGCCGAAGGTCGAGCTGAGCTTGTTGGTGCCCAGGACCAGGTGCGGTGGCAGGCCTGCGGTCAGCAACGCCGGGGTGGTCAACAGGCCACCACCGCCGGCAATGGCGTCGATGAAGCCCGCTACAAAGGCGACAAGGGCGAGAATGGCGAGGGTGGTGAGGTCAACGCTGAGTTCGAAAGGCATGGAATCGGCTTATTCGGCGAGGTGCCAAAGGTGGAATGCGGGGAGGGCTCACATCTTACCCACATCCACCTTTGGCGGCGACCCGACGAAGGCGTCAGCCCTGGCGGCACATCATTTAAGCTGCGGCCCATTGCCGATCTGCCACACAAACGGTGGCTCGGTTCCGTTGATCGTCCAATCCCCGACAATCCGTGCCTTGTAGATCAGCGGATTATGCGACGACACGGTCCGCGCATTGCGCCAATGCCGGTCGAGCGATTTGCCCTGGCGAATATCCGAAGCCCCCAACGCATTGAACAGCTCGGTGGTCGCCCGCTGGATCAGCTCCGTGACCACCACTTGCGCTTTCGCCGATTCGATTTCCGCGGCCACATTCGCTGCGGTTTCCCGTTCGTCGTCACCGGCGAAACGCGCCAGGTAGGCCTCCTGCGCCGGTAGCGCGGCTCTCAGGGCGCTGGCTTCGGCGGCATACACCCACGCGGCAATATTGCCGACCACTTGCTGGACCTGCGGGTCATCGCTGACACGTTGTGCGTTGCCATGGCTGTAGATGCGCTGGCGTTCGCGCACGTGACGCGAAACATCACGCAATGCCGCACGGCCGATGCCCGCCAGTGTGGCCAGGAGCACGAGCTGATAGAACGCAGTCTGGTATTTGAAGCGGGTCGCGAAGTCGATGACGTTCTCGGCGTCCACCACGGCATCGACAAAGCGCGATGTTCCGCTGCCGGTGGTGCGTTGGCCGAAGCCATCCCAGTCGTCGCTCTGCACGATGCCCGGCTGGCGCGTGCGCACGGCGGCAATGACGTCGCCACCGGTGTCGCTGCGCTGGGCGTAGACGTCAATCCAGTCGGAGAACAGGCTGCCAGTGCTGTAGAACTTCTCACCGTTGAGCCGCCATTGATCGCCATGGGGCGTGACTTTGGTCACGACATCGCCAACCTCGACGGCACCGATTTCAGTCCAGGCGCAACCGACGATGTCGCCCTCGACGAAGCGTTTGAACCAGACATCTCGCGACGGGCCGTATGGGGCGTTGAGACGATCCTCGACAAAGGCGAAGTGGCCGCGCAGTGCCTGGGGAACGTTGGAGTCGGCTTCGGCCAGTTCGATCAGCAGCTCGAACAACTGCGGCACCGAAGCACCACCGCCGCCGTATTCAATCGGCACCCGCACTGCGCCGAATCCGGCGTCCTTGAGCCATTGAATCGGCTCATAGGGCAGGGTGCGCGACTGTTCGCGTTCGAGGGCGCCGTCGGCGATGCGCTGGAAAATCGGCCGGTACTTCGCGGCGAGGGTTTGATAGTCGGCGCCGGTGGACAGCGGGTTGATTACCTGGTGTTCGGTCATGGGACAACTCCTTGGCTGGGCAGAAAAAGCGTTGCGTCTGCCAAGGGGGATTGCAGGGTCCATGCCGGACCCGTTCTGTGCGGATTTACTGGGCGCCCTTGAGTTTGCGGTGGTTTCAACTGTTGTCAGGCCAACAGTGCATCAGCAAATTGTCCGGTGAGGCGGTTTTGTGGCGAGGGAGCTTGCTCGCGCTTGAGTGCGCAGCGCTCATTAAAATTTGGGGCCGCTGCGCAGCCCGGCGGGACCAGGCTCCCGAGCCACAGTGCTGACTTCCGGGCTGGCACGCTTGCTGCTCATGCCTCAGGACAAACCCTAATGTCCCGAGGAAACGCCAATGAGTCAGCAAGCCGTGAAATTTGCCTACTGGGTGCCGAACGTCAGCGGTGGGCTGGTGGTCAGCAAGATCGAACAACGTACCCACTGGGGTATCGACTACAACCGCAAGCTGGCACAACTGGCAGAAGAAGCGGGGTTTGAATATGCCCTGACACAGATTCGTTTCACCGCCGGTTACGGCGCCGAGTACCAGCATGAATCGGTCGCCTTCAGCCATGCACTGCTGGCGGCAACGACCAAGCTCAAAGTCATCGCCGCGATCCTGCCAGGCCCTTGGCAACCGGCGCTGGCGGCCAAGCAACTGGCTACCATCGATCAACTCACCAATGGCCGGGTGGCGATCAATGTCGTCAGCGGCTGGTTCAAGGGCGAGTTCCAGGCCATCGGCGAACACTGGCTGGAACACGATGAGCGCTATCGCCGCTCCGAAGAGTTCATCCGATCACTCAAAGGCATCTGGACCCAGGACAACTTCACCTTTCGCGGCGACTTCTACCGCTTCGATAACTACAGCCTCAAACCCAAACCCCTGGGGCGCCCGGAAATCTTCCAGGGTGGCAGTTCCCGTGCCGCGCGGGACATGGCCGCGCGGGCGTCGGACTGGTATTTCACCAACGGCAACACCCCGGAAGGCATCAAGGCCCAGGTCGATGACATTCGCGCCAAGGCGGCGGCGAACAATCATTCAGTCAAGATCGGGGTGAACGCATTCGTGATCGCCCGCGATACCGAAGAGGAGGCGCGGGAAGTGCTGGCACAGATCATCGATCAGGCCGACCCGGAGGCGGTGAATGCCTTTGGCGACGCGGCGAAACAAGCCGGCCGGGCATCGCCGGAGGGCGAGGGCAACTGGGCGAAATCGACGTTTGAGGATCTGGTGCAATACAACGATGGTTTCAAGACCAATCTGATCGGCACGCCACAACAGATCGCCGAGCGAATCGTGGCGCTCAAAGCGGTGGGCGTGGATCTGGTATTGGCGGGGTTTCTGCACTTTCAAGAAGAAGTGGAGTATTTCGGCCAGCGGGTATTGCCACTGGTAAGGGCCTTGGAGGCCGAAGCATTGTCCCGGCAGACCGCAGCGGTCGCCTGAGCACCTCAACCCCGGCAGGTACTGGCTTGCCAGTGCCTGCCAGGGGCCAGTGTTACAAGCCCAGGTCGGACAAGCCCGGGTGATCATCCGGGCGGCGGCCCAGCGGCCAGCGGAACTTGCGCTCGCTTTCCTTGATCGGCAGGTCGTTGATGCAGGCGAAGCGCCGGGCCATCAGGCCGTCTTCATTGAACTCCCAGTTTTCGTTGCCGTAGGAACGGAACCAGTTGCCCGAATCGTCGTGCCATTCATAGGCATAACGCACAGCGATGCGGTTGTCAGTGAACGCCCAGAGTTCCTTGATCAGGCGATAGTCCAGTTCCTTGGCCCATTTACGGGTCAAGAAGGCTTTGGCCTCTTCGCGGTTGTGGGCGAACTCGGCGCGGTTTCGCCATTGGGTGTCCAGGGTATAGGCCAGCGACACACGCTGCGGATCGCGGGAGTTCCAGCCGTCTTCGGCCAGGCGGACCTTTTCGATGGCGGATTCACGGGTAAAGGGCGGCAATGGCGGACGAACTTCAGCGTTAGACATTGGATATCTCCGTATCAAATGAACGTTCAACAACGTTGTCGGTCTTGATCAAGCAGTTACAGCGCCAATAACTTGCGTGCCACACATTGCGCATGATCGGCGGCACTGTAGTCACCCATGACAAGTGCGACGGTAATGGCCCCGTCAATCAGGATCAGCAACTGCTTGGCCAGCGTCTGCGGATCTTCGGCGCCATGTTCGGTACACAGCTCGCACACGTAGTCGAGCAGCTTCTGTTTGTGGTCTTTGGCGACCAGGCGAACAGGGTCTTGCGGATCACCGGTTTCGCCGCTGGTATTGATGAACGCGCAACCGCGAAAGCCTTCGGAACAGAACCAGGACTTGAGCACGGTAAACAGATTGAGCAACCGGTCTGCCGGGGTTTCGGCCTGGTCGACCGCGCTCCTGTACCAGTGCATCCAGCGTTGATCCCGGCGTTGCAGGGCCGCGACTGTCAGCGCCTCCTTGTTGGCGAAGTAGCGGTAGACGCTCTTTCTGGAGACGCCGGCGGTCTTCACCAGAAGATCCATGCCCGTGGCGGCGATGCCACTTTTGTAGATCAGCTTTTCGGTGACGTCCAGAATGATGTCGCGCGTGTCGTTGTTTGTGATTTCGTTCATGGAACGAACAGTAGAACGATCGTTCTCCTTGGTCAATTACTATTTTTGCCAGTCATGAAATGGCCATCGCTGGCTGGCCTTCGATGACGTCAGGACAGACAGCCACAAGACCCGAACCGATCCATGGTGTAAGCTCTCAACCTCTTTGGATTCGACCCACTGCGAGCCCTATGCCGTCGCTTTTCAAACGCTCTCTGCTGCCCAAACTGCGCAGTTTTCCGCTGACCGCCGATGCCGTCACCTTCCTCTCTGGCGCTGCCGAGTTCCGCCGTTGCCTGCTGGAGAAAATCGCCAGTGCAACCCGGCGCATTTATATCGTTGCGCTGTACCTGCAACAGGACGAGGCCGGCCAGGAAATTCTCGATGCCTTGCACGCTGCCAAACGGGCGCGTCCGGAACTGGACGTGGTGGTCGTCGTCGACTGGTTGCGCGCCCAGCGCGGCCTGATCGGTGCCGGCAAGCAACCGGGCAACTCGGCCTGGTATCAGGAAATGACCCGCACCCACGCCAGCGAAGTGCCGGTGTATGGCGTGCCCGTGCAGACCCGCGAACTGTTCGGCGTCCTGCATCTGAAGGGTTTCGTGATCGATGATTGCGTGATCTACAGCGGCGCGAGCCTGAACAACGTCTACCTGCACAAGTTCGACAAGTACCGCTACGACCGTTATCACCTGTTGCAGAACCGTGACCTGGCCGATTCGATGCAGCATCTGGTTCAACACGGCCTGGTGGCTTCCAAGGCCGTGCATCGCCTGGATCTGCCGAACCTGCCGACCACCCGCAGCCTGCGCAGCGACATTGGCGACCTGCGCAGCCGACTCAAGCACGCGGCGTACGACACCACCCAGGGCACCACGGACAGGACTGGTTTGTCGGTGAGCCCGTTGCTCGGGGTCGGCAAGAACAACCCGTTGAACCGGGTGATTTGTGAATTGATCGCCAGCGCCCAGCAGCAACTGACCATCTGCACGCCCTATTTCAATCTGCCATTGGCGGTGATTCGGGAGGTTAACCGGGCATTGGCGCGTGGGGTGAAGATCGACATCGTGGTCGGCGACAAGACCGCCAACGACTTCTATATCCCGCCGAGCGAGCCGTTCAAGGTGATTTCGGCGCTGCCTTACCTGTACGAAATCAGCCTGCGCCGGTTCGCCAAGCGCCATCAACGCAACATCGACAGTGGCCAGTTGAACCTGCACCTGTGGCTGGACGGCGATAACACCTATCACCTCAAGGGCATGTGGATCGACCAGCGCTACACCTTGCTGACCGGCAACAACCTCAACCCTCGGGCGTTTCGTCTCGATCTGGAAAACGGCTTGCTGATCGATGATCCGAAAGGCGAGTTGCAGGCACCGCGGCGCACGGAACTGGCGCAGATTTTCCAGCACACCCGGCGTATCGAGCGCTTCCAGGACCTGCAAACCTTGCCGGACTACCCGACCGGAGTGGCGAAGTTCCTCAAGCGTGTGAGCCGGGTGCGTATTGAGCGCTTGCTCTACCGAATCCTCTAAAAACGGTAGCGCGGCGGCTGACGCCATCGCGGGCTAGCCCGCTCCCACAGGGTTTGATGCCGATCACGTCATTGTGGTTTGACTCAACAATCCGTGGGAGCGAGCTTGCTCGCGATGAGGCCCTTCCAGTCGCTACTGCATTCAGTTCAGCCCCAGTTTCCCACGCAAGGTCGACAGATCCTCAGCCAGTGTATTCACCGGCCCGACCAGCGCCTTGCGGTCGTTTTCACTCACCTTGTCGTAAGTCTCGAAACCGCCGCCCGCAGTTTTGTACTTGGCCAGAATCCTGTTCACCGTGGCAAAGTTCTTGTCGACTTTGGCGATGAATGCCGCGTCCTGTTTTTCGATTGGCGGGCGGAACAGGTCGACGATTTTCTTCGCGCCGTCGATGTTGCCCTGGAAGTCATAGAGGTCGGTGTGGCTGTAGCGATCTTCTTCGCCGGAGATCTTGGTGGCGGCCACTTCTTCAAGCAGCGCAGCGGCACCGCCGACGACTTTTTCCGGCGGGAACGTCAGGCCGGCGACGCGGGTTTGCAGGTCTTTGATGTCTTTGTCCAGACCGTCGGCCAGTTCGCCCAGTCCCTGGGTGCTGTTTTGCGAAAACAGCGCGTATTCGATGCGGTGAAAGCCGGTGAAGTCTTCAGCTTTCACGCCTTTCTCGTGGTCATCGACGCGGGAGTCGATGGACGCGTCGAGATCACTGAACAGCTCGGCAATCGGCTCGATCGATTCGTAGTAAACACGGGTCGGCGCATAGAGTTTTTTCGCGGTGGCCAGATCACCTTTTTTCACCGCATCGGTGAACTGCCGGGTGTGGCTGGCCAGTTCATCCAGTTGTTCGGTGACGTAGATCTTGTAGTCCGAAATCGGCTGCACCAGCTCCAGCGGCGCCGTTGCCGCGAAAGCCGCAAGCGGTGTGGTGAGCAAGCCGAGGGTCAGCAGTAACGCGAGTGGCGACTGTTTCATGGGACGGTTCCGTGTTGGGTGGTTACGCGGTTGTTGTGGGTTGTGTGGCGTCGAGCAGTGAGCGACCGATGAAATCCTTATCGCCGGTGACACCGGGCAGGGTGAAGAAATAGCCGCCACCGACCGGCTTCAGGTACTCCTCCAGTGGCTCGCCGTTGAGTCGGGTTTGCACGGTGATAAAGCCTTTCTCCAGGTCGGCCTGGTAGCAGATGAACAGCAAGCCCATGTCCAGCTGGCCGTTCTTGTTCACGCCATTGGAGTAGTTGAACGGCCGGCGCAGGATCAGGTTGGCCTGGGTCGTGGCGGTGCGCGGATTGGCCAGGCGGATGTGCGCGTCGAGTCTGGTCAACTTGCCATGCAGGTCCTTGCTGTAGTCCGGCACTTGCGACTCATGGGTACCGCCCATGGGCGCACCGGTGCTTTTGATCCGGCCGAGAATGCTTTCCTGTTCCTGCAACGGCGTGCGATCCCAGCGCTCGACGAAGTTGCGGATGATCCGCACCGCCTGATAGCTGCCGTTGGCAGCCCAGGCCGGCTCGTCGCAGCCGGGTTGAATCCAGACGATGCTGTCCATGGTGTTGGCATTGTTGGAATCGGGGTTGGCCGAGCCGTCACGAAAGCCCAGGAAGTTGCGCGCGCTCTGAGCTGGCACACCGGGTTTTGCCGGGGCCTGGGGCGGCACGCTGCCTTCCTGTTTCCAACGCACCAGCAGCAGGTCCGGAAGGTTTTTCACGATGTCGCGCAAGGCGTGGATGTTGGTGTCGGTGGTGTTGGAGCAGAACTGCAGGCTCAGGTCGCCGTGGCAGCAATCAGCCTCCAGCGCATCGTTGGGAAAACCGATCATGCGCGTCAGGCGCTTGGGCTTGGCATTGGCCAGACCGAAGCGCTCATCGAACAATGAGGCGCCTACCGACACGGTGATGGTCAGGTTATCCGGGGTCACAATCGGGCCGAGAATGCCCGAATCCATGGGTGGCAACTTCGGGTCGACCTGGGTGACCGGGCCGCCCTTCATCAAAAAATCGATGCGTTGGTTTAGGGTGCGAAACAGTCGCTCCAGATCCTCGCGATCGCTGGCCAGCACATCGAACGACACCAGCATGCCGGACGCCGGGCGCGGGGTGACGATGCCCGTCTGGTGTTTGCCGTGGAATTCGTGGCGGTCTTGCGTGTGGTCGCTGCTCGGCGCCTCGGTGACTTGTGCGGGGCTGGCGGCCATGGCCGGGCAGCTCAGCGCGGAGCCGGCCAGGGCGACACCAGCAGCACCCATGCCCATTAATACCCGGCGCCGCTGGAGGTTGAGTTGTTCTGAATCGTTCATTGATCAGTCGTCTTCTGCTTAGAGGCCGGAAAGGCCAAGGGCGGGGTCGATTCCATCGAGTGCAGCGGCCAGTGCCTTGGCCTTGTCGGCGATCTGTTGGCGTTGCGCTGTGCCGACACTGTCGTAGCTGGCGTAGCCGTCGTTGACCTTGAAACCGTTGAGCTCGGTGTCAAACGCGCTGAGCGCACTGTCGATCTGCGGCAGCAGGTCGGCGGCGGATTTGGCCAGCAACGGACGCAGCAGGTCGACGACCTTGCGTGCGGCGTCGAGATTGGCGGCGAAGCCATTCAGATCAATGTGGCTGTAACGTTCTTCTTCACCGCTGCGGGCGCGCACCTCGGCGATGCCGTTGAGGTTGCGCACGACAAGGCTCACCAGTTGCTCCGGTGGCAGGGACTGGGCCAGCAGCTGTTGCTTGAGGGTGGTCACGTCCGCTAACAGGCGCTGAGAGACCGGTGCCAGGCCGTCGAGGTTGCGTTGCTGGAACAGCGCGTATTCGAGGCGATGGAAACCGACGAACCCGGGGTCTTGCTCGCGTTGTTCGAAGTAGTCGGCACGGGCGTTGATCCCGTTGTCCAGCTCGGCCAGGCGCTGGGCGGCCGGGGCCAGGCGTTGATACGCGGCTCGGGCCGGCACGTACAAGGCTTGGGCCTGGCTGAGATCGCGGGCTGCAATGGCTTGCTCAAGGGCGGTGACGGCTTTGATCAGCGCTGTGCCCTGGCTGCTCAGGTACACACGGAACTCCGACAACGGCCCGACGAACGCCACCATCGACGGCCTGGCCTTGGCCGCCGCTTCGGAAGCCGCTGTCGGCGTGACGTGCAAGGTGCCGCGCGGGTTGCTCAGCAGACCGCAGGTGATGGCGTAGTTGCCGGGCAACAGGTTGGCGTTGATCACTTGGCTCAGGCCGGGTGCGATGTTTTCCCGCTCTTCGACTACCAGCACGCCATCGAGGATTTCCCATTCGACGGCGCGATCGGATCGATTGACGATGCGGAAGCTGGCATGGCCGGCCGGAACCGTCAGGGCATTCGGCTCGCAGCTGTGCGGGTCGATGATCACCAGGACTTCGTCGTGGTTGGCCTGGCGCTTGTCGGCGGCCATTTTCGAGGCGTAATAGAACAGGCCACCGGCAGCGATCATCACGATCACCGAGCCGGCCACTGCCCAGCGCAAGGCGCGGGGAGGGGAAGCCTGGGTGGGGGCTTGATTTGGCATGGTTGCCCTTACTGGCTGGAAATGGAGGAAGACTATCTGGCTGGTTATTCGAGCGAATCCTGTGGGAGCGAGCCTGCTCGCGAAAAACCTGCGGGCACCGCAGGACAACCGGTTTTACGCGTTATCGTTCACGACCATCGCGAGCAGGCTCGCTCCTACAGGAGGGTGACAGCGTTCTACCGCCGTCATTTGAAACACCACCGTCCCTTGT